>NZ_JBFAWG010000006.1:0-295812 GCF_040680215.1 Streptomyces sp. NPDC052107
GTTGATAGGCCGGATCTGGAAGCCAGGTAACTGGTGGAGGTGACCGGTACTAATAGGCCGAGGGCTTGTCCTCAGTTGCTCGCGTCCACTGTGTTGGTTCTGAAACCACGAACAGCCCCGCCGAAAGGTGGTGCGGCGTTCACAGTTTCATAGTGTTTCGGTGGTCATAGCGTGAGGGAAACGCCCGGTTACATTCCGAACCCGGAAGCTAAGCCTCACAGCGCCGATGGTACTGCAGGGGGGACCCTGTGGGAGAGTAGGACGCCGCCGAACAATCTTTGAGAAAGGCCCACGCCGTCCGGCGTGGGCCTTTCTGCGTTTCAGGACCGGCAGTACCCCGACGGGCGGAAAAGTCACGGCGGATCAGAGCCGGCCCGCCGCCTTCAGAGCCAGATACGCATCCGCCAATGCCGGCGCCAAATCCTCCGGCGTCGCGTCCACAACCGTCACGCCATGCCGTCGCAGCTGCTCAGCCGTGCGCTGACGCTCGCTCTGCGCCTGAGCCGCCGCCGCTGCCTCGTACACCGCTTCCGCGCTGCCCCGGGATTCTGCCATTCGTGCGATGTGCGGGTCGGCCACCGAGGCGACCAGAAGGGTGTGTCGTTGAGTGAGCTGTGGCAGCACGGGCAGCAGGCCCTGCTCCACGGGGGCCGCGTCGAGCGTCGTGAGCAGCACGATCAAGGATCGGCGCGGTGCCGTACGCAGAGCGGCCGAGGTGAGACCCCGGGCGTCGGTCTCGACGAGTGCCGGTTCCAGCGGGGCCATCGCGCTGACCAGGCCCGGCAGTACGTCTCCTGCCGAGCGGCCTTGCACCAGGGCCCGTACCCGGCGGTCGTACGCGAGGAGCGCCACGCGGTCGCCGGCTCGGGAGGCCAGGGCCGCGAGGAGGAGTGCGGCGTCCATGGAGGCGTCGAGGCGTGGGGCGTCGCCCACGCGGCCGGCCGAGGTGCGGCCGGTGTCCAGGACGAGCAGGATGTGACGGTCGCGCTCCGGGCGCCAGGTGCGCACGGCGACGGCGGACTGGCGGGCGGTGGCTCGCCAGTCGATGGAGCGGGTGTCGTCCCCGGGGACGTACTCGCGCAGGCTGTCGAACTCCGTTCCCTCGCCGCGGGTCAGCACGCTGGTGCGGCCGTCGAGTTCACGCAATCGGGCGAGTTTCGACGGGAGGTGCTTTCGGCTGGTGAACGGGGGCAGAACTCGTACGGACCAGGGCAGCTTGTGGGCGCCTTGGCGGGAGAACAGTCCGAGGGGGCCGTAGGAGCGGATCGTCACGCGGTCGGCCTGGCGATCGCCGCGGCGGGTGGGGCGCAGCCTGGTCGTGACGCGCCGGCGTTCGCCCGGGGGGACGGCCAGACGGTGGCGGGAGGCCTCGATCTCGGTGCCCGGCTGCCAGCTGCTGGGCGGCCACCCGTCCCGCAGTTGTGCCCGCAGGGGTCGGCGGGACGGGTTGGTGATCGTGAGCGTGACGTCGGCGGAGTCCCCGAGACGGGTGGAGGTGTCGCCGGAGCGGGACAGGACGAGCCGTCGTACGGGGGCGGCGAGCGCGTAGTCGCAGGCGCAGGCGAGGGCCAGGGGGCCGTTGACGGCGAGGATGCCCGTCCAGCCGGGATCGAGGATGCCGACGGGGATCGAACCGAGGGCCGCGAGGAGGGCTGCGCGTCCGGTGAGTGCCATCAGCGGGGGACCGGGACGTGGGCAAGGATGGCGGTGATGACGGAGTCCGCCGTCACGCCCTCCATCTCCGCTTCGGGGCGCAGCTGGACACGGTGGCGCAGGGTGGGCAGGGCGAGGGCCTTGACGTCGTCGGGGATGACGTAGTCGCGGCCCGTCAGCCAGGCCCAGGCGCGCGAGGTGGCCAGGAGAGCGGTGGCGCCGCGCGGGGACACGCCGAGGGTGAGGGAGGGCGACTCCCGCGTGGAGCGGCAGATGTCCACGACGTACGCGGTGATCTCGGGGGACACGGTCGTCTTGGCGACGGCGGCGCGGGCCGCCTCCAGGTCGGCGGGTCCGGCGACGGGGCGTACGCCGGCGGCGCGCAGGTCTCGCGGGTTGAAGCCCGAGGCGTGGCGGGTCAGGACGTCGATCTCGTCCTGACGGGACGGCAGAGGGATCGTCAGTTTGACGAGGAACCGGTCCAGTTGGGCCTCGGGGAGGGGGTAGGTGCCCTCGTACTCGACCGGGTTCTGCGTTGCGGCGACGAGGAACGGCTCGGGGAGCGGGCGGGGGGTGCCGTCGACCGTGACTTGGCGTTCCTCCATGGCCTCGAGGAGGGAGGACTGGGTCTTGGGCGGAGTGCGGTTGATCTCGTCCGCGAGCAGCAGGTTGGTGAAGACCGGGCCCTCCTGGAAGGAGAACTGGGCAGTGCGGGTGTCGTAGACGAGCGAGCCGGTGACGTCGCTCGGCATCAGGTCGGGAGTGAACTGGACGCGCTTGGTGTCGAGTTCCAGTGCGGAAGCCAGGGCGCGGACGAGCAACGTTTTGGCGACTCCGGGGACTCCTTCAAGGAGAACGTGTCCGCGGCAGAGGAGGGCGACGACGAGGCCGGTCACGGCGGGGTCCTGGCCGACCACAGCTTTGGCGATCTCGGCGCGCAGGGCTTCCAGGGAGGCTCGGGCGGTGCCCGGGCCCCCGGTGTTCCCGGCGTTGTCAGTGGTCGGGTCCATCATGAACGGCGTACCTCTCTTTCGAGGGCGTCGAGTCGGTCGGTGAGTGCGATGAGGGCCGCGTCGTCGCCGGGCGGCGGTCCGAAGAGGAGGGAGTGCAGGGCCTGTTGGTCGCCGGTGAGGTGGGCGGACAGGGCGGGGAGCAGGGCCTCGGGCGTGTGCGCCTGGGTGACGGGGATGCCGACGAGGGGGGCGAGGCGGGTGCGGGTGGTGGAGCGAAGAGCGGCGGCCGCGCGGTCGCGGGCGTCGGCCTTGCGGTAGAGGCGAGCGCGGCCTTCGGCGGTCTCCGAGGCGCGGATCGCGACGGGGAGTTTTTCGGGCACGAGGAGGCCGAAGCGGCGTGCCCGCCAGAAGGCGGCGAGGACCGCTGCGACGAAGAGCTGCAGGGTGCCCCAGAGCCAGCCCGAGGGGAGCAGGTCGAGGAAGTTCTTGCGGTCGCCGGTGCCGGTGGCCGAGGTGTCGGAGAGCGAGGGGAGGTACCAGACCAGATGGGGGCGGGAGCCGAGGAGTTGGAGGGCGAGCGAGGCGTTGCCCTGCTCGTCGAGGCGGTCGTTGTAGAGGATGTCGGGCGCGCCGAGCACGACGGTGTCGCCGCCCCCGGAAGCCTCGGGGACGCGCAGCAGGGTGGCGAGGCGTGCGCTGGGGTAGCAGCGGTCGGCGCCGAGGCGGGTGGTGGTGTAGCGGATGCCGCCGGTGTCGGCGCTGCCGGCGCGCCGGGCCTCGGGCAGGGTGCAGCCGGGGGCGAGCGTGGTGGCGCTGCTCGTGGCGGGGTCTGCGGTGACTCCGGGGGCGAGTCGTTCGACGGAGGGGCTGCCGGCCGCGACCAGGACGGTGCGTCCTCCGGAGGCCGCGGTGGCCTTGTGCAACTGGACCTGTTGACGGTTCGTCAGCAGGTCGGGCACGGCGACCAGGAGAGTGGTGTCCGGCCCGGCGGCGTCCCGTGCGGCGCCGAGCGTGGTGACCACGCGCGTGGAGACGCCCCGGTCGGCGAGGAGTTGAGCGACGGCACGGCTGCCGTAGGGGTCGGCGGAGCGCGGGTCCAGTTCGCCGTGCCGGGCGGTGGAGCGTACGGCCGCCATGGCGACGGCCGCCACCAGGATCAGCGCGGCGGCGAGCGCGATGCCTCGCGCGCGGGTCCACACCTGGCGGACGGTGGGCGCGGTGGAGGTCGTCGGCAGCGTGGCCTCGGCGGTCACTCGGCGGCCCCCTGGTGGGTGGTGCGGGCCGTGCTGGTGGTGCTGTGGGCGAGGGCGGGCCGGCTGCGTTCCAGGTCGCGGTCGAGTTCGGCGATGCGGTGGTACGACTGTTCGGTCGCCCTGCGTCCGCCGTATGTCACGTCGTCGAACTCGCGGGCTGCGGCCCGCAGTCGGTCGGTGTGCGCGGGCAGGGTCCGGGCGGCCTCGGCGGCGGCTTCGTCGGCGGTGCGGCCCGGGCGGACGTCGAGCAGGGTGCGTTCCTCCAGGGAGCGGACGATGGCCCGCATGCGTTCCTGCACGGCCTGGTTCCAGTGGCCCTGGGCCGCGTGTGCCTCGGCGGCGGCGCGGTGTTCGGCGGCGCTGCGGGGGCGGTCGTCGAACAGGGCGGCGGCGGTGGAGGAGGGTTGCCGGCGCGGGGTGCCCAGGCGCCACCACAGGGCGGCCAGGACGGCGACGACGAACAGGACCACGACGACCAGGCCGAGTGGGCCGCCGGGTGTCGCCGAGGCGGCCGAGTTGAACAGCCGGTCGAGCCAGTCCCAGAACGCGTTCAGCGCGCGCTGGAACAGTCCGGGGTCGTTCTCGTGGTACATCCGCTTGGACAGCTCGCGGCGAGCCGCCTCCCGCGCGGGACCACGCGGGATGGTCACGGGCGGCTCGTCTCCCGAGCCGCCCGCTGCGTGGACGACGGTGTCCGCCGCACGCAGCAGGCCTTCTACGACCGTGCCGACGGCGCCGGACGGGGCCGCGGCCGTGAGCACTCCCCCCGTGGGACTCACCGCATCAGCTCCCCGGGACGGGACCGGGGCCGCCGGCGCTCTGGACACCGGCGGCGCGGGCCAGTTCCAGGTCGAGGGCCTCGCGACGGATGCGCTGGTCGATGTAGAGGAGCACGGTGACGCCCGCGCTGATCGGCAGGGTGAGCGTGGTGCCGATCAGGGCGCCGATACCCCGGATGATCAGGGCGGTCCAGCCGATGTGTCCGCCGCTGGTGCCGAGCACGTCGCCCGTGCTGTCGCCACTGACGGCGGCCCCGATCAGGGTGAAGGGAATGGAGATGACCGACGCGACGATGATGGTGATCAGCAGGGTGAGCAGCACGATGCCGAAGGTGCGCCACCAGGAGCCGCGGACGAGCTTCGCGGAGCGCTTCAGGGACTTCACGATGCCCTGCCGCTCCAGCATCAGGGCCGGCGCTGCCAGGTAGAAGCGGATCCCCAGCCATACCGCGACGACGGTGGCCGCGAGGAAGCCGAGGACGAGCAGGGCGGCTCCGCCGTCGCTGTTGCCGGCGAGCAGGACGAGGAGGCCGGGCAGTCCACCGACGAGCACGACACCGGCGAAGATCAGGCCGAGCAGGATGAGCAGTCCGCAGAGTTTCAGGATCTGCGGGCGGGATTCGCGCCAAGCCTCGCCGGCGGTGACCGACCTGCCCAGGACGGCCCGGCTGGTGATGGTCGTGAGCAGGGCGGTCAAAACGATGATGGCGACCGTGCGGATCACGGCGACGATGCCGGTGCCGATCATGGTCTCGCGCAAGGCGTGGAGCGCTTCGTCGGGGCTGGCGTTGTTCGGGTCGTTGATCGTCGACTGGACGGCGGTGTCGTTCAGGACGAGGCCCTGCAGCAGGACCATGCTGGTGTTCAGGAGCAGGGACACAGCCAGCGAGATGCCGAGCACGGTGCGCCAGTGGGTGCGCATGGTGGAGACGGCGCCGTCGAGGATCTCGCCGACGCCGAGCGGGCGCAGCGGGATGACACCGGGCTTGGCCGCGGGCGGGGGGCCGCCCCAGCCGCCGCCCCAGGCTCCGTGACCGCCGGGGGCTCCGTGACCGCCGTAGCCGCCGGGAGGGCCGCCGTATCCGCCTCCGTACCCGCCGGGCGGCTGTCCGGTCCAGCCCGGGCCGGGCGGCGGGGGTGGCGGGGTCTGCTGGGGGCTTGGGGCACCGGTGGGCGCGGACCACTGGCCGGCCGGCGGCTGCTCCTTGGACCACTTCACGCCTGGGCCCTGCGCGTTGGCATCCGGCTGCGGCGCGGGTGCGGTGTCGCCGGGGCGGTCGGCAGGCTCGGCGGGACCGGACGCGCCGGGTTCCCGCCCCTCGTTCGACGGGGCGGTTCCGGGCGAGGCCCAGCCCGGAGTGTCTGTCATCGAAGCTCCTTCTCGGTGCCCGTCCGCGGTCGCGGCGGCAGGTTGGCAGCCATCGTGCCATGGGGTGGTCATCAAGGGACCGGCCGCGGTAGGCGCTGGGTGCCTTCAATTGTCTGCCGGATCCGGGGCAGACTGACCGCATGGCTGATCAGCAGGCGCGAACTGACGGGGACAAACGGCCGACCGAGATACCTGCGATTCGATGGGAGGAACCACCCGAAGGCCCTGTGCTGGTGCTTCTCGATCAGACGCGGCTGCCGGCCGAGGAGGTCGAGCTGGTGTGCACGGACGCGCCGGCGCTGGTGGAGGCGATCCGTTCGCTCGCCGTGCGCGGGGCGCCGCTGCTCGGGATCGCGGGGGCGTACGGTGTCGCGCTCGCCGCCGCGCGCGGATTCGACGTGGCCGAGGCGGCGTGGGCCCTTGAGGGCGCACGGCCCACCGCGGTGAACCTGTCCGTCGGCGTTCGCCGGGCCCAGGCCGCGTATCAGGCCGCGCTGGCGCAGAGCGGTGATCCCACCGCCGCGGCCACGGCGGCGCTGGCCGCGGCGCGGGCGCAGCACCGGGAGGACGCCGATGCCAGCGTCCGGATGGCGGCTCACGGACTGGCGCTGCTGGACGAGCTGGTCCCCGGCGGCAGGCACCGGATCCTCACCCACTGCAACAGCGGCTCGCTGGTGTCGGGCGGTGAGGGCACGGCCTTCGCGGTGGCCCTCAAAGCGCACCGTGAGGGGCGGCTGCGGCGGCTGTGGGTGGACGAGACACGGCCGTTGTTGCAGGGTGCCCGCCTCACGGCGTACGAAGCGGCCCGCACCGGCATGGCGTACACCTTGCTCACCGACAGCGCGGCGGGTTCACTTCTCGCGGCCGGTGAGGTGGACGCGGTGCTGATCGGGGCGGACCGGATCGCGGCCGACGGCTCGGTGGCGAACAAGGTGGGGAGCTATCCGCTCGCTGTGCTGGCGCGGTACCACCATGTGCCGTTCATCGTGGTGGCCCCGGTGACGACGGTGGATCCGGACACTCCCGACGGGGCGTCCATCGAGGTGGAGCAGCGGCCCGGCTTCGAGGTCACCGAGATCGCAGCGCCTCAGGTGCCAGTGACGGGAGCGGGAGGCGGGGTTCCGGTGGCGCCCCTGGGGACCCAGGCGTACAACCCGGCGTTCGACGTGACGCCGCCCGAACTGGTGACGGCCATCGTCACCGAGGAGGGAGTCGTTTCCCCCGTGACGGCCGAGGCCCTCGCGGAGCTGTGCGCCGGGTCGCGCGGGGCAACGACCAGCCAATAGCGAGATCGAAGGGCACGGCATGCCACCCGTGTGGCCCTCGCGCGTGCCCGAGGTGGCGGGCGCGACAGCCGCCACGGAGATCGACGTCAGAGGACAGGGGCAGACAGTGACGGCTCCGTACGACTATCGTCACCGGCCAGTGACCTCCCTCACCAGGGCGCCTGTCGCTGTTATGAGAATGGGATGATGTCGTTTATGAAGGGACGAGTCCTTGTCGTCGACGACGACACCGCACTGGCCGAGATGCTCGGCATCGTGCTGCGTGGTGAAGGTTTTGAGCCGTCTTTCGTAGCCGACGGCGACAAGGCGCTGGCCGCTTTCCGGGAGACCAAGCCCGATCTGGTTCTGCTCGACCTGATGCTGCCCGGTCGGGACGGCATCGAGGTGTGCCGGCTGATCCGGGCCGAGTCCGGGGTGCCGATCGTGATGCTCACGGCGAAGAGCGACACCGTCGACGTGGTCGTGGGCCTGGAGTCGGGCGCGGACGACTACATCGTCAAGCCGTTCAAGCCGAAGGAGCTGGTCGCCCGGATCCGGGCGCGGCTGCGGAGGTCGGAGGAGCCTGCGCCGGAGCAGCTGACCATCGGTGACCTGGTCATCGATGTCGCCGGACACTCGGTGAAGCGGGACGGGCAGTCGATCGCGCTGACCCCGCTCGAGTTCGACCTGCTGGTCGCGCTCGCCCGCAAGCCGTGGCAGGTGTTCACCCGTGAGGTGCTGCTCGAGCAGGTGTGGGGCTACCGGCACGCCGCAGACACGCGGCTTGTCAACGTGCACGTCCAGCGGCTGCGTTCCAAGGTCGAGAAGGATCCGGAGCGGCCCGAGATCGTGGTGACCGTCCGCGGTGTCGGTTACAAGGCCGGGCCGAGCTGACGTGTCGGGGGACAGTGCCGCTTCGGCTCCCGGCCGGTCCGGGTCCCGTCCGGGGCGGCCTGTCGGCCGGACGGCGGGAGCCCGGTTCAGAAGTCTCTTCGAGGGCGGGCTGCTCCAGGGCGGGGTCCAGGGCAGCCCGGTCATCAGGCTGCTCCTGCGATGGGTGCGTCGTCCGCTGCTGCCGGTGATGCGACTGTGGCGGCGCAACATCCAGCTGCGGGTCGTCGCCACGACGCTGGTGATGTCCCTGGGCGTCGTGCTGCTGCTGGGGTTCGTCGTGATCGGGCAGGTGCGCAACGGCCTGCTGGACGCGAAGGTGAAGGCCTCGCAGAGCCAGGCCACGGGTGGGTTCGCGGTGGCCAAGCAGAAGGCCGACGAGGCGGCCAGCGGCGCCGGTACGGGCGCGGCCGCCGGGAGCGCCACCGCCGACGGCACCGCGACCGCGGACGGCCGTCAGTCGCAGAACGTCATCCAGTGGATGAGCGACCTTGTGGAGTCGCTGTCCAGCGGCGGCGCGGGCGCGTTCGACGTCGTCACGCTGCCCGTCGGCGACGACAGCGGCGGCGGCCGCAGCCCGCGCGGCTCCGGGAACGTCAACCCGACCTCCAGCATCCCCGACGACCTGCGCGAGCGGGTCAACAGCGGTACGACGGCCGCCCAGAGCTACACCCGGATCGTCTACGCCAACGGCAAGGAGTCGCAGCCGGCGCTCGTCATCGGCAAGCAGGTCAACGACCCCAACGGGCGGCCGTACGAGCTGTACTACCTCTTCCCGCTCACGCAGGAGGAGAAGTCCCTGAGCCTGGTCAAGGGCACCCTCGCGACCGCGGGGCTGTTCGTCGTCGTGCTGCTCGGAGCCATCGCCTGGCTGGTGGTGCGCCAGGTCGTCACGCCGGTGCGGATGGCGGCCGGGATCGCGGAGCGGCTTTCCGCTGGGCGACTGCAGGAGCGGATGAAGGTCACCGGCGAGGACGACATCGCGCGCCTGGGCGAGGCCTTCAACAAGATGGCGCAGAACCTCCAGGTGAAGATCCAGCAGCTGGAGGACCTGTCGCGGATGCAGCGCCGGTTCGTGTCGGACGTCTCGCACGAGCTGCGCACCCCGCTGACCACCGTCCGTATGGCTGCGGACGTCATCCACGAGGCGCGCCAGGACTTCGACCCGGTGACCGCGCGCTCGGCCGAGCTGCTCGCCGACCAGCTGGACCGGTTCGAGTCGCTGCTCGCCGATCTGCTGGAGATCAGCCGCTTCGACGCGGGCGCGGCGGCGCTGGAGGCCGAGCCGATAGACCTCAGGGAGGTCGTCCGGCGCGTGGTCAGCGGCGCCGAGCCACTCGCCGAGCGCAAGGGCACGCACATACGCGTGGTCGGCGACCAGCAGCCCGTCGTCGCCGAGGCCGACGCCCGCCGTGTGGAGCGCGTGCTGCGCAACCTCGTCGTCAACGCCGTCGAGCACGGCGAGGGCAAGGACGTCGTCGTCAAGCTCGCCGCCGCGGGCGGCGCGGTCGCCGTCGCGGTGCGCGACTACGGCGTGGGCCTCAAGCCGGGCGAGGCGACCCGGGTCTTCAGCCGCTTCTGGCGGGCGGACCCGGCACGCGCGCGTACCACCGGCGGTACGGGCCTCGGGCTGTCGATCGCCCTGGAGGACGCGCGGCTGCACGGCGGCTGGCTGCAGGCCTGGGGCGAGCCGGGCGGTGGCTCGCAGTTCCGGCTGACGCTGCCCAGGACCGCGGACGAGCCGCTGCGCGGTTCGCCGATACCGCTGGAGCCCAAGGACTCGCGCCGTAACCGTGGCCTCGACGAGGCCGGTCTGCCCGGCGGAGGCGAGGAGAAGCGGGCGACCCTTCCCGTGCAGCAGCGCGGCGCCCAGGCGCCCGCCCTGCCACCGCGCGCCCCGATCGCGCCGCGTCCGGCTCCTGGCGCCCCCGCCGCCGACCCGGCCGCACTGCCCGGCAACGGCAACGGCGCGCGCGTGGTGCCCCGGCCCACCGGTGGCGCACGGCGCGCGGACGACAGGCCCGCCGCGCGTCCGGCACCCGACGCGGGCGCGGCACGGCCGGATGCGGCCGACACGGAGGACTCGACGGAGCCAGGGGAGGCATTTCGTGGGCGCTGACCGCAGGGGGGGCGCCCGGCCCCGGCCGGGACGCGCGGTGGCGTACGCCGCCCTGGGAACCGTACTGCTGTCCGGGTGCGCCTCGATGCCCGACAGCGGGGATCTGCGGAACGTGGAGTCCACGCCGCGGCAGGACACCGGGGTCCGGGTGTTCGCCATGCCGCCGGCCGAGGGTGCCGGGCCCGCCGAGATCATGCAGGGCTTCCTGGAGGCGCTGACCAGCGACGACCCGGCGTACGACACAGCCCGCAAGTACCTGACGTCCGCCGCGGCGCACAACTGGCGGCCGGAGCGGTCGACCACGGTCCTCGCCAACGGGCCGAGCATCGAGCCCGACTGCCGGCCGGGCACGGGGTCGGAGCCGACGAGCAGCGTCACCTGCGTCCTCGCGGGCAGCAGGGTCGCGACGGTGGACTCACAGCAGGCGTACGAACCGGTCGGCGGCTCCTACCGCAAGAAGGTGCACCTCACGCGGGACCCCAAGAACGGGCAGTGGCGCATCGACGCGCTGCCCGACGGTGTCGTCATGGGCAAGTCGGACTTCCAGCGCAACTACACGTCCGTCGACAAGTACTACTTCGCCTCCGACACGACGGTCGGGTCCACGCGGGATCCGGTGGCGGTCGCCGACCCGGTGTTCGTGCGCAGCAAGGTGGACCCGATGACGCAGATGGTCCGCTCGCTGCTGAGCGGCCCCACCCGCTGGCTCGGGCCGGTCGTCAGGTCCAGCTTCCCGACCGGTACGGCCCTGCAGAAGGACGTGTCGGGGCTGGCGCCGGACGACCAGAACAAGCTGACCGTGCCGCTCAACCTCAAGGGGGCCGAGGTCACGGCGACCAAGTGCACCGAGATGGCGACGCAGCTGCTGTTCACGCTGCGGAACCTGGCGCCGACGCTGGAGTCCGTCGAGCTGCAGGGCGTCGGCGGCCACCGGCTGTGCGACCTCAACGAGGAGCGCGCCGAGGTCACCGCCTGGCGCGGGTCGGCCAAGAGCCCAGAGAACCTGTACTACCTCGACGGCAAGCACCGGCTGGTGCGGATGCCGACCGGGAGCACCACCACCAGCGCCGTACCGGTGCCGGGCCCGTTGGGCGAGGGCGGCAAGGCGCTCGAGTCGGTGGCGGTGTCGCGGGACGAGCACAGCGCGGCCGGCGTCGGCGGCCAGGGCAGGTCGTTGTACGTGACGTCGCTGGCGTCGGGCGGTTCGCTGGGGCAGGCGCTGGTGAGCAGCCAGGGCGCGACCCTGGACGACCGGCTGACGACACCGAGCTGGGACGCCCGCGGCGACCTGTGGGTGGCCGACCGGGACTCACGCCGTTCACGGCTGTACGTCCTGGAACAGGGCGTTGCCAAACCGGAGGAGGTCGCGGTCCCGGACCTGCCCGGCCGGATCAGGGACGCGCGGGTCGCCGCGGACGGGGTGCGGATCGCGCTCGTGGTGGAGAAGGCCGGCAAGCAGTCCCTGCTCATCGGCCGGATCCAGCACGACGACGGTACGGGACAGGGCACGTCGGTGGTCGAACTGCGATCGGCTGCGCCCGACCTGGAGCAGGTCAGCGCCCTTTCGTGGGCCGGGGACAGCAGGCTGCTCGTCGTCGGCCGGGAGCAGGGCGGTGTGCTTCAGTTGCGGTACGTCCAGGTCGACGGCTCCACGCTCGACGGGCCGGCGCCGGGCGCGCTCACCGGTGTGAAGTCGATCGCCGCGTCCGAGGACGAGCGGGTGCCGCTGGTGGCCTGCTCGGAGGACGGGATCGTACGGCTGCCGTCCGGGTCGCAGTGGCAGAAGGTGGACAAGGACGGGACGGCGCCGGTCTATCCGGGCTGAGCGTCGTATCACGCACCGCCCCTTCCCCCGTGTGGGTGAGGGGCGGTGCGCGTTTCTCCGGGTTGTCCACAGCGCGTTTTCCACAGGGGTGGCCGGACCGCTTCCGTGTTGGCACAGTGGTGGACATGCGGGGGTGGTGGCAGAACCTCACCGACCTGGTGCTGCCGACCGACTGCGCGGGCTGCGGAGCACCTCGTACGGTGCTCTGCCCGCGGTGCCGGGCCGCGCTGTACGGCCGAGCGCCGCGGCGGGTGCGGCCGGTGCCGGAGCCGGCCGGGCTGCCGGTGGTGCATGCGGTGGCTCCGTACGCGGAGGAGGTGCGCACGCTGCTTCTCGCGCACAAGGAGCGGGGCGCGCTGGCCCTCGCGGGAGCCCTGGGCACGGCCCTGGCGGGAGCCGTGCGGGCAGGGCTCGGCGAGAGCGGCGCAGGTGCCACTGCCGCGGGCTCCTGGCCCGTGCTGCTCGTGCCCGTGCCCTCCGCCCGATGGGCCGTGCGGGCGCGTGGGCACGATCCGGTGCGGCGGATGGCGCTCGCGGCGGCCCGGGAGCTGCGGCGCACCGGGACGCCGGCCAGGGTGGCGGCCGTGCTGCGCCAGCGGCGGCCGGTGGCGGACCAGGCCGGGCTGGACGCGCGGCGGCGCCTGGCGAACCTCGCGGGCGCGCTGGAGGTGACGGCTGGCGGTGGCCGGCTGCTCGGCGAGGGTCGCGTCGTGCTCGTCGACGACCTGATCACCACCGGCGCCAGCCTCGCGGAGGCGGCGCGAGCTGTCCGGGAGGTGGCAGAGGAGGGAACTGGAGTGAGAACAGTCGTGTACGGAGCCGTAACTCGGGAAGGAAGGGATGAACGACGGATCGGAACACGGTGGGAGAGCGAGAAGTGGGTGCATGGTGCACCGGAAAAGACGGTCGTGAACACCGTCCGACATGCGCTCCATACGGCCGTGATCGCCGCTCCGCTGGATTCTTTCGAATAAACAGGAACTGACCGCTGACTTGCATCGTTGCAGGCAGCGAGAGGGGTAATTCACCGGAACGGAGGTACGCAGGAGTAGAGGGTGACGACATCCGTCCGGGCGAGATATGTTCGGTTGTGAGGAAAGGCGCAGGCCACACCTCTCATATCGGAATGCCGTGCCGCGGGTTTTCGGCAATCACCCGTGGCGGTGGGGTGGAGCTCTCGCCCTTGGGGGAGGAGGAGGTGGAAGTCACCGAGTCCGCGGTCCGGTGATCACCGGACCTGGTGCAAAAGGGAGATGCTCCGCCGATGGAGCGGAGCGATCCGGGAACGGAGTTCTGCGTGGACATCGTCGTCAAGGGCCGCAAGACCGAGGTGCCCGAGCGGTTCCGCAAGCACGTGGCCGAGAAGCTGAAGCTGGAGAAGATCCAGAGGCTCGATGCCAAGGTGATCAGCCTCGACGTCGAGGTGTCCAAGGAGCCCAACCCCCGACAGGCCGACCGCTGTGACCGAGTGGAGATCACGCTCCGCTCCCGCGGTCCGGTGATCCGGGCGGAGGCAGCGGCCAGCGACCCGTACGCGGCACTCGACCTGGCGGCGGAGAAGCTGGACGCGCGGCTGCGCAAGCAGCACGACAAGCGTTTCTCCCGCCGAGGCGCACGCCGGATCTCGGCGGCCGAGGTGCCCGACCACGTCCCGGGCGCGGCGACGCTGAACGGCAACGGCCTCCCCGCTCAGGAGGAAGAGACGGACGGAGTGCCGACGAAGAAGATCGGCTCGCTGGAGGTCAAGGGTGAAGGCCCCCTCGTCGTCCGCGAGAAGACCCACGTCGCCGCCCCGATGAGCCTCGACCAGGCCTTGTACGAGATGGAACTGGTCGGCCACGACTTCTACTTGTTCGTCGACGCAGAGACGAAGGAACCCAGCGTCGTCTACCGGCGACACGCCTACGACTACGGCGTGATCCACCTCAGCACGGACCCGATGGTCGCTGAGGCGCAGCCCCCCGCGGCAGGTGGCACGCTGGGCGGCTGACCCATCCGGCCCATATCGAGCCGGTGCCCCTGGAAGCGCGTGTGCGCCCCCAGGGGCACCTGTGTGCGACCAGTTCACGCCTCGCCCGTCACCCCGGTGTCGCCCGGGCATGAAATCATGGCCGGACCGGCCCAACCGGTGGGCCGCTGCCTTGGGTTGGCGATGGCACAGGACCACAGGCCACAGCCTTCAGGGGGAGGAACGATGGCGGACACCTTCGGACCGATGCGGGACGAGGATGCCGACGACGGTGTCATCGGCATGGGCCCGGACACGGGCTCCGCACACGCGGAGCCGATCAGGGTCCTGGTCGTGGACGACCACGCCCTCTTCCGGCGCGGCCTGGAGATCGTGCTCGCGGCCGAGGAGGACATCCAGGTCGTCGGCGAGGCCGGTGACGGGGCCGAGGCCGTGGACAAGGCCGCAGACCTGCTCCCCGACATCGTGCTGATGGACGTCCGCATGCCCAAGCGCGGCGGGATCGAGGCCTGCACCTCCATCAAGGAGGTCGCCCCCAGCGCCAAGATCATCATGCTGACGATCAGCGACGAGGAGGCCGACCTCTACGACGCGATCAAGGCGGGCGCGACGGGATACCTCCTCAAGGAGATCTCCACGGACGAGGTGTCGACCGCCATTCGCGCGGTGGCCGACGGGCAGTCGCAGATCAGCCCGTCGATGGCCTCCAAGCTCCTCACCGAGTTCAAGTCGATGATCCAGCGCACCGACGAGCGCCGGCTGGTGCCTGCGCCGCGGCTGACCGACCGGGAGCTGGAGGTCCTCAAGCTCGTCGCCACCGGGATGAACAACCGGGACATCGCCAAGGAACTGTTCATCTCCGAGAACACCGTGAAGAACCACGTCCGCAACATCCTGGAGAAGCTCCAGCTGCACTCCAGGATGGAAGCCGTGGTCTACGCGATGCGGGAGAAGATCCTCGAGATCCGCTAGGGCCTACCCGAGCAGGCCGGCGAGTTCCCTCGTCAGGGGCTCGCGCAGGCCGGGTGCGTCCACCCGCTCCACCCGGACGTCCGTGCAGTTCACCCAGCTCGCCGCCTCGATCAGGGCCTCGGCGACCGCAGGGACCGCCTTCGGGCCGTCCAGGGTGACCTGCCTGGCCACCAGCGTGCGGCCCTCGCGCGCCGGGTCCACCCGCCCGACCAGTCGGCCGCCTGCGAGCACGGGCATCGCGAAGTAGCCGTAGACCCGCTTCGGCCTGGGCACGTACGCCTCCAGACGGTGGGTGAAGCCGAAGATCCGCTCCGTGCGCGCCCGCTCCCAGATCAGCGAGTCGAACGGCGACAGAAGGGTGGTGCGGTGCCGGCCGCGCGGCGGTGTCGCCAGGGCCGCCGGATCGGCCCAGGCCGGCTTCCCCCAGCCCTCGACCTCGACCGGCACCAGACCCGAGTCGGCGATCACCGCGTCGACCTGCTCGCCCTTGAGGCGGTGGTAGTCGGCGATGTCCGCGCGCGTGCCGACTCCGAGGGACTCGCCGGCCAGTCGGACCAGGCGGCGCAAGCACTCGGCGTCGTCCAGCTCGTCGTGCAGCAGCGCGTCCGGGACGGCGCGCTCGGCGAGGTCGTACACCCGCTTCCAGCCGCGCCGCTCGACGCACACCACCTCGCCGTACATCAGCGCGCGCTCCACCGCGACCTTGGTGCCGGACCAGTCCCACCAGTCGCTCGTCTTCTTCGCGCCGCCCAGTTCCGTGGAGGTCAGCGGGCCTTCCGCGCGCAGTTGCTTGATGACCTGGTCGTAGACGCCCTCGGGCAGCTCGTGGTTCCAGTGTGGGCGGTCACGGTAGGCGCGGCGGCGGAAGGCGAAGTGCGGCCACTCCTCGATGGGCAGGATGCACGCCGCGTGCGACCAGTACTCGAAGGCATGGGCGCCCGTCCAGTAGGCGGCCTCGGCCGTCTTGCGGCCGACCGCGCCGAGCCGGGCGTACGGCACGAGTTCGTGGGAGCGGGCGAGGACCGAGATCGTGTCGAGCTGGACCGCGCCGAGGTGGCGCAGCACGCCGCGGACTCCGGCCCGCCGGTCGGGCGCGCCGAGGAAGCCCTGGGCCCGCAGGGCGATACGGCGGGCGTCGTCCGCGGTGAGGGTGGTCGTCGGTCGCGGAAGGGTCGTCATGCCCCGGACGATAGAGGGTGCCACTGACAGTCCGCGGTGAGCTGGGCAGACGCCCGGAGACGGCGGGGCGGAGGCCGGGCGGCGGGCTGAGCGGAGGCTCGGGGGACAGGCAGGGCAGGGGCCCAGGAGCGGGCTGGGCGGACGCCCGGGGACAGGCTGGGCGGACGCCCGGGGACAGGCTGGGCGGGCGGCCGGAGCGGTCAGGTGCGGGCGGGCAGGTACGGCGCTGTGGACGGCAGGCCCAGGTCAGAGGGGAGCAGGGAGCCGACCCAGCAGTCCCGGCGCACTCCCTTGTTGTTGAGCGCGGAGCGCAGGGTGCCCTCGATGGTGAACCCCGCGTGTTCCGCCACCGCGCGGGAGGCGCGGTTGCCGACCTCGGCACGCCATTCGACCCGGTCGACGCCGACCTCGGTGAAGATCCACCGGCAGGCGGTGAGCGTGGCCTCGGTGACGTAACCGTGGCCGCGGTGCTCCTTGGCCGCCCAGAAGCCGACCTCCGCCACGCCGAGCGACCGCATGGTGAGACCGAGCATGCCGGCGAGTTCTCCGCCGGTGAGGAACACACCGAAGGTGAACATCGAACCCTGCGCCCAGCCGTCGGGGACCAGTTCCTCGGTGAAGCCGCTCGCGTGCTCGGGCAGATACGGCGAGGGCACCGTGGTCCAGCGCTGGATCTCGGGGTCCTGCGCGGCGTCGTAGACCGCCTGGGTGTCGTGCGGGCCGACCGTGCGCAGGATCAGGCGGTCGGTGGTGAGTGTGACGGGTTCCATCGGCTGATTGTGCTCGGCGGTACGCGGCCGGGCCATCGGTTTTCGCTATATGTGAGCGCGTGATCACAGTTCGCGCAAATCCTCGCGCGGATGCGGCACTATCCGTGTGCCCCGTCCGTTGTCGGGATGAAGCAGCGACGAAGCAGCTGTCGGCCGCCAGGCCTCCCGACCCAGCCGGGGTCTCGCATACGATGGCCGTTGCTCAGTACGTCAAATGGAAACCGACCGTCCCAGGCCCGACCGGCAAGGAGACAAACCCCCGTGTCCGTCCTCTCGAAGATCATGCGTGCAGGCGAAGGCAAGATCCTGCGCAAGCTGCACCGCATCGCGGACCAGGTCAACTCCATCGAAGAGGACTTCGTGAACCTCTCCGACGCCGAGCTGCGGGCCCTCACCGATGAGTACAAGCAGCGGTACGCCGATGGTGAGAGCCTGGACGACCTGCTCCCCGAGGCCTTCGCCACCGTCCGCGAGGCCGCCAAGCGCGCCCTCGGCCAGCGGCACTACGACGTGCAGCTGATGGGTGGCGCCGCCCTCCACCTCGGCTATGTGGCCGAGATGAAGACCGGTGAGGGCAAGACCCTCGTCGGCACCCTGCCCGCGTATCTGAACGCCCTGTCCGGCGAGGGCGTCCACATCGTCACGGTCAACGACTACCTGGCCGAGCGCGACTCCGAGATGATGGGCCGCGTCCACAAGTTTCTGGGTCTGAGCGTCGGCTGCATCCTCGCCAGCATGACCCCGGCCCAGCGCCGCGAGCAGTACAACTGCGACATCACCTACGGCACGAACAACGAGTTCGGCTTCGACTACCTGCGCGACAACATGGCGTGGTCCCAGGACGAGCTCGTCCAGCGCGGACACAACTTCGCCATCGTCGACGAGGTCGACTCCATCCTCGTCGACGAGGCCCGTACGCCGCTGATCATCTCGGGCCCGGCCGACCAGGCCACCAAGTGGTACGGCGACTTCGCCAAGCTGGTCACGCGCCTGAAGAGGGGCGAGGCGGGCAACCCGCTGAAGGGCATGGAGGAGACCGGCGACTACGACGTCGACGAGAAGAAGCGCACGGTCGCCATCCACGAGGCCGGCGTCACCAAGGTCGAGGACTGGCTGGGCATCGACAACCTCTACGAGTCGGTGAACACCCCGCTCGTGGGCTACCTGAACAACGCCATCAAGGCCAAGGAGCTCTTCAAGCGCGACAAGGACTACGTCGTCCTCGACGGCGAGGTCATGATCGTCGACGAGCACACCGGTCGTATCCTCGCCGGCCGCCGCTACAACGAGGGCATGCACCAGGCGATCGAGGCGAAGGAAGGGGTGGACATCAAGGACGAGAACCAGACGCTCGCCACGATCACCCTGCAGAACTTCTTCCGCCTCTACTCGAAACTGTCCGGCATGACCGGTACGGCGATGACCGAGGCCGCCGAGTTCCACCAGATCTACAAGCTCGGCGTGGTCCCGATCCCGACCAACAGGCCGATGGTCCGCAAGGACCAGTCGGACCTGATCTACCGCACCGAGGTCGCGAAGTTCGAGGCGGTCGTCGACGACATCGCCGAGAAGCACGAGAAGGGCCAGCCGATCCTGGTCGGCACGACCTCCGTCGAGAAGTCGGAGTACCTCTCGCAGCAGCTCAGCAAGCGTGGCATCCAGCACGAGGTGCTGAACGCCAAGCACCACGAGCGCGAGGCGTCGATCGTCGCGCAGGCCGGCCGCAAGGGCGCGGTGACCGTGGCCACCAACATGGCCGGTCGTGGTACGGACATCAAGCTCGGCGGCAACCCCGAGGACCTCGCCGAGGCCGAGCTGCGCCAGCGCGGCCTCGACCCCGAGGAGCACATCGAGGAGTGGGCCGCGGCCCTGCCCGCCGCCCTGGAGAAGGCCGAGCAGGCCGTCAAGGCCGAGAAGGACGAGGTCGAGGACCTCGGCGGCCTCTACGTCCTCGGCACCGAGCGGCACGAGTCGCGGCGCATCGACAACCAGCTGCGCGGTCGTTCCGGCCGTCAGGGCGACCCGGGCGAGTCCCGCTTCTACCTCTCCCTCGGCGACGACCTGATGCGCCTGTTCAAGGCCCAGATGGTCGAGCGCGTGATGTCCATGGCCAACGTGCCGGACGACGTGCCGATCGAGAACAAGATGGTCACGCGCGCGATCGCGTCCGCGCAGTCGCAGGTCGAGCAGCAGAACTTCGAGACCCGTAAGAACGTTCTGAAGTACGACGAGGTCCTCAACCGGCAGCGCGAGGTCATCTACGGCGAGCGCCGGCGCGTGCTGGAGGGCGAGGATCTTCACGAGCAGGTCCAGCACTTCATGGACGACACGATCGACGCGTACATCCACGCGGAGACCTCCGAGGGCTTCCCCGAGGACTGGGACCTGGACCGGCTGTGGGGTGCCTTCAAGCAGCTCTACCCGGTGAAGGTCACCATCGAGGAGCTGGAGGACGCCGCCGGTGACCGGGCCGGTCTGACCGCGGAGTTCATCTCCGAGTCCATCAAGGACGACATCCACGAGCAGTACGAGGCCCGTGAGGCGCAGCTCGGCTCCGAGATCATGCGCGAGCTGGAGCGCCGGGTCGTGCTGTCGGTCCTCGACCGCAAGTGGCGTGAGCACCTCTACGAGATGGACTACCTCCAGGAGGGCATCGGCCTGCGCGCCATGGCGCAGAAGGACCCGCTGGTCGAGTACCAGCGCGAGGGCTTCGACATGTTCACCGCGATGATGGACGGCATCAAGGAGGAGTCCGTCGGCTACCTGTTCAACCTGGAGGTCCAGGTCGAGCAGCAGGTCGAGGAGGTCCCGGTCGAGGCCGCGGAGCCGGTCGGCGAGGGTGTTCCGGAGACGGTGCCGGCGCAGGCCGGGGCGCGTCCGGAGATCCGCGCGAAGGGGCTGGACGTTCCGCAGCGGAGGGATCTGCACTTCTCTGCGCCGACCGTGGACGGTGAGGGCGGCATCGTGGAGCGCGACCTCCAGGACGACGAGCCGGTGCGGTCCGAGGCGGACGGGCTGACGCGGGCGGAGCGGCGGCGGCAGGCCAAGGGCGGGCGGCGCCGTAAGAAGTAGCGGGTCGCCTGCGGTGCGTTGACCGTGGAGAAGGGCCGGGCCTCCTTTTGGGGCCTGGCCCTTCTGCGTCGTTGCGATCAGGTTGCCTGTCGCTGGGCGACGGGGGTTTCGCTTGCCCGCGCCGGCGGGGTGCCGCTGCGGCCATCCGTGCCGCCCCAGCGGCACGACTGCCCGCGGCTACGTGGGTGGGACGGCCCGCAGCCGCGCAGGTACGGCGTGTGGTGGTTGCTAGGGGCGGGGGCCTGTTTCTACTGCTGTGCAGCGCCAGCGGAGGTCCTGGCCGCGCTCCAGGCGGAAGGCCAGGGCGCGGAGTTGGTTGCCGGCGGCGATGCGGGCGAAGACCTCGAGGGCGCCCTCGGTGGGGACGTAGTAGCCGATGTCGTGGACGACGGGGCGGGCTCCGCGCGTGCGCAGGGGGCTGCGTTCGGCGAGGCGGGTCAGGTCGTCGTAGGCGCGGCCGGCGGTGTGGCGGAGCATCCAGTGGACGGGCCGCTGACCGCTCAGGACGGCCAGCAGACGATCTGCGAAGAGGTCGGTGGGGCGTACTGGGGGTGAGGCGGTCTCCGGCGTCGGGAGGGCCGTACCGGGGTTTTGGCGCGTGGTCGGCGGCAGGGCGTGCCTGCCCCTGATGGACGGCTTCCGGGGTGGGGCGCCGCCCGGGCGGCGGGTGTCGTGGCGGGTCGGCGGGCGGTGGCGGGGCTGCGGAGTGCGGTTCGTCGCCTTGGGCGCGGTGCGGCTCATGACCTTGTTCATGGGGTCCCCGTTCGGTGGGCCCGGGTGATACCGGGCGGTAACTCGCTGGTGGGGATCTTGTACGGGGGCGGGGAGTGGGGTGGCAAGGGAGGCGCGGCGGGAC
Source organism: Streptomyces sp. NPDC052107 (assembly GCF_040680215.1). NCBI lineage: Bacteria > Bacillati > Actinomycetota > Actinomycetes > Kitasatosporales > Streptomycetaceae > Streptomyces > Streptomyces sp. NPDC052107. Next base: position 20,926 of record NZ_JBFAWG010000006.1, read on the forward strand.
CGGGCGGTGCGCAGACGTTCACCTATCAGAGGGATGTGGGTGTCTTGGATCCCTGATGTGCGGCGGGTTGACCGAGTGAATGCGTGGTGCGGAGTCGACGGTCTGCGGGGAGTGGGCACAGACCCGAAAGGGGACGGGCGCACGTATCCTGAAGGCCCTCCGGGAGACGCGGCAGCCGGCGTTCCCGGGGCCTCAGCGGAGCCATTGAGCAGGAAAGAGCGGCCAGCATGCGCGTCTACGTCCCCCTGACCCTCCCCGGTCTCGCCGAGGCGCACAAGACGGGCGAGCTGGGGAGCGGCCCGTTCCTGGCGTATGCCGTCACGCCCGCACTGCGCGAGTGGTATCTCTCCGAGGACATCGAGGAACTGGAGTACGCGGCGCTCAACCGGGCCGCGCTGGCCTCGCTGCGGCTGCTGGCGGCGGATCCGGGTGCGGTACGGCGCCGGGTCGTGGTCGCCGTGGACGTGGCCGACGGCGCCGCGAGCGTCGACCCGGACCGCGGCCTGGACCCGTCCGCCCTCGGCGAGGTGACCGTGACGGCGACCGTGCCGCTCGCCAAGGCGGCCGCGGTGCATGTCGACGCCGAGGACGCGGAGCAGGACGTGGCCGCGGCGGCGGATGCGGTGGAGGCGGCCGACGGCGGGGACGACGACGCGCAGTTCGTCGTGGACGGCGCGGACGATCATGAGCTGCTGTGGTACGCCACGCAGGAGATCCCCAACCTCGTCGGACTCGCCTGACCCGATCCGACCTGGGCGGATTCATCGGCCGGCCGCGTTGTCAGTGGGGGCGGGTACGGTTTCTGGCATGGGGATGAAGGGGAGCTCGCACATCGTCTGGGACTGGAACGGCACGTTGTTCCACGACAATGACGCGATCATCGGGGCGACCAACGCGGCCTTCGCCGAGCTGGGGCTCGAGCCGATCACGCTGGAGCAGTACCGGTCGCTGTACTGCGTGCCGGTGCCGAAGTTCTACGAGCGGCTGATCGGCCGGTTGCCGACCGATGCCGAGTGGGAGCTGATGGACGGGGTCTTCCACCGGTACTACGCCGAGCACCGGGCGCGGTGTGGCCTGACCGAGGGGGCGGTGGAGTTGCTCGCGGGGTGGCGGTCGGCGGGGCGCAGCCAGTCGCTGCTGAGCATGTACGTGCACGAGGAACTGGTGCCGCTCGTGCGGGGGTTCGGGATCGAGGCGCACTTTCTGCGGGTCGACGGGCGTATGGGGCCGTCCGGGGGGAGCAAGGCCGAGCACATGGTGCGGCATCTGGAAGCGCTGAGCGGGGTTGTGGAGCCTGCGCGGACCGTGGTGATCGGGGACGCGGCGGATGACGCGGTTGCGGCGCGGGGTGTGGGGGCGCGGGCCGTGCTGTACACCGGGGGGTCGCACAGCCGGTCCAGTCTTGAGGAAGTGGGGGTGCCGGTGGTGGACACGTTGGCCGAGGCGGTGGAGGAAGCGCAGCGAATAGCGGCGTAGCCGGGGGTGCCGGGTTCTTGGTGCCCGGTGCGTGGTGGCGCCCTGTCGGCCAGGGCGGGTCCGTCGCTCGGCGATGTGCTGCGACCACCACGGCGGGACTCCGTCCCGGGCGCCCCTCGGCTCGCCGCCCCGTCTCAGTGCACCGGTGCCTTCGAGCGCAGGACCTTGAGGAACTCGCGCATCCAGGTCGGGTGGTCGGGCCAGGCTCGGGAGGAGACCAGGGTGCCGTCGACCACGGCTTCGGTGTCCTGGAAGGTCGCTCCGGCTGCCTGCATGTCCGGCTCCAGCGCGGGATAGGCCGTGACCCGGCGGCCGCGCAGGCTGTCGATCGCCGCGGTGAGCAGCGGGCCGTGGCAGATCTGGGCGACCGGCCGGTCGGAGTCGAAGAACGCCTTGAGGATCTTGCGGAGCTCGGGGTCGTTGCGCAGGTACTCGGGGGCCCGGCCGCCGGGGATGACGAGGGCCGCGTACTCGCCGGGGTCCACGTCGGCGAAGGCCAGGTCGGCGGGCCAGGTGTAGCCGGGCTTCTCGGTGTAGGTGTCGTAGCCGGGTTCGAAGTCGTGGACGACGAAGCGGAGGGTCTTGCGGGTGGGGGCCGCGATATGGACCTCGTAGCCCTCCTCGCGTAGGCGCTGGTACGGGTAGAGGACTTCCAGGGACTCCGCCGCGTCGCCGGTGACGATCAGGATCTTCGCGGGCATGTCGGCTCCTCCGGGTGCTCCGGTGCTCGGTGCTGCTGTACTCCTGGGCGGGACGCACTGTCCCTGGGCAACGTGCCAACACCGGGCGTGCTTGCCAAGGGGGCCGTCGCGGTTCTGGCCCTCGGCCGAGCGCCGGGGCCCCACCTGGCGGCAGGGTGCCCTGTTCTCAGACTGCGGTCAGGGCCCCACCGGCGCGACCGGACGAGACCGCAAGCTCACCGTCACAGGACCGGAAGCTCACTGCCCCCGGGCTCCGACGCCCGCCGCGACGAGACCGGAGGCTCACCGCCCCGCGACCGGAGGCCCACCGCCCCGGCACCGGATTCTCACCGCCCCGCGCCCCGACGCCCACTGCCCCGTGACCGGAAGTCCACTGCCGCAGGACCGGAAGCCCACCGCCCCGGCACCGGAAGCTCACCGCCCCGCGCCCCGACGCCCACTGCCCCGTGACCGGAAGTCCACTGCCGCAGGACCGGAGGCCCACTGCCCCGGCACCGGAAGCTCACCGCCCCGCGAGCCGACGCCCGCCCCACCGGCCCCAATCCCCCCGAAACCACCAGTCCCAAGCCGCACACCACCCCCCTTCATCCAACGCACCCCACTCGCACGGCCACCCCACCCCACTCCACACGCACAGCCACCCCACCCAGCCCATCCCCCGCCACCCCGAACCCCACCAACCCCACCGACCGAATACGTCACCACCCCTCACCCCACCCCTGTGCAGAACGTCAAACTTCACCCCTCGGTTTTGTACACATACGGCTCATGACGGGCCCCCGGTAAGGAGCGATAGCCTTGTGGCGTGATCAGCGCGATATCTCGCGGGGGCGATCCTGCCCCTGCCCTGCGCCCGGGTTGCACGGAGCACCTCCGTGACCGGGCGGCGGTCGCTGGTCTTCGCGGGCGGGGCGGGGCCACAGGAGCCCCCGGGACGCCGAGGACAACCCTGGACACGGCGGCGCCGAGAGCAGCGTCACACCGCTCGGGCGTGTCGAGAATGACCGAAAACCCCCCGCTCATCTCACCTCGCGGCATAGCGTCGACGCGGACCGGACACCCCGGGCCGTGGCGTCGAGCCGGAGGGAAAGAGACCGTACTTCCTTCTACGTCACGCAACGGCGCGCGACAGGAGTCAGAGGACAATGCAGACCAAGCTGGACGAAGCCAAGGCCGAGCTGCTCGAGAGGGCCGCCCGGGTAGCTGAGAACAGCCCGGTCGGGGGGCACCTACCGACCGGGACCGCGGGCGAGGGCTCCCCGGGCACCCCGGACCGCGAGTCCATGCTCGCGTTCCTCCAGCGCTACTACCTGCACACCGCCCCGGAAGACCTCACCGACCGTGACCCGGTCGACGTCTTCGGCGCCGCGGTCTCGCACTACCGTCTCGCCGAGAACCGCCCCCAGGGCACGGCGAACGTGCGGGTCCACACCCCGACCGTGGAGGAGAACGGGTGGACCTGCAGTCACTCGGTCGTGGAGGTCGTCACCGACGACATGCCCTTCCTCGTCGACTCCGTCACCAATGAGCTGACCCGGCGGGGCCGTGGGATCCACGTCGTCGTCCATCCGCAGTTCGTGGTCCGGCGCGACCTGACCGGCAAGCTGATCGAGGTGCTGCCGACCCCGCCGGGCGGCGAACTGCCGCACGACGCGTACTTCGAGTCCTGGATCCACGTCGAGATCGACCGGGAGACCGACCGCGCCGACCTGAAGCAGATCACCACCGATCTGCTGCGCGTGCTGTCCGACGTGCGCGAGGCCGTCGAGGACTGGGAGAAGATGCGGGACGCGGCGACCCGGATCGCCGGCGGCCTGGAGAGCGAGCCCGTCCCGGGCGATCTGCCCCGGCCCGAGGTCGAGGAGGCCCGCGAGCTGCTGCGCTGGCTCGCCGACGACCACTTCACCTTCCTCGGCTACCGCGAGTACCAGCTGCGCGAGGACGACACGCTCGCCGCCGTGCCCGGCACCGGTCTCGGCATACTGCGCTCGGACCCGCACCACGCCGAGGACGAGCAGCACCCGGTCAGCCCTTCCTTCGAGCGGCTGCCGGCCGACGCCCGCGCCAAGGCCCGCGAGCACAAGCTGCTCGTGCTGACCAAGGCCAACAGCCGTGCCACCGTGCACCGGCCGTCGTACCTGGACTACATCGGCGTCAAGAAGTTCGACGCGGACGGGAACGTCGTCGGTGAGCGGCGCTTCCTCGGTCTGTTCTCCTCGGCCGCGTACACCGAGTCCGTGCGCCGCGTCCCGGTCATCCGCCGCAAGGTCGACGAGGTGCTGGAGCGCGCCGGGTTCTCGCCCAACAGCCACGACGGCCGCGACCTGCTGCAGATCCTGGAGACCTACCCGCGCGACGAGCTGTTCCAGACGCCCGTCGCCGAGCTGCAGTCCATCGTCACGAGCGTTCTCTACCTGCAGGAGCGGCGGCGGCTGCGGCTCTACCTGCGGCAGGACGAGTACGGCCGCTACTACTCGGCCCTCGTGTACCTCCCGCGCGACCGCTACACCACCGGTGTCCGGCTGCGGATCATCGACATCCTCAAGGAGGAACTCGGCGGTGTCAGCGTCGACTTCACCGCCTGGAACACCGAGTCGATCCTCTCCCGGCTGCACTTCGTCGTCCGCGTCCCGCCGGGCACCGTGCTGCCCGAGCTGTCGGACGCCGACAAGGACCGCATCGAGGCCCGCCTGGTCGAGGCCGCCCGGTCCTGGGCCGACGCGTTCGCGGAGGCGCTGACCGCCGAGTGCGGTGAGGAGCACGCGGCCGAGGTGCTGCGCCGCTACAACCACGCCTTCCCCGAGGGCTACAAGGCCGACCACAGCCCGCGCGCCGCGGTCGCCGACCTGGTCCACCTGGAGCAGCTCAGCGAGGACAGGACCTTCAGCCTGAGCCTGTACGAGCCGGTGGGCGCCGGGCCGGAGGAGCGCCGTTTCAAGATCTACCAGAAGGGCGGCACGGTCTCCCTCTCCAAGGTGCTGCCGGTGCTCAGCCGCCTCGGCGTCGAGGTCACCGACGAGCGGCCGTACGAGCTGCGCTGCGCGGACCGCACCACCGCCTGGATCTACGACTTCGGTCTGCGCATGCCCAAGGCGGGCAGCGGCGACCACCTCGCCGACGACGCCCGTGAGCGCTTCCAGGAGGCCTTCGCCGCCACCTGGACCGGCAAGGCGGAGAACGACGGCTTCAACGCCCTGGTGCTGCGCGCCGGGCTGAACTGGCGTCAGGCGATGGTGCTGCGCGCCTACGCCAAGTACCTGCGGCAGGCCGGTTCGACCTTCTCGCAGGACTACATGGAGGACACCCTCCGCAACAACGTCCACACCACCCGGCTCCTGGTCTCGCTGTTCGAGGCGCGGATGTCGCCGGACCGGCAGAAGGCCGGTCTCGAGATCACCGACGCCCTGCTGGAGGAGCTGGACGCGGCCCTGGACCAGGTGGCCAGCCTGGACGAGGACCGGATCCTCAGGTCCTTCCTGACCGTCATCAAGGCGACCCTGCGCACGAACTTCTTCCAGGAGGCGCTCGGCGGCAAGTCGCACGACTACGTCTCCATGAAGTTCGACCCGCAGGTCATCCCGGACCTGCCGGCGCCCCGCCCGGCGTACGAGATCTGGGTGTACTCGCCGCGGGTCGAGGGTGTGCACCTGCGCTTCGGCAAGGTCGCGCGCGGTGGTCTGCGCTGGTCCGACCGGCGTGAGGACTTCCGCACCGAGATCCTGGGCCTGGTCAAGGCGCAGATGGTGAAGAACACCGTCATCGTCCCGGTCGGCGCCAAGGGCGGCTTCGTCGCCAAGCAGCTGCCGGACCCGGCCAAGGACCGTGACGCATGGCTGGCCGAGGGCGTCGCCAGCTACAAGACGTTCATCTCGGCGCTGCTCGACATCACCGACAACATGGTCGCCGGCGAGGTCGTGCCGCCGCAGGACGTGGTCCGGCACGACGGCGACGACACCTACCTGGTCGTCGCGGCCGACAAGGGCACCGCGACCTTCTCGGACATCGCCAACGGCGTCGCCGAGAAGTACAACTTCTGGCTCGGCGACGCCTTCGCCTCCGGCGGCTCGGCCGGCTACGACCACAAGGGCATGGGCATCACCGCGCGCGGCGCCTGGGAGTCCGTGAAGCGGCACTTCCGTGAGCTGGGCGTGGACACGCAGACCGAGGACTTCACGGTCGTCGGCATCGGTGACATGTCCGGTGACGTGTTCGGCAACGGCATGCTGCTGTCGGAGCACATCCGCCTGGTCGCCGCCTTCGACCACCGGCACATCTTCATCGACCCCACCCCGGACGCGGCCGCCTCCTACGCCGAGCGCCGCCGCCTGTTCGAGCTGCCCCGCTCCAGCTGGGCCGACTACAACACCGAGCTGCTGTCGGCGGGCGGCGGGATCTTCCCGCGCACCGCCAAGTCGATCCCGGTCAACGCCCACATCCGCGAGGCCCTCGGCATCGAGGGCAGGGTCACCAAGATGACCCCGGCCGACCTGATGAAGGCGATCCTGCATTCCCCGGTGGACCTGCTGTGGAACGGCGGCATCGGCACGTACGTGAAGGCGTCGGCGGAGTCGAACGCGGACGTCGGCGACAAGGCCAACGACGCCATCCGCGTCGACGGCGCCGACCTGCGGGTCAAGGTCGTCGGCGAGGGCGGCAACCTGGGCCTGACCCAGCTCGGCCGCATCGAGTTCGCGCTGCACGGCGGCCGGATCAACACCGACGCGATCGACAACAGCGCCGGCGTGGACACCTCCGACCACGAGGTGAACATCAAGATCCTGCTGAACGGCCTGGTCGCGGACGGCGACATGACCGTCAAGCAGCGCAACAAGCTGCTCGCCGAGATGACCGACGAGGTCGGCGCGCTGGTCCTGCGCAACAACTACGCGCAGAACACCGCCCTGGCCAACGCCCTGTTCCAGGCCAAGGACATGCTCCACGCCCAGCAGCGGTTCCTGCGCCACCTGGTGCGCGAGGGCCACCTGGACCGTGCGCTGGAGTTCCTGCCGACCGACCGTCAGATCCGCGAGCGCCTCGGCCAGGGTCAGGGCCTGACCAGCCCGGAGACCGCGGTCGTGCTGGCGTACACGAAGATCACGGTCGCCGAGGAGCTGCTGGCCACCTCCCTGCCGGACGACCCGTACCTGCGCGGCCTGCTGCACGCGTACTTCCCGACGGCGCTGCGCGAGCGGTTCGCGGACGCCGTCGACAACCACCCGCTGCGCCGTGAGATCACCACGACCGTGCTGGTCAACGACACGGTCAACACGGGCGGTACGACGTATCTGCACCGTCTGCGCGAGGAGACCGGCGCCTCCCTGGAGGAGATCGTCCGGGCCCAGACCGCGGCCCGCGCGATCTTCTGCTCGGCGCCGGTGTGGGACGCGGTGGAGGCGTTGGACAACAAGGTCGACGCGGCCGTCCAGACCCGGATCCGGCTGCACTCGCGCCGGCTGGTCGAGCGCGGCACGCGCTGGCTGCTCAACAACCGGCCTCAGCCGCTGCAGCTCGCCGAGACGGTCGAGTTCTTCGCCGAGCGGGTCGAGCGGGTCTGGCAGGAGCTGCCGAAGCTGCTGCGTGGCGCGGACCTGGAGTGGTACCAGCACGTGTACGACGAGCTGTCCGCGGCCGGCGTCCCGGACGAACTCGCCACGCGCGTGGCCGGGTTCTCCTCCGCCTTCCCGACGCTCGACATCGTGTCGGTGGCCGACCGCATGGGCAAGGAGCCGCTCGACGTCGCCGAGATCTACTATGACCTCGCCGACCGGCTGAACATCACCCAGCTGATGGACCGCATCATCGAGCTGCCCCGCGCCGACCGCTGGCAGTCCATGGCCCGCGCCTCCATCCGCGAGGACCTGTACGCGGCGCACGCGGCGCTCACCGCGGACGTCCTCGCGGTCGGCAACGGCACCTCCACTCCCGAGCAGCGCTTCAAGGCCTGGGAGCAGAAGAACGCGCCCATCCTGAGCCGGGCGCGCACCACCCTGGAGGAGATCCGCGGTTCGGAGACCTTCGACCTCGCCAACCTGTCGGTGGCGATGCGGACGATGCGGACGCTGCTGCGTACGCATTCGTAGGACTACGGCAATGACAGCGCCCCGGGCCGACGTCGAATCGGTCCGGGGCGTTCCCTTTCTTGCCGAGCCTTAGGCAAAAACGATCAGCGAATTTACCGTTTCCTGCTAATCGGTGCCTTTCGGATAGGGTCTGCGCTGTGACTGTTCAACTCACCGAGATCACCGAGATCACCGAGACCCGCCCGGCGGCACCCCCCGCGCCGGCTCCGGCCCGGCCTGTCACGCGTGTCGTGCTGGAGGTCGTGAAATTCGGGATCGTCGGCGGCAGCGGTGTCCTCGTCAATTTCCTGATCTTCAACCTGCTGCTGCACGGCCTGGGTTGGCAGGCGATGACCGCGACCGTCCTGGCCAGCTGTATCGCGATGGCGACCAATTACCTGGGCTTCCGCTATTTCGCCTATCGCGACCGGGCCTCGCGTACCCGGGGTCAGATCATCCTGTTCTTCGTGTTCAGCGGCCTCGGTGTCGTGATGGAAATCGGCCTGTTCTGGGTCGGTTACCAGGGTCTCGGCCTGCACGGCGTGCTGGCATCGAATGTGGCGAAGGCGCTGTCGATCGTGCTCGCCTCCGCCTTCCGGTTCCTCGTCTACCGCACCTGGGTGTTCCAGCAGGATGCACACCGCACCGTCTGACACCGAGCCGGTGAGCCGCACGCAGCCCCCATCGGGCGCCGCGCGGGCCGGCCGGGTGCTGCCGCAGGCCGCCGCCGCGCTGGTCGTGGCACTGTTGCTCCTGGTGATCGTCCGCCTGCCCTGGGCGGGCGACCTCGGCATGCACGCCGCCACCGTCCAGCGCCTGAGCCACAACCTGTTCCATCCCGGCAACCCGCTGGTCGACGCGGACACGCCGAGCCCCTACTACTCGCCGTGGATGCTGGTCCTGGGCCTGGTCGCCAAGCTGACCGGCCTGTCGGTGTTCGTGGTCCTGCGGCTGGCCGCGCTGGCCGGCCTGTCCCTGCTCGTCACCGGAGTCTGGCGCTACGTCCGCACGCTCAGCTCCCACGGCATGGCACCCGCGCTGGCGCTGCTCAGCCTGCTCTTCCTCTGGGGCCCGCTGCTGTTCAACTGGTCCGGTTTCCTGGGCCTGAACTCCCTTGCGCTGACGGTGTCGTACCCCAGCGTCTTCGCGCTCGGCCTCACCTTCCACTTCTGGGCCTGGGTCACGCGGGCGACGCGGGGGGAGACCGCGTGGGGACGGTGGCTGTGGCTCGGTGTGCTGTGGGCGCTGATTCTGCTGTGCCACCAGTTCACCGGCGTGGTGGCCTCGCTGGGCGCGCTGGCGATGGTGATCGCGGCGCGGCCGTCCCGCCCGGTGCTGCTGCGACTGTCCGCCGCGCTCGCCCTGGGACTGCTCCTGTTGTGGCTGTGGCCGTACTACGACTTCTTCTCCCTCTTCTCCGCCGGCGCGGACCTGGAGGCCATTCACAAGCCGCTGTACGAGGACCTGGCCGCGCGGTTCGGCCTGGTGCTGCTCGGGGTGGCGGCGCTGGTGCTCCGCTTCCGCCGCGACCGCTGGGACCCGCTGGTGCTGTTCTTCGCGCTGGGCGTGCTGGTGTTCGCCGCGGGCGGGCTGTCCGGTCACTACTCCTGGGGCCGCGCCCTGCCCGCCGCACTGATCCCGGCGCAGCTCGCGGCCGCGCTGGAGGTCGTCTCGGCGGGGCGGCGGGCGGTGCGGGTGGGTTGGGCGTGCGTGTTGGGTGCCGCCCTGCTTGTCGGCGCGTGGACGCAGGTGGGGACGCTCGGTTATGTGACGGGGCGCGCTGCTCTGCCGTCCGTGGTCGCGTCCAGGTACCGGACGCCGTGGGTGGGGTACCACTGGATCACGCCGTGGGTGAAGTACGGGGACGTGGTGATGGCTCGGACGACTCCGGCGCGGCAGATCCCCGCGTATGGGCCGTACACCGTGACACCGGGGTATCCGGATGTCTTCCTGCCGGACGCTGCGCGGCGGGAGGATGCCGTGGCTCGGTACTTCGCCGCGGGGACGCCTTCCGCTGACCGGACGGGGATTCTGCGGGAGTACGGCGTGAAGTGGGTCGTGGGTCCGGGGAGTTTGGCGGGGCCGGGGCTTCGCAAGGTGACGGTGGGCCCAGGTTCCCAGGTCCTGTACCGAGTGGTGCCCTGAGCCGCGGCCGGCCGGGGGTGGGTGTCGCGCACCGGCGCGGCACCAGGTGGCCGACGGCGAGGGCAACTCCCCAAGGGGCGCGGGGAGCTGCGCGACCAGCCACTACGGGCCCGCAGTCGCTCAGGCGTCTTCAGCGCAACAGCGCTTCGGAACTGACCCTGTGCCACGACGGACCCGCGCTCGCCCACGCGCCCTCAGCCCAACGGCGCTTCGAAACCGGCCCTTTTACCTGAGCACGCTGGACAGCAGCTTCGCTACCTTGCGGATCTTCGGGCGGGCCACCTTGCGGACGACCGGGCGGATGACACGGGCCGTGACTCCCACCGGGCGCCAGCGGAACTGCAGGCGACCGGGGTTGCGGCCCTCCGGCTCTATGGTCAGCTCGTGCGGGGTCGCGCCGGAGCGGTACTCGATGCGGGCGGTGAGGGTGGGGAAGGCCAGCGGGGCCAGCAGGAGGCTGGAGTTGGACAGGCCCTGCTGCTGGAGGCGGACCAGGGGGTGGCGTACGCCCGCGAAGCCCTGCAAGGGGAGCGGGGCCTCTGTCAGGTTCAGATGGACCGTGCCCTCGAACACTCCGGGGTGGACCGGGTCGAGGCGGAAGGGGACCGCCATCCGGCGGTTGCCGGGGGAGAGGAGCAGGCCGGCTCGCTGCGGGCCGACAGGGAGGCGCAGACCGGGGTCGTAGGTGCGGACGGCCAGGGTGAGGGAGGCACCGGGGCCCGGGGTCAGCTCCGTGATCTCATGGCGGAACTGCGCGCTCGGGAACGGGCGCGTGTCCAACTCCAGGTCGGACACGTCCAGTTCATTGCGGGCACGGTCGGACGTGGGCACGCTGTCGCCCCAGTACGGCACACCGGACGCGTCGGCCGTGACCTGCCTCGGCGCCACCCCGTGCCCGAGCCCGCGGGCCGCGAGCCGGACCTCCTCCAGGCGGCCTTCCCGCAGCAGCTCCAGCACCACCCGCTCGGGGCGGGGCAGGCGGGCGTACGCGCCGGGAGACAGGCTCTCCAGGTACGGGTTCATGATGTCGGCGAAGGAGCTCAGCCACTCCTCGTCCCGGTAGGGCAGGTCGCCCGCATACATCCGGAAGTCGTGCTTGAGGAACTTGTAGTCCTTGTCCTCGCGGAGCCCCGCGTGCCCGCTCTCCACCAGGAAGTCGTCGATCAGACGCTGGACGTGGACCCGGTCGCGGACGTTCGTGACCTTGTGCCGCTGATTCGAGATCGAGGCCGTCGCGGCCGCCGCGAACGGGTCGATGTACCAGACGTACACCGGGTCCGGAATGATCGTGAACGCCTTCGCCAGGCAGTACGCCTGCGCCGAGAACAGCTGGTCCTCGTAGTGGATGCCCTCCGGGAAGCGCAACTCGTGCCGGTCCAGGAAGGAACGCGCGTACATCTTGCTCGTCGACAGGTGCTCGAACAGCAGCCGCGGGTCGGCCTCGATGCCGTCCACCGTGCGGCGCTCGGCGACCAGGTGCCGCATCCACGTCGTACGGCGGCCGTTGTCGACCCGCACCCGGCGCACCGCGCCCATGGCGAAGTCCACCTCGCGCTCGCGGTGCGCGGCGAGCAGCAATTCGACGGCGCGGGGCGGGAGTTCGTCGTCGCTGTCGAGGAACATCAGATACGGCGCCCGGGCGATGTCGATGGCCCGGTTGCGCGGGGCGCTGCAACCGCCGCTGTTCTCCGGCAGACGGAGGTAGCGGATACGGGGGTCCTGCGCCTCCAACTCGCGTGCCACCGTGGGCGTGTCGTCCGTCGAGTGGTCGTCGCTGATGATGATCTCGATGTTCGCGTGCGTCTGCGCGCGCAGCGAGGCGACCGCCCGGGGCAGGCGGGCGGCGTCGTTGTAGACGATGACCGTCACCGTCACGTCGGGGGTCGTCATGCCGAGGCCTCCTCGGGGGTCGGGGCGGGGGTGCGTTCCTCGAGCGGGATCACCGGTGGCAGTGACTCCTCCGGTTCGCCCAGGAACACCCGTCGTACGACCCGTTCGGCGGCACGGCCGTCGTCGTACTCGCAGAACCGGCGCCGGAAGGCGGCCCGTGCCTTGGCAGCGCTCTCGTCGCGCCAGGCGCCGGAGGCGAAGATCTCCGTCAGCTCCTCCTGGGTGCGGGCGACCTGGCCGGGGTGGTCGGTCATGAGGTCGAAGTAGACGCCGCGGGTGGTGCGGTAGGTCTCCCAGTCGTCGGCGTAGACGACGATCGGGCGGTCGAGGTTGGCGTAGTCGAACATGATCGACGAGTAGTCCGTGACCAGCGCGTCGGCGGCCAGGCACAGCTCCTCGACGGGGTCGTAGGAGGAGACGTCGATGATCCGGCCGGAGCGGCGCAGACCGGTCAGCGGCGAGGCGGCGCCGCCGTAGAAGTAGTGGGCGCGGACCAGGAGCACGGTGTCCTCGCCGAGGCGATCGGCGAGGGCCGCGAGGTCCAGGCGCGGGGTGAAGCCGGCCTCGTAGTCGCGGTGGGTGGGGGCGTACAGGACGGCCGTCTTGCCGGGTGGGATGCCCAGGCGTTCCCGGGCGGTGCGGACTTCCTGGGCCCCGCTCGTGTAGAAGACGTCGTTGCGCGGATAGCCGTAGTCGAGGGAGGTGTAGCGCGCCGGGTAGGCGCGCTCCCACATGCGGGTCGAGTGGCTGTTGGCGCTGAGGCTGTAGTCCCACTTGTCGATGCGGGCCAGCAGCGCCTTGAAGTCCAGGCCCTTGGCGGCGGCCGGGTGTTCCTTCTGGTCCAGGCCCATACGCTTGAGCGGGGTGCCGTGGTGGGTCTGGAGGTGGATCGCGTCGGGGCGTTTGACCACCGCGTTGGGGAAGTTGACGTTGTTCGTCAGGTACTTGGCGGTGGCCAGCGTCTCCCAGTAGCGGCGGGTGCCGGGAACGACGTGGTCGGTGCCGGGCGGCAGCAGCGCCGTGTTCTCCTTCGACACCGTCCACACCTGGTGGATGTGCGGGGCGAGTTCGGCGAGCTTGGCGGCGATGGCGGCCGGGTTGCAGGACACCCCGCGGTCCCAGTAGGCGGCGAACACGGCCAGGTTCGGGTCGACCGGACGGTTCAGGGCGCGGTGGTACTGCTGGTCGCGGAGCTTGGCGCCGACCTGCTTCTTGCGGGTCCGTACGGCCTTCTTGGCGGCGCGGCGGGCGCGGTTGGCGGCCTGGAACGCGCGGTACTTGGTGTACGCGCCCTCCTCCAGCAGGGCGTGCCGTACGCCCTCCACACCGGCCGGGTGCTCGTGTTTCTCGGGGCGCCAGCGGACCGCGGTGAGGGAGGCGCGGCGGAAGAACTCGCGGGCGACGGCGTCGGGCAGGTTCTCGCCGGCGAAGGTGCGCACGAGGTCGCGCATCATCAGGTCGTACAGCACCGTGCGGGCGGCGCGGCGGTCCTTGGCGAGGGAGAGCAGCGAGTCGTAGCGGTCGATCAGCGCGAACCGGTCCTCGGGGGCGAGCGGCGGCAGGCTCTCGGGGCGCAGCAGGCGGTTCTCGTACGCCACCTGGTTGAGGCAGGCGACCCGGCCGGCGTGCAGCAGGGCGGCGTGGGCGGCCTGCGGTTCGTCGCCGGTGGTGAGCTGCTGCTCGTGCGCCCGCCAGAACGCGGCGCGCAGGGCGCGGTTGCCGAGCAGCGGGGTGAGGCGCAGCAGGTCGGCGGCCTCGTCCAGGGGCAGGCCGTCGCGGCCGACGGCGGCGAGCAGCCGGCCGTCACGGGAGGGGGTGCCGGCGGTCTGCCAGGTGGTGGTGACGTGGTCGAAGACGAGTACGTCCACCCCGGCGCCGTCGGCGGCGTCCAGCTCGGCGGTCCGCTCGGCGATCAGCCGGGCGGCGCCGGCCGGCAGGCTGTCCTTGGCGTGCACGAAGTGCAGCCAGCGGCCGGTCGCGCGGGCGGCGCCGGCCGCCCGGGCCGCCGCGTCACCGGTGCCCTCCGGCAGCGAAACGACCACCGTCTCGGGGGCGTGGCCCTCGGCCGTCTCCCGCGCCCAGTCGCCGACCGCGGCGACGATGACCTCGGCGGCGGGGAGCGGGCGGGCTTCCAGGGAGTCCAGCAACTCTGTCAGATGCCCCTGTGCGTTCGGTCCGTAGACGATGACGCTGAGTTGGGGCATCGCAGTGGACTCCTTCGGCTCGTCGACTTGGGGCACCCTTCATAACATACTGTTGCTAAGCGGATGAAAGGGATAAGCACACGCGAAGTAAGAGAGGGCCCACGAAGGAAGAGCAAGTTCCGTGGCCTGTGGTTTCGCTCCCGGTAACTTTCGTGCCACCTTCTTACTCCGAACCGGTCAGGCCGCCTTCTTGGGCGCCGGCTTCTTCGCCGTCTTGTCGCTCTTGTCGCCGGTGAAGGCCTCGTACTCCTTCATGACGTCCTCGGTCGGCCCGTCCATGCGCAACTCGCCGCGCTCCAGCCACAGGACCCGCTCGCAGGTGTCGCGGATCGACTTGTTGTTGTGGCTGACCAGGAAGACCGTGCCCGCGCGCTCGCGCAGTTCACGGATGCGTTCCTCGGAGCGCATCTGGAACTTGCGGTCGCCGGTGGCCAGTGCCTCGTCGATCAGCAGGACGTCGTGGTCCTTGGCGGCGGCGATGGAGAACCGCAGGCGGGCGGCCATGCCGGAGGAGTACGTGCGCATCGGCAGGGTGATGAAGTCGCCCTTCTCGTTGATCCCGGAGAAGTCGACGATGTCCTCGTAGCGCTCCTTGACCTCATCCCGGGACATGCCCATGGCGAGACCACCGAGGTAGACGTTGCGTTCACCCGTCAGGTCGTTCATCAGGGCCGCGTTGACGCCGAGCAGGGAGGGCTGGCCGTTGGTGTAGATGTGTCCGTTCTCCACCGGGAGCAGCCCGGCGACTGCCTTCAGCAGCGTCGACTTGCCGGAGCCGTTGGTGCCGATGAGCCCGACGGCTTCACCTTTGTAGGTGACGAACGACACCTTCTTCACCGCGTGTACCCGGCGGACGCCGGCCGCCTGCTCGGCCTGCTTGCGGCGCAGCATGCGGTTGAGGGCGGCGGTGGCGGTGCCGCGGCCGGCGCCGGTGCCGTTGACCCGGTAGACGATGTCGACGTTCTCGGCGACGACGGTGGGGATGTTCTCGGTGGGGGTCTGCTCAGCCACGGCCGTACGTCTCCTCAGCCTTCCAGAAGTAGATGAAGCCGCCGATGCCGGCGAGCAGGGCCCAGCCCGTGGCCGCCGCCCAGACGTGCGGGGGCAGCTGCGTGCCGTGGAAGCTGTGGATCAGGGCGTACCGCATGAGGTCGATGTAGACCGCGGCCGGGTTGGTCTCCAGCAGGATCGTGACGATGTGCGGCAGGTGGTCCTTCTTGGTGAGCTTGCTGATGCTCCACATCACGCCGGACACGTACATCCAGGTGCGCAGGATGAACGGCATCAGCTGGGCGATGTCCGGAGTCTTGGCTCCCCACCGCGCCATGATCATCGACACGCCCGCGTTGAACAGGGACTGCAGGATCAGCGCGGGGATCGCGACCAGCCATCGGGGGGTGATCGGGAGCCCGAAGGACAGGATGATCACGACCAGCGCGGTCATCGAGAACAGCAGCTGCTGGAGCTGCTGGAGGCAGAAGGAGATCGGCAGTGCGGCGCGCGGGAAGTGCAGGGCGCGGACCAGGCCGAGGTTGCCCGAGATCGCCCGGGTGCCCGCCATGATCGAGCTCTGCGTGAACGTCCAGATGAACACGCCGGTGACGAGGAACGGAATGTAGTCCGGCACCCCGTGGCTGGTGCCCAGGAGTACGCCGAAGATGAAGTAGTACACCGCGGCGTTCAGCAGCGGGTTCATGACCTGCCAGATTTGGCCGAGCTTCGCCTCGCTGTACTGCGCGGTGAGCTTGGCGGTGGCGAAGGCGGTGATGAAGTGGCGCCTGGCCCACAGCTGGCGGACGTACTCCGGCAGGGAGGGGCGCGCGCCGCTGACCGACAGGCCGTGTCGGGCGGCCAGTGCCGCGAGGTCGTCGTCGGCCGGGGCCTGGGTGGGGGGCGGTGTGTCGAGGACCTGGCTCACATCCGCTGCTTTCGCTCGGGGGGAGGGTGGCGCGTCCGGCGGGGCCGGGGTCGCGTCGGGGCCCGCCGTCCGACGTGCGTTCGTTTCCTTACGCTTCTCTTCACGTTCTCTTACGTCGGGACGGGACCGTATCGTCGCAACGGGAGCGTAGAACCAATCGACGTCGGAACGCAACCGTTTCGTCGTAACGGCCTATGCTGTGAGTCATGACGACGAACGCCGACGACCCGCCGACGCGTCCGCCCCGCCGGACCCCTGCCGGGGCCGCCGTACTCCGGGAGGACGTGACCGAGGCCATCCGGGCGGCGGTCTTCGAGGAACTCGCGGCCGTCGGATACGCGCGGATGTCCATCGAGGGCATCGCGCGGCGGGCGGGCGTCGGCAAGACCGCGGTGTACCGGAGGTGGCGGTCCAAGCTGCACCTGGTGCTGGACGTCGTCTCGGCGATGGCGGTCCTGGGCTTCCCGGTCCCCGACACGGGCTCCCTGGAGGGCGACCTCCGTCTCCTCTACGAGGTGACCTCCCGCGCCCTGCGCCACCCGGTCGCCTCCCAGATCATCCCCGACCTCCAGGCGGAGGCGGCCCGCAATCCCGACATCGCCGACGCCTTCCAGAAGGCCCTGCGGGACGGCCAGGAGGGTGTGGCCAGCAAGATCGTGGCGGCCGCGGAGGAGCGCGGGGAGGTGCGGGCGGGCGTCGATCCCGACCTCGCGCTCGACCTGATCTCCGGCCCGCTGTACTGGCGCGCGGTGGTGATCAGATCACCGAAGCTGCCGAGGGGGTACCTGGAGAACCTGGCGCGGGCCACCGCAGGGGCGCTCAAGGCGTTGTGACAGCACCCGGTGCCGCGGCTGGGCCCGCAGCTCCGGCGCCGCGAGGGCCGACCGCGCTGCGGCTCCCAGGGCGCGGGCGCGACCAGCCACCGACTACCCGCAGACCGGTCTGTCGAGGAGCTTCACGGTGAGTTCGGTCAGCTCCGGCGCGCGTAGTACTCGGCCGTCGAACCCGGGTAGCGGTACATGCAACCGCTCAAGCCAGCGCGGCGGTATCGCGTCGGCCCCGTACACCGCCCCCGCCAGCGCCCCCGTGACCGCCGCCACCGTGTCCGTGTCTCCGCCGAGGTCGATCGCCGCGCGGACCGCTTCCTCGTACGACGTCGTGGTCCGCAGGGCCCATACCGCCGAGCCCAGGCAGGGCCACACCGCGCCGTTGAACTCGGTCGCCCGGTCGGGGTGCCAGTCGGGGGAGAGGACCACCTCGTACCGGGGGCGGTGGGCGGGGTGGAGCGCGGCCAGCGTCGCCGGTACGGCGGTGAGGGGGTTCTCGCCGGTCAGGGCCACGCGGATCAGGTCGTGCAACGCCGCCGTGCCCTCCCATGCCGCGCCGTCGCCGTGGGTGAGCGCGGAGAGGCGGCGGGCGGCGTCCATGGTGGGCTCGCGGCCGTCGCGGGCGAAGTACACCGCCGAGGCGGCCGCTCGCATCAACGCGCCGTTGCCCGCCGCGCGCAGGTTGACCTGGAAGTGCAGGGCGGCGGCCGTGTCCCAGGGGTCGCCGCTGGTCAGGACCGCCTCCGTCTGGAGGCCGATGTCCTTCGGGTCGGCTGCCGCCCAGCGCTGGAAGCGGCGGAAGAGGTCCGGCAGGTCCATGCCGCCGTGGTCCAGCAGGGACTCGGCGGTCAGGACGGCCATCTGGGTGTCGTCCGTCGCCTCGCCCGGCTCCCAGCCGCCGCCTCCGCACATCTCGCCGCCGTGTCCGGGACCGGGGAAACGGGCGGAGAAGGCGCCCTCAGGGCCGAACTCGAAGGGCGCTCCGAGCGCGTCGCCGACGGCGGAGCCGAGTACGGCGCCGACCGCGCGTTGGAGAACTCCGTGAAGGGGCACCGGCAGAGCCTACGACCGCGCCGCCTCCGGGTGGTGGCGTACCCAGCCCTCCCAGGCGGAGGTGATCATGTCCTGGACGTCGTACTTGGCCTGCCAGCCCAGTTCCGTGGCGATGCGGGCGGCCGAGGCGACGACGCGTGCCGGGTCGCCGGGGCGGCGAGGGGTGACGGTCGGCGGGCGGTTGTAGCCGGTGACCGCGTTGATGCGGTCGATCATCTCGCGGACCGACACACCCTCGCCGCGGCCGATGTTGAGGGTCATGTCGGTGCCGGGGGAGGAGGCCAGGGCGCGGGCGACGGTGACGTGGGCCTCGGCCAGGTCGACCACGTGGATGTAGT
Organism: Streptomyces sp. NPDC052107; assembly: GCF_040680215.1. Classification (NCBI taxonomy): domain Bacteria; kingdom Bacillati; phylum Actinomycetota; class Actinomycetes; order Kitasatosporales; family Streptomycetaceae; genus Streptomyces; species Streptomyces sp. NPDC052107. Next base: position 39,537 of record NZ_JBFAWG010000006.1, read on the forward strand.
CGCGTACGCAGGTACCGTCCGGCGTCGGGTAGTCGTCGCCGAAGATGCGCGGCGGCGCGCCCTCGGTGAGCTTCTCGAAGACCATGGGGACGAGGTTGAAGACGCCGGTGTCGGCGAACTCGGCGGCGGCCGCGCCCGCCACGTTGAAGTAGCGCAGGGACGCCGTGGACATGCCGGTCGCCCTGCCCGTCGCGCGCACGAGCCACTCGCCGGCCAGCTTCGTCTCGCCGTACGGGGACATCGGCAGACAGGGGGTCTCCTCCGTGACCAGGTCGACGTCCGGCATGCCGTAGACGGCGGCCGAGGAGGAGAAGACGAAGGACGGGATCTCCGCCCGTGTCACCGCGTCCAGGAGGGTGCGCAGGCCCTCGACGTTCTCCCGGTAGTAGTGCAGCGGGCGCTCCACCGACTCGCCCACCTGCTTCTTCGCCGCCAGATGCACGACCCCGCTGATCTCGTGCTCGGCGAGCGTGCGGGCCACAAGCTCCGCGTCCAGGACCGAGCCCCGCACCAGGGGGACCTCCGCCGGTACGCGCTCGGCGACGCCCGTCGTCAGGTCGTCGTAGACGACCGTGCGCTCGCCCGCCTCGGTCATCGCCCGTACGACATGTGCCCCGATGTATCCGGCACCGCCGGTGATCAGCCAGGTCATTGCGGCCGTCCCCTCGTCAGTTGGCCCGTTCTGCCGCTCGGTGGAGCGGCGGGCGTCTCTCAGTGAAGCAGTGGGCGTCCCGCCGGATCAGCGGGTGTCCCGGTGAAGCGGCAGGCGGTCTCAGTGAAGCAGGCGGCGGAGTCGGCCGCGCACCACCTGCAGTACCCCGCGCACGCCGGTCGCCACGCGCACGGCCAGCGCGCCGGAGTGCGTGGCGTACGGCTGCACCAGGAGCACACCGTGCCGGGCGCTCGGGACGGCGCGCCGACCCAGCCGGCCGGAGCCCGCCAGGGCGTGCGCCGTCACATCGCGCTGTGCGCCGTCGGCGAAGCACACGGTCAGCCGCAGGTCCCAGGTGCCGGCGCCGAGCGCGGCCAGGTCGACGGGCAGCTCGGCCGACCAGCTCTCCGGGCCGCAGGGGGTGAGCGGGACCGTGGTGCGTCCCCGCTTCCGGGCGTCGTCGTCCCGGGACTGCCACTCCACGTCCACCTCGCGCGGGCCCGCCTCGGCCACCCTGCCGTACAGCTCGTGCAGCCGCAGACGGAGCAGCGAGGCACGCGCGCGTCGCCGCAGTTCCGCGTCGACCACGAGCGGGAGGACACCGGTGGGGCGGGTCAGGAACGGTGTGAGGGTGACCTGGGGGAGGTCGGTGGACCAGACCGGGACGCCGTCGGGGCTGCGGGCGTAGGGCGGCAGCAGGCGCGCCGGACGGGCGGCCAGCTCGCGCAGCCGGGGCAGGTCGCGGGGCTCGGGCGACTCCAGGACGACCCGTGCGAGCAGCCGGCCCGGAGCGCTCGGGTTCAGCTCCCAGTCGGCGGCGTCGTAGCGCGCGAGGTACTCGCGGGTGTGCGCCCACCACGCGCGCTGGTAGTGGGCGTCGCGCAACCCCAGCTCGCGCGTGTACATCCGCACCTCGTGGTCGAGGAACTTGGCCCGCGCCGCCCGCGCCAGCTCCTTCTGCCCGGCGCCCAGCAGAATGTCGTACGCCAGCGCGCACGCCTCCACGCGCGCCTTCCAGTTGTCGATGTGCTCCCGGTCCAGCGAGAGCGACAACTGCTCGGCGGCGCGGCGCACATGCCACACGTACACGCGGTCCGGTACGAGCGCGATGCGCGGGCCGGCCGCCAGCACGCGCGCGGTGAAGACGATGTCCTCGTAGAGGAAGCGGCCCTCGGGGAAGCGGATGCCGTGCTCGCGCAGGAAGTCGGTGCGGTACAGCTTGTTGACGCACAGCGTGTCGTGGACCAGGCGCGGCCGCTGCGCGGGGCGCGCGAGCACGGTGTTCGCCGTGTAGAGGGGCGCCTGCCAGGGTTGTTCGCGCCCCGAGGGCAGCTCGCGGCGCACGCACAGCCCGCTCGCCACCTCGGCGTGCGCCCCCGTGGCCGCCGCCAGCAGCGTGTCCACCGCACCGGGCGGCAGCACGTCGTCGCTGTCCAGGAACATCACGTACGGCGTCGTCACCGCGTCGATCCCGGCGTTGCGCGGGCTGCCGCAGCCGCCGCTGTTCACGCTCCGGCGCACCACCCGCAGGCGTGGCTCGCCGGCGGCCAGCCGGTCGAGCAGGTCGGCGCTGCCGTCCGTGGAGCAGTCGTCCACGGCGACGACCTCGGCGACCGCCGGCCCCTGGGCGAGCGCCGACCGCACGGCGTCACCCACATGGGTACTGTCGTTGAAGCCGATGACGACGACACCGACCTGCGCCGGACGCGGCGACTCGGCGGTACCTGCTGTATCGGGTGTGTCGGTCGGGTCTGATCGCATCGGGTCCACAGGCCAGGAGCGTAGAAATGTTCGGTAATAAGCCGTTAAGAGATGCTTAGCGCTCGGTCCGGAAGACGGTCGGAATCGGGTCGGGGTTCCGTTGTTTGCACGCTCTTTCCATCCGCACCCGTCGAGCGCCACAACCGCACGAACGACAGCACGGCCGCGGCCGCCAGGATCCCGTTGCGGGCCAGCATGAGCAGACAGCCGGTCCAGGTGCCCTCGACCACCTCGGCGTAGTGCATCGGGAACACCAGGGTGGTCAGTGCGGCCGCCGCCAGAAGCAGCGCCGCCACCGGCCGCTGACTGGTGTGCCGCGAGGACACGCACACCGCGGCGAGACCGAGCAGCCAGATCATGTACTGCGGGCTGATCACCCGGCTGGTGACCGTGAAGAGCAGCACCGCGCTCAGCGCCGCGTCGTACGGCGTGGCCTCGCTCCAGCGTTGCGCCTGCATCCGCCACAGCACCAGCAGCGTGAGGGAGACCGCCGTCAGTGTCAGGGAGGCGGTGACGACGGCGGACACGTGCGGGCCGACCAGCTCGGTGGCGCCGTACTGGTAGCGCGCCCGGCCCGGCCAGCCGGCGTGCCGCGCCAGGTTCAGCACCGTACCGCCGAGCGACTCGATCTGTACGCCCCGCCCGCCCTGCTCCCGCAGAAAGGACAGGGGGTGGTCGAACGACACGGCGAGCGCTCCGAAGGAGGCGAATCCGGCGGCCGCCGCCCACCCCCATGCCCGGCGCGTCGACCGCCCCGGGGGCGTGCCCAGCAGCACCAGCGCCGGCCACACCTTGACCAGCGCGCCCAGCGCCCCCAACACCCCGCACGCGCGCGTGGAGCGCTTCAGCGCCAGTAGGGAGAGCACCGCGAGGGCGGTGACCTGGACGTCGTACCGGGCGAGCGGGAGGTGCAGCAGCAGCGGCAGGCCGCCCGTCCACAGGGCCGCGCCGAGCAGGCTCCGCCCGGGACGTCCGCCCGCGCGCGTCAGTGCTGTCGTGACCAGCGCGTCCACGGCCAGGGTGAGCAGCACGAACGCGGGGAAGTACGTCAGCCACGGCAGCAGGCGCGGCGCGAGCAGCACCACGCCGGCGCCCGGGGGGTACTGCCACAGCGTGTCGTGCGCCGGGAACGAGCCGTGCGCGAGGACGCCGTACCAGTGGCCGTACAGCCCCGACACCTCACGGCTCACCGTGCCCCAGCCCAGCAGTGGGGCGTTGTCGTGGGTGAGCAGCCACAGCATCACGGCGCGGGTGGCCAGCCAGAGGGCAGTGACGCCGAGCACCGGACCGGAGTTGACACGGAGACGGTTCATCGCATGGGAGCCTAAGCGCCGCGAATGGCGTATCCATGCCGATACGCCGTCATGCTCGGAAAAGGATTGGCTAATCGCAATAGATCGGGCGGACCGTGGTGAACGTCGGGCTTGTGAAACCGCAGTCGCGCAGGGCGGCTGCGACGGCAGTCGTCGCGCCGGCCGGCGGGGCGACGCGCGCGCCCCGCTGCCACCGGGCCCGGATCCGCCGCCGGACCGCCGTGGGGGTGCCCGCGCTGGTGATGCTCGCGGTCGGGCTCTGGGGGCTGGACCGGGGCGGGATGTGGCGCGACGAAGCCGTCAGCCTCCAGGTCGGGCGGCGTACGGTGCCGCAGATCTGGCTGCTGCTGCACGACGTGGACGCCGTGCACGGGCTGTACTACCTCCTCGTGCACGCCGTCCTCGCCGTCCACCCCGGCGAGGTCGTCCTGCGGCTGCCGTCGGTGTGCGCGGCGGCGGTGACGGCCGCGCTGGTGGCGGCGCTCGGCACCCGGCTGGCCCGGCCGCGCGTCGGGTTGTGGGCCGGGCTGCTGTACGCCGTAGCGCCGATGGCCGGCCACTATGCCCAGGAGGGCCGCAGTTACGCCCTGGTGGCCGCCGGGGCCACTGGGGCGACGCTGCTGTTCGTGCAGGCCGTGCAGCGCGGTTCCTCGCGCTCCTGGGCGGCTTACGGCGCCGTCCTCGGCCTCACCTGCTGGCTCCACGAGTTCGCGGTGCTGCTGCTGTGCGCCCACGCGGTGTCGCTGGCGCTCGGCCGGGTCGGGGGCCGGACGTGGCGGGGGTGGGGGTGTGCGGCGAGCGCGGTCCTGGTGTCACTGGTGCCGATGGTTCTTGTGTCGCGGGGGCAGGCGGCGCAGGTGGCGTGGCTGCGCAGGCCTACGGCGGTGACGGCGGAAGAGCTGTTGCGGGGGTTTCTCGGACCTTCGGGCGCGGTGTACGCGGTGTGTCTGGGCCTTGCGTCCGTCGGACTGGTGGGGCTCTTCGGGCGGCGGGGGGAAATCACTCTTGTGGGGGTGGCGTTGCCGTTGACCGTGGTGCCGCCCGTGGTGTTGATGCTGGCTTCTCAGGCCTCGCCGCTGTTCGTGGACCGGTATGTGCTGTACGCGTTGAGCGGGGCTCCGTTGCTGGTGGCGGCGGGTGCCGAGCGGGTGGCTGGGATGGTGGCGCGGCCGGCCGGCGACGGCAGGTTCAGACGGCACCCCATGTCGCAGTCCCGCCTCGTCACCCTCACCGGTGTCTTGGCGATCGCGCTGGCCTTTCTGCATCAGCTCCCCGTCCTCCGCGCGGACCGCAATCCGGGCACTCGGCCCGACGATCTCGGTGCCGTTTCCCGGGTCACGGCACGGGAGTTGATGCCCGGGGACGCCGTGCTGTTCCTGCCGGCGCATGCGCGGAACGTGGCCCTGACCTATCCGGGAGCGTTCCGGGGGGCGCGGGATGTGGTGCTGGTGGAGGGGGCCGCCGGGTCGGGGACGCTGTACGGGCGGGAGGCCGGGCCGCGGGAGGTACGGCGGCGGCTGGAGCGGCTGGACCGGGTGTGGGTCGTGGCGGACCCGAGTCTGCTCGCCGGGCGCTGGAGCCCGCGCAGACCCACCGAGCGGGCCAAACTCGCGGTGCTGCAGGCGGAGTTCGCCGGGCGGGAGCAGGTCCGGCGGGGCGGGATGGTCGTACGGCTGTACGTCCGTAAGCCCATGAGGCCCCGTCATTAAAGCCCGCGTCGGCTAGCCCCCCTCACGCCCCGCTTCCAGGGCCGCCGTGTCCAGCGCGGCCGTGAGCCGGTCGAGGCGTTCGTGCAGTTCGGTGATCTCCGCCAGGTCGAAGCCGGTCGCCCGGGCGATGCGGCGCGGCACCTCCAGGGCCCGCTCGCGCAGCGCCACGCCCTCCTCGGTGAGCCGGACCTGTACCGAGCGCTCGTCCTGGGGGCTGCGCTCCCGGCGCACCAGGCCGGCCGCTTCCAGCCGCTTGACCAGCGGGGACAGCGTGCCGGAGTCGAGCCGCAGATGCTCGCCGAGCTTCTTGACGGGCAGGTCGCCCTGTTCCCAGAGCACCAGCATCACCAGGTACTGCGGGTAGGTGAGCCCGAGGTCCTTGAGGATCGCGCGGTAGACGCCGTTGAAGGCGCGGGACGCGGCGTGCAGGGAGAAGCAGATCTGGCGGTCCAGGCGGAGCCAGTCGGCTTCGGCGGCGGCGGGCGAGGCGGTCATGGGTCCAGGATAGCTCTTGCCAACCATTTAGTTGTGCACAACTTAATTGTGTGCTCTACTCGTACTCGCAACCACGCGGCAACGCCGCAGCGGACACCGCATCGAACCGAGAGGACGGGTCCCATGGACGCGCTCTACACCGCAGTCGCCACCGCCACCCACGGCCGTGACGGTCGTGCCGTCTCCTCCGACGGCAGGATCGACCTCCAGCTCGCCCCGCCGGTGGAGCTGGGCGGCAACGGCCAGGGCACCAACCCCGAGCAGCTCTTCGCCGCCGGTTACGCCGCCTGCTTCGGCAGCGCCCTCGGCCTCGTCGGCCGGCAGGCCAAGGTCGACGTCAGCGACGCCGCGGTGACCGCCGAGGTCGGCATCGGCAAGCAGGGCGAGGGCTTCGGGCTGAAGGTGACGCTGCGCGTCGAGCTGCCCGACACCGTGGACCAGGACACCGGCCGCAAGCTGGTCGAGACCGCCCACCAGGTCTGCCCGTACTCCAACGCCACCCGCGGCAACATCGACGTCGACCTCGTCATCGAGTGACCCACGCGTCCCGGGGTGCCGGCGGCCGCCTCGGCACCGGCACCCCGGCGCCCTACGCCGAGGCCAGCGCGTCCCGGCCGGCCGTCTGGCCCGGGATCAGGACCGCACCCGGGCCGGTCATCGGCTCGCCCAGCAGCAGTGTCCGTACGACGCGCCCGGCGGCCCGGCCGTCGTCGAACTCGCAGAACCGGGCCCGGAATCGCGCGCGCAGCCGGGCCGACTCCTCGTCCCGCCAGGACCCCGAGGTGAACAGCCGGGCCAGCTCCCGGTAGGAACGCGCGACATGGCCCGGCGGCTCGGCGGTGATGTCGAAGTACGCACCCCGGCCGGCCGAGTACGCGGGCCAGTCGTCGGCGTGCACCACGATCGGCCGGTCCAGGCAGGCGTAGTCGAACATCACCGCCGAGTAGTCCGTGACCAGCACGTCCGCCGCGAGCAGGACGTCCTCCAGGCGCGGCTCGTCGGTCGCGTCGACCACGATCCCGCGCCGCGCCAGCTCGGCCAGACCCATGCCGCGCGCGGGACCGGTCGCCAGCGACGGGTGCAGCCGGACCACCAGGGTGTGCCCCTTGCCCAGGCCCCCGCCCCCGCCCTGGTCCTCGTCCAGGCTCTCGCCCAGGTCCGCCGCGAACCGGGCGAGGTCGATCCGGTCCACGTGCCCGCTGCGGCGGTAGTCCCGGCGGGTCGGGGCGTACAGCACGACCGTGTCCGTCTCCGGGATGCCGTGACGCTGCCGGAAGTCGCTGTCGCCGCCGTTCACCAGCACGTCGTTGCGCGGGCTGCCGGTGCGCAGCGATGTGAAGTGGCAGGGGTAGGCCCGTTCCCAGACCAGCTCGGAGTGGCGGTTGGCGACCAGGCTGTAGTCCCAGCGGTCGGCTCGGCGCAGCATCTGCGGCACGTCGAAGCCGAGCCGGGCGCCAGGTTTGTCCAGCAGGTCGGCACCCATGTACTTCAGCGGGGTGCCCTGATGGGTCTGGATGTGCACGCTGCCGCGCCGCTTGGCCAGCGTGCCCGGCCAGTTGACGTCGTTCACGAAGAACTTCGCCCGCGCCGTGACCTCCAGATAGCGCCGGGAGCCCACGATCACGTGCTCCACGTCCGACGGCAGCTGGGCGGCGGTCTCCTCGTCCTTCACCACCCACACGCCGCGCAGCTGCGGGGCGATCTCCCGGGCCTTGGCGTACACGGCGGCCGGGTCGCCGAGCATGCCCCGGTGCGAGGACGCCGAGTAGACGACCAGGTGCGGGTCCAGCGGCCGGTGCGCGTGCACGGCGGCCCAGCCGGAGCGGGCCCGCGCGGCGGCCGCACCGCGGAGCAGACCGGCCTGGCGTGCCGTCTCCCGTCCCACCCGCGCCGTCTGCCGCCTGATCCGGTACGCCGTCCAGGAGCCCTCCAGCAGGCCGGCCTCGCCGTCGGTCAGGGCGCCCTCCGCCGGCTTGTGGCGCCGGAACGTCTCCCGTGTACGCCGGAAGAACTCGGCCTTGTCCGCGGGCGGCAGCCGGTCCGGCTTGGCCAGGATGTCCAGGCAGTGCTCGCCCATCTTGCGGTGCAGATACGGCCGCCAGTGCGCGAGCCGGGGCCGCTGCTCGACGAACGCGAAGACCCGCTCGTACTGGTCGTGGATGTCGAAGTGCTTGCGGCTGGTCGTGGACAGGATGTTGCCCTGCCGGCGCTGCCGGTAGTTGAGGCAGATCCGGTCCAGCGTGGCGATGCTCCGGGCGCTGAGCATGACCGGGAAGGTCCAGGGGGTGTCCTCGTAGTAGCCCGGCGGGAACTCGAAGCCCTCCGACTCCACGAACTCCCGCCGGTAGACCTTGTTCCACACCACCATCAGCAGGTCGAGGATCCGCGGGTAGGCGTCGGCGGTGAAGGTGTCCGGGCCGGCCTCGGCCAGCACCTCGGCCAGGACGTTGCGCCGGGTGCCGCCCCACCAGTAGGTGCGCGCGTAGTCGAAGACCAGCACGTCCGGGTCCTCGGCCTCCGCCAGCCGGTCGGCGATCGCCCCCAGCGCGCCCGGGGTGAGGGTGTCGTCGCTGTCCAGGAAGAACAGGTAGTCGCCGGTGGCGTGCGGCAGCCCGGCGTTGCGGGCGCGGCCGAGGCCCACGTTCTCCGGCAGGTGCAGCACCTTCACGCGCGGGTCGCGCCCGGCGTACTCGTCGAGGATCGCGCCGCAGCCGTCCGGGGAGCGGTCGTCCACGGCGATCAGCTCGAAGTCGTTGAAGGACTGCAGCAGCACCGAGTCCAGGCACTCGCGCAGAAAGCCCTGCACCTTGAAGCAGGGCACGATCAGACTGAAGCGGGGCACGGCGGGTCAGCTCCTCACGAGGGTCGCGGCGGCGGGGGCGGGCACGCGCTGCGCGAGCGGGATCACGGGCGGGACCGCCTCGGGTGGCTCGCCGAGCAGCACCCGCCGTACGACGCGCTCGGCGGCCCGTCCGTCGTCGAACTCGCAGAACCGCTCCCGGAACGCGGCCCGCAGCGCCGCGGCCTCCGCGCCCGCGTACGAGCCGTCACGGAAGACGGCGGCCAGCTCCTCCGGGGTGCGCGCGACCGGTCCCGGCGGCTCGGCCATCAGATCGAAGTAGACACCCCGCGTCTCCCGGTAGACGTCCCAGTCGTCGGCGTACACGACGATCGGCCGGTCCAGGTTGGCGTAGTCGAACATGATCGACGAGTAGTCGGTGACCAGCGCGTCCGCGGCGAGGCAGACGTCCTCGGAGGAGCGGTGCGCGGTGACGTCGATGATCCGGCCGTCACCGCGGCCGGGACCCCGGTCGTAGAAGTAGTGGGCGCGCAGCAGGACGACCACGTCCTCGCCGGCCGCCTCGCAGAAGGCCTCAAGATCCAGGCCGGGCTCGAAGCCGGTGTGGTGGTCGCGGTGGGTCGGCGCGTACAGCACGGCCGTCTTGTCCTCCGGGACACCCAGCCGGCACCGGATGCGGGCCACGTCCTCGGCGGTCGCCGTGTAGTAGACGTCGTTGCGCGGATAGCCGTACTCCAGCGCCTCCCAGGAACCGGGGAAGGCGCGCTCCCACATCTGGGTGGAGTGGCGGTTGGAGGAGAGGTTGAAGTCCCAGCGGTCCACCCGGCCGAGCAGCCTGGTGAAGCTGCCCGACTGGGCGGCCACCACCGGGTACGTCGACTGGTCCACGCCCATGGTCTTCAGCGGGGTGCCGTGCTGGGTCTGCAGGTGCACACTGCCGGGCCGCTTGACGACTCCCTCGGCGAAGTTGGCGTTGTTGATCAGGTACTTGGCCCGGGCCAGCACCTCCCAGGAGCGGCGGGAGCCGATCACCGCGTACTCCACGTCCTCCGGCATCGCGTGCGCCTGGTCGGCCTCGACCAGGAACACCGAGCGGATGTGCGGGGCGAGTTCGCGGGCCTTGGCGTGAATCGCGGCCGGGTTGCAGGCGTAGCCCCGGCCCCAGTAGGCGCAGTACACGGCCAGGTTCTCGTCGAGCGGGCGGCGCAGGTCGCGGGCGTAGCGCAGCCGGGTGCGCACCGCGCGCGGGCGGGGCAGACGCTCGGCGGTGTTCGTGGCCAGCCGGTTGGCGCCGCGCAGCGCCCGGAACGCGCTGTACGCCCCGGTCGCCAGCATCCGGTGCTGTACGCCCAGGCTGCCGTGGGGCGCCCGGAAACCGGCCGGCCGGTGGCGCCGGTAGAGGCGGGCGGCGCGGCGGAAGAACGCCCGGTGCCCGGACGGCAGCCGCTCCGGCCGGGACGCGGTCTTCAGCACATGGGTGAACAGCTGCTCGAAGAGCGCGCGTGTTCGCTCGACGGGCAGGTCCTGCTCGGCGGCCCGGATCAGCACGAGCTCCACCTGATCGAGCAGCTCGTGCTGGTGCGGCCCCGGCAGATTGAGCCGGCTGCCCTGCCGGCGCAGCCGGTGCCGCACGACGACCTGGCGCAGCACCGCGATCCGCCCGGCCGCGAGCGTGGTCAGCCCGCCCCAGCCGAGGTCGGTGAAGTGGCTGTCGGGGAAGGCGAGTCCGTGCTCGGTGAGGAAACTGCGGCGGTAGACCGCACTCCACGCCGGGAGTCGCACACCGGTCAGCTCCGGCAGGTCGGCGGGGGCGAAGGCGCCCTTCGGGGCCCCGGCGAACAGCGGCCTGGCCGGGTTGGTGGGCTCGCCCTCCCACCAGGGGGCGCGCTCGTGCTCGACATGGAGCACGTCCACACCCGCGGTCTCCGTCAGCCGGGCGTCCAGCGCCGCGAGCGCGCCAGGAAGCAGCAGGTCGTCGCCGTCGAGGAACAGCACGTACGCGCCGGTCGCCGCCTGGACACCCGCGTTGCGCGCCCCGCTCAGACCGGCGGACGGCGGCGAGTCGACCGGGGTCACCCGGGAGTCCCGCTCCGCGTATCCGGCGGCCACGGCGGCGGCCGGGGAGTCGGGGGCGTCGCAGACCGGGATCAGCTGCAGATCGTCGAACGACTGGCCGAGTACCGAGTCCAGCGCCTGGGGCAGCCGGGCGGCGACCCCGTGGGACGGGACGATGATGCTGAAGCGGGGCATTCTGCTCTTTCTGTTCTCTTGCGGACCGTGTCCTGCGGACGAGGCCTGCCACGCGACCGGGCCGCCCCGCCGGACGCCAGGTGGACGGCCGGCTCGGGGTGGGCCGCGTCGAGCCGAGGGGCACGGGAACTCCCGGAAGGTCCAACGCCGTTCAGCACCTCTCGGTGACGGCAAGGGGACCGGGAGGTTGCGGCACGGTGGCCAGCGGCGACCTCCCGCAGGCCGACGGCACCGGCTTGCGCTCCGCGAGCGGCACCACCGGCGGCAGACCCGTCTCGCCCAGCACCACATGCCGTACGACCCGCTCGGCGGCGCGTCCGTCGTCGTACGGGCAGAACCGCTGCCAGAACGCCGCCCGCAGATGGGCCGAGCGCGAGCCGCGCCAGTGCCCGGTCGCGAAGATGTCGATCAGCTCGTCCTCACTGCGCCCGACCGCGCCCGGCGGGAAGGCCCGCAGGTCGAAGTAGGTCCCACGGGCCGCCCGGTACGCCTCCCAGTCGCCGGTGTGCACCACGATCGGCCGGTCCAGGCCCGCGTAGTCGAACATGATCGACGCGTAGTCGGTGAGCAGGGCGTCCGAGGCCAGACACAGGGACTGCACGCTCGGGTGGTCGCGGACGTCGATGACCCGGGGGCCCTCGGGACACGGGTCACCGTGGGTACGGGCCAGGATCACGAACCCCGGGCCGAGGCGGCGCACGATCCGCTCCAGGTCCAGCAGCGGGCGCTGGGTGCGCAGGTAGTCCCGGTGGGTCGGCGCGTACAGGATCGCGACCGCGCCCTCCGGGATGCCCAGCGATGCGCGCAGCCGGGCCACGTCCGCCGAGGTCGCCCGGTGGAACACGTCGTTGCGCGGGGCGCCGTACTCCAGCGTGGCGTAGCGGCCCGGCAGGACCCGCTCCCAGGTCAGGGTCGAGTGCCGGTTGCCGGACAGCACCAGGTCCCACTGGTCGACGCCGCGCAGCAGCCGGGCGAAGTCGGTGTCGCGGGCCGCCGCCGGGCGCTCCTGCAGGTCCAGGCCCATGTGCTTGAGGGGCGTGCCCTGCCGGGTCTGGACCAGGATCTGCCCGGGCCGCTTGCGCAGGTCAGGATCCAGGACGTCGTCGGTGACCAGGTACTTGGCGCGGGCCAGCGCCGTCCAGTAGGCGGCGGTGCCGGGCCGCAGCCGGCGCGGGCCGGGCGGGACCGTGCGCTCGTGCTCGGGACGGGCGACCCAGGCGGTGTGGACGTGCGGGGCGTGGGTGCGGAAGGCCTCCTCCAGGGCGCCCGGGTCGCCGCCGTGGCCCCGGCCCGCACCGGAGGTGAACACCGCCCGGTCGGCGCGGACGGGCAGCCGCAGCTGGATCCGGTAGTGCAGCCGCAGCACGCCGGTCCGCAGGGCCCGGGCCGGCTTCACCACCGCCTTGAACGTGCGCCGGCGCACGGCCGAGACCAGCCGGAACGCGCGGAAGGTGCGGTGCAGACCGAAGCGGACCAGAACGTTCCGGCGCCGCATCCGGGTTCCGGGGACGCGATAGCGGCGGTAGTGGGCGCGGGCCCGGCGCAGGAACTCGCCGTGGCTGCCGCGCGGCAGCCGGTCCCGCTTGGTGAACACCGTGGCGTAGTGGTCGATCATGCGGCGGAACAACTCCGGCCGCCATCGCGCCAGTTCGGGGTGCTCCTCGACGTACGCGAACACCCGGTCGTACTGCTCGAAGAGATCGAAGTGCTTGCGGCTCGTAGTGCCGAGGATGTTGCCCTGCCGGCGCTGCCGGTAGTGCACGCACACCCGGTCCAGGGTGGCGATCGACTCCGCCGCCATCAGCACCGGGAAGGTCCAGGGGGTGTCCTCGTAGTAGCCCGGCGGGAACGCGAAGCCGTGGGCCTCGACGAACTCCCGCCGGTAGGCCTTGTTCCAGGCCACCATCAGCACCCTGAGCAGCCCCGGCCGGTCATCCAGGCGGAACGGCGCGGGGCCCTGCTCGGTGAGCGTTCCGGCGAGCTGGTTGCGCACCACCCGGCCGTCCCAGTACGTGCGCGCGTAGTCGTACACCAGGACGTCCGGCTCGCCGGACTCCTTGATCCGGTCGGCGATCGCCCTGAGCGCGTCCGGGGTGAGGGTGTCGTCGCTGTCCAGGAAGACGAGGTAGTCACCGGTCGCCTCGGCCAGCCCCGCGTTCCGGGCCCGCCCGAGGCCCTGGTTCTCGGCCAGGTGCACGGGCCGCACCCGCGCGTCCCGGGCCGCGTACTCGTCGATGATCGTCCCGCAGGCATCCGGTGAGCAGTCGTCCACGGCGATCAGTTCCAGATCGGGGTACGACTGCGAGAGCACCGAGTCCAGGCACTCGGAGAGATACGCCTGGACCTTGTACGCGGGGACAATGACACTGAACCTGGGCAAGGGACATCCAAGGGTCGTCGGTCGGCGCGGGGGTTCTGAACCGGAAACGGCCGATGGTGTGAATTGGTTACGGTTCGTGTGGCATATGGGGGACGGCGGGGGGACGGCGGATGAACGGCGAGGGGCGGGCCCTCTGGAGGCCCGCCCCTCGGAAGAGTGCTGAGAAACGTCGTCACTTGACCGCGCCGGCCATCACTCCGGACACGAACTGCCGCTGGAACGCGAAGAACACGGCCAGCGGGATCACCATGGAGATGAACGCGCCGGGTGCCAGCACGTCGATGTTGTTGCCGAACTGCCGTACCTGCGTCTGCAGCGCGACCGTGATCGGCTGGGTGCCCGACTTGGTGAACACCAGCGCGACCAGCATGTCGTTCCACACCCACAGGAACTGGAAGATGCCGAGGCTCGCGATGGCCGGCCCGCCGAGCGGCAGCACCACCCGCGCGAACAGCCGGAGTTCACCGGCGCCGTCCAGCCGCGCCGCCTCCAGCAGCTCGCGCGGGATCTCCGCGAAGAAGTTCCGCAGCAGGAACACCGCGAACGGCAGTCCGAAGCCGGTGTGGAACAGGATCACGCCGAGGATGGTCCCGAACAGGCCGAGCTTGCCGAACAGTTCGGCGATCGGGATCAGCGCCACCTGCACCGGCACCACCAGCAGACTCACCACACCCAGGAACCACCAGTCCCGGCCCGGGAACTCCATCCACGCGAACGCGTAGCCGGCGAGGGAGCCGACCACGACGACCAGCAGCGTCGCCGGGACCGTGATCAGCACGGTGTTCCACAGGGAGTGGGTGATGTCGCCGTTCTCCAGCAGCTTCCGATAGCTGTCGAAGGTCAGCTGGGACGGCTCGGTGAACACCTTCCACCAGCCGCTCGCACTCATGTCCTCCGGCGCGCGCAGCGAGGAGACGAGCAGCCCGATCGTCGGCACCAGCCAGAACAGACCGACCACGATCAGGAACACGCGGACCAGGCCGCCGCTCAGCCTCTCGGCGATCTTCGAGCCGAGGGACTGGCGTGCCTTCACCGTCTGGACGGGCCCGACCTTCCCGATGCTCCCGGCGGTCGCCGTCATCGCCGCACCTCCCGCCGCAGCCGACGAATGTTGAACAGCATCACGGGAATCACCAGCACCAGCAGCAGCACCGCGATCGCGCTCGCGACGCCCGGCTGGTTCTCGGCGAAGCCCTTGCGGTACAGCTCCAGGGCGAGCACGTTGGCGTCGTCCTGGGAGGAGCCCGGGGCGATGATGTAGACGAGGTCGAACACCTTCAGCACATTGATCATCAGCGTGACGGTGACGACCGCGAGGACCGGCGCGAGCAACGGCACGGTGACCTTGCGGAACACCTGCCACTCGTTGGCGCCGTCCACCCGCGCCGCCTCCAGCAGCTCCCGGGGCACGCCCGCGAGCCCGGCCGCGATCAGCACCATCGCGAAGCCCGCCCACATCCAGACGTACGCCCCGATGACCGCCGGGGTGACCAGCGCCGGGCCGAGCCACTCGACCCCGTTGTACGGCTCCTTGAAGTTGCTCGCCGGGAGGCGCAGCTGTGCGCCGTCGGCGGAGGCGGGCAGCGTGAACGTGCCGTCGCCGGCCGCGTCGGTGGAGGCCACCACCTTGCCGTCCTTCACCGCCTCGATCCGCATCCCGGCGTAACCCAGCTCGGACGGGTCGGGCGCGCCGAGCCGTCCCACGCCCTTGCCGCGCGTGAAGTCCTGCCAGGTGGTGCCGGTGATCTTGCCCGGCTCGGGCTGGGCGGCCACGGCCTTCTTCGCGCCGTCCGGCATCTGGTCCGGGGCCACGCCGACGAGGGGGAGGGTGACCGCCTGGCCGGCGTGGACGGTGGCCCTGGTGACGAAACCGCCGTTCTGCGGGACGAGCGGCGACTCGCGGCCCGGGTGGGCCTTCGGGAACGCCGACGACTGCGCGAAGGTGTCGTGGACACCCACCCACACTGCGTTCGCGACCCCCTTGTGCGGATCCTGGTCGTACACCAGCCGGAAGATGATCCCGGCCGCCAGCATCGAGATCGCCATCGGCATGAAGGCGACCAGCTTGAACGCCGTCCCCCAGCGCACCCGTTCGGTCAGCACCGCGAAGATCAGACCGAGCGCGGTGGAGACCGTGGGCGCGAATATCACCCAGATGACGTTGTTCTTCAGGGCGGTGCGGATGCCGTCGTCGGTGAAGAGCGTCTTGTAGTTGTCGACGCCGGTGAACCCGTCGCCGGAGGCGTTGTAGAAGCTGCGGATGACCGAGTACCCGATCGGGTAGACCACGAGCGCGCCGAGCAGCACCAGGGCGGGCAGCAGGAACAGGGCTGCCACGGTCCTGCGGGTGCCGGTCACGCTCCTACGACTGCGGGGTGCGACGGGACCCGGTGAGGCCCCCGCCGCCGTTGCCGCCGACGCCATCGCCGGATCAGCTCCCGCTTCCGTACGCGGCCGCCGCGTCCTTCTCCAGCCTCGCCTGGGTGCCCGCCACGTCCGTCGGGTTCTTCAGGAAGTCCTGCAGATCCTTCCACTCACCCTTGCCGGGGGTGCCGCCGAAGGCCTGCGGGGCCTGGTCGGACATGTCGAAGCGGAAGTTGTCGCCGGACGCGATCAGCGCCTTGGCGATCTTCTGCTGCACCGCGTTCGGGTACGCCGTGACCGGCACGTTCTTGTTCGGCGAGAGATAGCCGCCGAGCTTCGCCTGGATCGTCGCCGCGTCCGGCGAGGCGAGGAAGGTGACCAGGGCCTGGGCCGCCTTGGAGTCCTTCAGGATCACCGCCGCGTCACCGCCGGAGACCACCGGCGCGGCCGACCCGACCGCCGGGAACGGGAACACCTTCGCGTCCGTGCCCACCTTCGCCTTGGTCTCACCGATGTTGACCTGCACGAAGTCGCCCTCGTAGACCATCGCGGCCTTCGGCTGGTCGCCGCCGGTGAAGGTCTGGGTGACCGAGGACGGGAACTCCGTCTGCAGCGCGCCGTCCTGGCCGCCCGCGAGGTAGTCCTTCTTGCCCCAGATCTGCGCCAGCGTCGTCAGCGCCTGCTTGACCGAGGGATCCGTCCACTTGATCTTGTGCTGGGCGAGCTGGTCGTACTTCTGCGGGCCGGCCTGGGACAGATAGACGTTCTCGAACCAGTCCGTCAGCGTCCAGCCGTCCGCACCGCCCACCGAGAACGGCGTGACCCCGGAGTCGTACACCGCCCGGGTGGTGGTCAGCAGGTCCTGCCAGGTCTTCGGCTCCTTGGCGCCCGCGTTCCCGAAGACCTTGGTGTTGTACCAGATCAGCGACTTGTTGGCGGCCTTGTAGTAGACGCCGTACTGCTTGCCTCCGACCTTCCCGATGTCCTGCCAGCCCTGGGAGTAGTTCTTCTGCAGCTCCTTCAGGACCTCCGGCCCCAGCGGCTTGGCCCAGCCCCGCTGCACGGCCTGCTTGATGGCGCCGGGTTGCGGCAGCATGGCCACGTCCGGCGGCTGGCCACCGGCGATCTTCGAACCGACGAAGTTGATGATCGGGTCCTGGGCCGGCACGAAGGTGACCTTCGCGCCGGTGCGCTTCTCGAACTCGGCCAGGACCTGCTTGAAGTTCTTCTGCTCCTGACCGGTCCAGACGGCGGCGATCTCCAGGTTCGCGCCGTTCAGCTTCGGCAGGGTGACGGTGGAGCCGGTGGCTGCGCCGGTCTTCTCGCCGCTGCCCTTCCCGCCGTTGCCGTCGCTGCTGGAGCAGGCGCTCAGGGCGAGGGCTCCCGTGAGCAGCGCGGCGAATGTGGTGACGGTCCTGCGTGTCCGGATGGTGCTGCTCTTGCTGTGCATCACTTCCCCGTTCGTCGTTCTCCATTGAACGTAAAGAAGACTGTCCCGTGCGGTCCGGTGTACGCCGGGCCGCTCGGGGCGGGCAAGAGCGCCTGCTGTGTCAAACGGGTCATCGTGACCGGCTCGTGACCGGCGGTGTATGCGTGCCTCTTCGGCTACAGCAGAGACGGCACCTCCGCCGCCGACACCTCACGGGCCGCGCGCTCCACCGCGCTCGCCAGCAGGGCCAGGTCGGTGGGGCCGTTGCCCAGCTCCCGTACCGGCCGGCGGGCCGGGGGGTCGCCCATGCGCTGCCAGTCCAGCGGGACCACCGTGGGCCGCTGGGTCGCGGTACGCGGGATACGGCCCGTCACCCGGCCGCCCTGGAAACCGACGGCCCGCCCGTCCGCGTACGCCAGCCGCCCACGCCCAGGCGCCGGTTCGTCCGGCCCCTGCTGGGGAGCGTCCAGCACGACCCGCAGGGCCGCCCTCCGCGCGGGCTCGGTCTCCGCCGTACGACCGCCGGTCCCGGCCGCCGCCACCAGATGCACCCCGAGCCGCTCGCCCTCCCGGGCCACCGCCTCCAGCGCGCGCATCACCGAACCGGCGGCGGGCCGGCCCGGCGAGCCGAGCGCGGGTGAGACCAGCGCGTCCAGGTCGTCCACGACGACCACGAGCCGCGGCAACCGCGGCGCCGCCTCGGCCCGTTGCCGCGCGGCCGACCCCGGCCGCAGCCGCAGGGTGGAGCTGGGCGGCGCCTCTATGTCACCGGTGGCGGGGGCCGGCGTGCGCTGGGCGACGATCCGGCCGGACACCTCACGCCCCGCGTGCCACTGCGCGAAATCGGTCCGCCCCAGCAGCTCCGCCCGCCGCTTGAGCTCGGAGGCCAGCGACTGGGCGAACTCCCGCATGCGCACGGGGTCGTTGGCCATGAGGTGGGTGGTGACATGCGGTATGTCGGTGCACACGCGCAGCCCCTCACCGTGCGCGGCGCCGGCCCCGACCCCGTCCCGGCCGTCGATCAGCACGATGCCCAGCCGGTCCGGCCGCTCGGCGGCGGCCAGCGAGGCCACCACGGCCCGCAGCGACTCCGTACGACCGCTGCCGGCCGGTCCCTCGATCAGCAGATGAGGTCCGTCGGCCACCAGGTCGGCGGTGAGCGGCCCGCGCGGCCCGGCACCGAGCACCGCCCGCGCCCGGCCGCCCAGCGCTTGGGGGTCGTCGGCCGCGTCGGCCCAGCGCGCCATCAGCGACGCCGGGGTGGCCCGGGCCAGCCCCAACTCGTCCAGCAACCGCGCCGACTGCGGCAACGGCGCCGCCACGCGCGTGTCCCGCTCGCCGGCCGGGCCGTCCGGCCGCAGTGGCGCCAGCGCCCGGGCGAACCGCTCCGCCCAGGCGGGGGACACGGCGTCCACGGCGGCGAGCGTTCCCGGTCCGACGGGTCCGCCCGGCGCCACCCGCAGCAGATGCAGCGCCGTCGCGACATCCCCGCTGAGCATCGCCACGGCACCGCAGTGCCGGAACGTCGGCGTCACCGCGCACGCGGCCTCGTATGTCCGCGCCACGGGGGACGCGGGCGAGGCGGGCTCGGTCTCGGCGAGACAGACCACATGAATCCCGGCCCGCGGCCCGGCCACGGCCAGCCGTGCGACCGCCTCCCGCAGCGCGCCGCCACCGGGGTCTCCGTCCACGACGACGACGGTGTAGGGACCGGCGAAACCACTGCCCCCGCCGACCTCGACGTCATCCCTGGCCCAGGAGGGGCGGCGGGTGGGGGCCGAGAGGGCGGCCGACGGGTGGGTGCCGCTGCGGGCCGGGACGCCGGAGGCGTGTGCGGTGGTGCCGGACCCGGGTGCGGGGGTGCCGGGGTGGTTGGGAAAGTCCAGCGGGCTGGAGGTGCTGTCCGGGACCGCGCCTTGGGTTCGGGTGCCCTCGGCGGGCGTGCCCGTGGGGGAGCCGGGCGTGGCCGTCCCGGTCGGGTCGCCGTGCGCGGGGGCGCCCTTCGGGGTGCCGGGTGCCGGAACTCGGGCGGGGGCGGGGCGGGCCGCGGTTCGGCCGGTCGCCTCTTGGTCGTCGACCCGGCGCAGGAGTTCCTCCGTGCGGGCCGCCGCCTGCTCGCGGTCGTAGGCCAGCAGCAGCCGGCAGTCCTGGCCATGACCCGGCCGGACATGCGGGAGCCAGCCCAGCCAGGACCACTCGGCCGTGCGCTCCTCCACCGGGCGGGAGCGGTCGGCGCTGATCAGCACGATCTCCAGCAGGTCGGGGGAGTGCAGCGTGGCCAGCTGGGCCAGCACCGCGCGGGTCAGCCCGGACAGCCGGGGGCGCGGGCCGGCCAGTCCCAGCGCGCCCGCCTCGCGCAGCGCCGCCGTCACGGGCACCGCGGGCACCAGGCCGGAGCCGTCCGGCGTGCTCCGGTCCGCCGTACCGAGCCGCACGGTCAGCGTCTCCGGATGCCTGGCTCCGCGCTCCCACAGCCGGGGCCCGGGGCCGAGTGCCGTCAGCAGCAGTGCGGCGGGATCCGGCCAGGTCTCGGGCTGCTGCGGCGCGGTGGCCGCCGGGCCGGTGCCGACACGGGCGCCGGTGCCGCCGTACGTCTCGGGACCGGCGGACTGTTCGCCACGCCCACCGGCCAGCCGGCGCGCCCAGGCACCGAGCCCACGCCGCCGTGCGCCCTGCGGGGCGTCGATGCCCCGGACGGGAGTGTCCTTGCGGCCACTGCCCAGTGGCGCCTCGTCCGTCCCGCCGACCCCGAAGTGCTCCGCGTGCGTGTCCCCGCGGGAAGCGGCACCGGACGCGTTCTCGATCCGGGGCGCCCTGCCCTGTCCGGGCACCACGGCCGACCCCCGTTGATGCTCCTGCCCCCCACTGCCGGAGGTCCCCCAGCCATCGGAGCCGTAGCTGTGCTGCCCGATCTCGGAGGCGCCTTTGGCACCTACGGACGTCGGTCCGCTCGAACCGCTGTCACCCGCAGCCGCCGACGGCGATGGCTGTACGGGTGGTGCGGGTGGGAAACCGGACCCGGCCGAAGGCCGGTCCGTGGAGCCGCCCCCCAGGGCGACCCGAAGGCACCCCTCCCCGTCGGAGACGGTCCGCGCTCTCGGCCCCCCGGACGGAGCAACCCGAAGCGCCGATTCCCCGATCCGCAGCAAGCCCCCGGCACGGACCCGCACCGGGCGCTCGCCCACCCGGACCCCGTCCAGCGCCGTACCGTTCGTGGAGCCGAGGTCGGCGACGGACACCTGCCCGTCCGCCCCGACGGTGACCACGCAGTGCAGCCGGGACACGTCGGGGTCGTCCAGCGGCACGTCCGCGTCGGCCGAGCGGCCCACGGTGATCCGGCCGCCGTGCAGCAGATGGACCCCGCCCGCGTCCGGGCCCGCGACGACATGCAGCTGGGTCGGCGCGTCGTCCAGCTCGGGATGCGGCTCGGGGGCCGCCGGGGCGCCCAGGGACAGCACCGCGCCGTCGACCAGCGGAGGCTCGCCGAGGGCGCAGCGGCGTGCGTCCAGCCGCTCGGTGCCGGCGTAGAGCACGACGGGGGAGTTGGCGGCGTCGCGGCCCTCCCCGGTGACCGCCCCGGCCAGCGCCGACGCGACCGCGGCCAGGTCCGTGCCGGTGGGCGCCGTGACCAGCACGTCGCGGCTCGCGGCGCGGCCCCGCTGCGGGGACGGGCCCAGCGGGTCTACGACGGTCAGCCGGATCTGCATCCCCACCCCACACGAGCACGTCGGCAAGTACTGCAAGGCATCCTCGCACCTGCCACTGACAACGCGCCCGGGACCCGGCATCAAGTGATCTTGATTGGTCGGCTCTGCCCTCAAAAGTGCCTGACCAGTGCCCCACAAACGATCACTTGAGATCGGTCACGTCCGGCCTCCGGCAACCAGTGGACCTACGGGAGCGTCTTTCCGTCGAACACATCGAACATGCTCGGGAACGCTTACGTAGTGCCTTCGGGGGCGGCACTACAGTGGACCGGAACAACCGGGACGACAACCGGAATGCAGACAAGCAAGCATCAGCAAGCAGCAGGGAGCGCGTGACGTGCGGCCAGTCGGCAGCAAGTACCTGCTTGAGGAGCCGCTCGGACGCGGCGCCACAGGCACCGTCTGGCGTGCCCGCCAGCGCGAGACCGCGGGCGCCGAGGCGGCCGTACCCGGGCAGCCCGGCGAGACGGTCGCGATCAAGGTCCTCAAGGAGGAACTGGCGAGCGACCCGGACATCGTGATGCGCTTCCTGCGCGAGCGCTCCGTCCTGCTCCGCCTCACCCACCCGAACGTCGTCCGGGTCCGCGACCTGGTCGTCGAGGGCGATCTGCTGGCGCTGGTCATGGACCTCGTCGACGGCCCCGACCTGCACCGCTACCTGCGCGAGAGCGGCCCTCTCACGCCGGTCGCCGCCGCGCTGATGACCGCGCAGATCGCCGACGCGCTCGCCGCGAGCCACGCCGACGGCGTCGTCCACCGCGACCTGAAGCCCGCCAACGTGCTGCTCATGCAGGCCGACGGCCAGATGCACCCGATGCTGACCGACTTCGGCATCGCCCGCCTAGCCGACTCCCCGGGCCTGACCCGCACACAGGAGTTCGTCGGCACGCCCGCGTACGTGGCACCGGAGTCCGCCGAGGGCCGCCCGCAGACCTCCGCCGTGGACATCTACGGCGCCGGCATCCTGCTGTACGAACTGGTCACCGGCCGCCCGCCGTTCGCCGGCAGCACCGCGCTGGAGGTGCTGCACCAGCACCTGAGCGCCGAGCCGCGCCGCCCGTCCACCGTCCCGGACCCGCTGTGGACGGTCATAGAGCGCTGTCTGCGCAAGAACCCCGACGAACGGCCCAGCGCCGAGAACCTGGCGCGCGGCCTCCGGGTCGTCGCCGAGGGCATCGGGGTGCACGCGAACGCCGCGCAGATCGCCGCCGCCGAGGGCGTGGGCGCGCTGCTGGCCCCCGACCCGGCCCCGACCGCCGTCCCGGGCGTGCCCGGTGCCGCCGACCCCACCCAGGTCCTCCCGCAGGGCTCGGCGGGGTCGTACGACCCGAACGCCGCGACCAGCGTGCTGCCGCACACCGGCGGCCCCGTCGGCGCCGCCGACCCCACCGCCGTACTGCCGAACACGGGCGCGGCCGACCCGACGGCGGTACTGCCGAACACCGGTCCGCAGGGGCAGCAGCCCGAGCAGCCGCACCCCTGGCAGACCCAGCTGCGCGCCGCCCGCGACCGCAACGAGCAGACGCAGATCCAGTACCTGTCCCCGGAGGACGACCCGCTGCACCACCGGCCCCAGCGGCAGGTGGCCCGTCCGCAGCAGCCGCAGCCGCGCGGCCGGCAGCAGGCGTACCAGCAGGGGTACGGCTATGGGGCCCAGCAGCCCCAGCAGTACGCCCCGCAGCAGCAGCCGCAGCGGTACGCGCCGTCCGCGCCGGAGCCGCAGCGGCCCGCCCGCGAGCCCCGGGCACCTCGGCAGCGCAGCGCCAACCCGATGAAGATCCCGGGGCTCGGCTGCCTGAAGGGCTGCCTTTTCACGATCGTCATCCTGGTCGTGGCGAGCTGGCTGATCTACGAGCTGACCCCGGTGCACACCTGGATCGGGCAGGGCCGCAGCTACTGGCACGAGGTGAGCCACTGGGCCGGCCAGGTGAGCAAGTGGATGAAGCAACTGGGCGGCTCCTCCGGCAGCGGCAACTGAGCGCACGACCCCGGGTCACGCCGGGGCGCGAACTCGCGGTAACCGGCCGCGAGTTTGCTGATTTGTCGACACCTGGCGGGTGATTTCCGCCTCCACGGTGAAGGTTGGCTCGCCGGACGCGTAGTTTTATCGGCAACACGCGTCTGGTAGGAGCAGTCTTGGCACGGAAGATCGGCAGCCGGTACACCGCGAACCAGATCCTGGGGCGGGGCAGCGCCGGCACGGTGTGGCTGGGCGAGGGACCGGAGGGTCCCGTCGCCGTCAAGCTGCTGCGCGAGGACCTCGCCTCCGACCAGGAGCTCGTCGGGCGCTTCGTGCAGGAGCGCACCGCGCTGCTCGGCCTGGAGCATCCGCACATCGTCACCGTGCGCGACCTGGTGGTCGACGGCAACGACCTGGCCCTGGTCATGGACCTCGTACGCGGCACCGACCTGCGCACCCGGCTGGAGCGCGAGCGGCGGCTCGCCCCCGAGGCGGCCGTCGCGATCGTCGCCGACATCGCCGACGCGCTGGCCGCGGCCCACGCGGCCGGGGTCGTCCACCGGGACGTCAAGCCAGAGAACGTGCTCCTCGACATGCAGGGCCCGCTGGGACCCGGCGGCGCCCACCCCGCCCTGCTCACCGACTTCGGCGTGGCCAAGCTGATCGACACGCCGAAGCGGACACGGGCGACGAAGATCATCGGTACGCCGGACTACCTCGCCCCCGAGATCGTCGAGGGCCTGCCGCCGCGCGCGTCCGTGGACATCTACGCCCTGGCGACGGTCCTGTACGAGCTGCTGGCGGGCTTCACCCCGTTCGGCGGGGGGCACGCCGGTGCGGTCCTGCGCCGGCATGTCACCGAGACCGTCGTCCCCCTGCCCGGTATCCCGGAGGAGCTGTGGCAGCTGATCGTGCAGTGCCTGGCCAAGGCGCCCGCCTCCCGGCTGCGCGCCTCCGAGCTGGCGGCGCGGCTGCGGGAGCAGCTGCCGACGCTGGCCGGGATGCCGCCGCTGGACGTGGACGAGCCGGAGCTCTCCGAGGGCCCGGCGGAGGAGGAGCCGGGGGCGGCGGCTCCGCCGGGTGAGCCGGTACGACGGCGGGGCGCGGTGTCACTGGTGCCGGACGCCAAGCCGGACTCCAACCGGGACACACACACCTCGATGCGGGTGCCGGGGCCGGACGAGCTGGCGGGCGGCGCACACGGCACGGCCCGCGCTCCTCGCGCCACCGGTGCGCGCCGGCCGGGGTCGGCCCGGCACAAGGCCGCGGTGCGGCGGCGCCGGGTGACTCTGGGAGTGGCCGGGGTCGTCCTGGCCGCTGTCCTGGGCGTCGGCGCCTGGTTCGCCTCTTCCGGCGGAGACGACCACCCGACGCCGACCACCCACACCACGTCCCCCTGACCGACCCAGGGGGCCCTGCCCCCTGGACCCCCGCTTTCCACCCACCCACCCGACTCGGTCGGCTGGAAGGTGACCCAGCCCACCCCGACTCGGCCGACCGACGGGCGTTTCGTGGCTTTGGGGAGGGGTGGGGGTCTCGGCCGGCTGGGGGGTGGCCTGGTTCGTCGCGGTTTGGTTGGTCGGCGGGTTTTCTTCGGCTGCTGGGCAGGGGTGGGGGCCTCGGTCGGCTGAGGGGCGGCCTGGTTCGTCGTCGTTTGGGTGGTCGGCCGGCTTCGGTGGAAGGGGCTGGGTGGTCGCGGTCGGCTGGCGTCGGTTTGTTGCGGTTGGTCGGTTGGTGGGGCTCCTCCGGCTCCCGAGGGAAGTGGAGGGCGTCGTCCCGGTCGGCCGGGAGGCGCCCAGATCACCGCGGAGCCGGCAACCGGGAGGCGTTCACAGGCTCCCGGGCAGGGGAGGGGGTGCCTCGGTCGGCCGAGAGTTCCCCGGATCGCCGCGGGCCCGGTGGGCGGCAGGCTCCCCTCAGGCTGCCGGGCGAGGGGGGTACGGGCCCAGGTTCCTTCCGGGCGCGGGCGGCCGGGGCTCGTGACGCGGTACCCAGCCGACCGAGGCGGGTGGGGCGGTGGGTAAAGGCCAGGGTCGGGGGCCGGGGCCCCGGCAGGGTCTCGGTGCTCGGCGGAGCCGTTACGCTGGATGCGTGGCAGTCGTCGATGTATCCGAAGAGCTGAAGTCCCTCTCCTCGACCATGGAGTCGATCGAGGCCGTCCTGGACCTCGACAAGCTGAGGGCAGACGTCGCCGTGCTCGAGGAGCAGGCGGCCGCGCCGTCCCTCTGGGACAACCCGGACGAGGCGCAGAAGATCACCAGCAAGCTCTCCCACCTCCAGGCCGAGGTCAGGAAGGCGGAGGCGCTGCGCGGCCGGATCGACGATCTCGCCGTCCTCTTCGAGATGGCCGAGGAGGAGGACGACCCGGACACCCGTGCCGAGGCCGAGTCTGAGCTGGCCGCGGTGAGGAAGGCGCTGGACGAGATGGAGGTCCGGACGCTGCTCAGCGGTGAGTACGACTCCCGTGAGGCGCTCGTCAACATCCGTGCCGAGGCCGGTGGCGTCGACGCCGCCGACTTCGCCGAGCGGCTCCAGCGCATGTACCTGCGCTGGGCCGAGCAGCGCGGCTACAAGACCGAGCTCATCGAGACGTCGTACGCCGAAGAGGCCGGCATCAAGTCGACCACCTTCGCCGTCCAGGCGCCGTACGCCTACGGCACCCTCTCCGTCGAGCAGGGAACGCACCGCCTCGTGCGCATCTCGCCCTTCGACAACCAGGGCCGTCGGCAGACGTCCTTCGCCGGTGTGGAGGTGCTGCCCGTCGTCGAGCAGTCCGACCACGTCGAGATCGACGAGAGCGACCTGCGCATCGACGTCTACCGGTCCTCCGGGCCCGGTGGTCAGGGTGTCAACACGACCGACTCCGCGGTCCGCATCACCCACCTCCCCACCGGCATCGTCGTCTCCTGCCAGAACGAGCGGTCGCAGATCCAGAACAAGGCCACCGCGATGAACGTCCTCCAGGCCAAGCTGCTGGAGCGGCGCCGGCAGGAGGAGCAGGCCAAGATGGACGCCCTCAAGGGCGACGGCGGCAACTCCTGGGGCAACCAGATGCGTTCGTACGTGCTGCACCCGTACCAGATGGTCAAGGACCTGCGCACCGAGTACGAGGTCGGCAACCCCGAGGCCGTGTTCAACGGCGAGATCGACGGCTTCCTGGAGGCCGGCATTCGCTGGCGCAAGCAGCAGGAGAAGTAATTTTGTCGACATGACAACTGCCGCCCGAGAGGCGGCAGTTGTCTTTTGTCTGGGTTTTACATCACACTCACAGGCTTCAACTCGCCTCAAACGCCCCCCGATAGGACATTGCGCCCGCAACGGCCTTGACGTTGCTTTGAAAAATCGGAAGGGTGAAGTGCGGCATGCGTACTTCAGGGGCGCATGTGAACCGGGGGAATGAGTTGACGCGACTTCGTCACCGGCTGCCTCCCGTCGATCACGGCAACGCCCCATGCGCCGCCTCATTGACGATCAGCTACTGGGGGTAGCAACCATATGACGAAGAAGACGCGGATCCGGGTCGCGCGGATAGCCGCCGGCGCCGTGATCGCGGCCGGTGCGTCACTGACCGCGGCCGGCGCGGCCTCCGCCCTGGATCTCGGTGTCCAGGCGGGCCCGATCAGCCTGGGCGCGCACGCGAACGGCGAGGGCGACGACGGCGGCACCGACGGCGGTGACGGCGGCTGCGACCTCGGCATCTGCACCACCGGCGGGACCACGACCGGCGGTGACACCACGACCGGCGGTGACACCACGACCGGCGGTGACACCACGACCGGCGGCGACGCCACGACCGGCGGCGACGCCACGACCGGCGGCGACACCACGACCGGCGGCGACACCACGACCGGCGGTGACACCACCACTGGCGGTGACGTCACCATCGGCGGCGTCATCGGCGGCGGCGACACCACGACCGGTGGCGACAACGGCACGGGCGGTGACAACGGCACCGGCGGTGGCAACGGAAACGGCGGTGACAACGGCACCGGCGGCGGCAACGGCACGGGTGGCACCACCACCGGCGGCGGCAACGGCACGGGTGGCACCACCACCGGCGGCGGCAACGGCGCCGGAGGTTCCGACACCACGGGCGGCGGCAACTCCGGCGGCTCCTCCAGCACCGGTGGCAGCAGCACCGGTGGCTCCACCACCGGCGGCAACAACGACACCCCGCAGGGCGGCGGCAACGACAACGCCTCGCAGGAGGAGGGTTCCTCGACCCTCACCGACACCGGCTCCGACACCCAGGCCCAGGGCGGCGACAAGCAGCTTGCCGAGACCGGTGCCGGCCAGACCGCGTTCCTGCTCATCGGCGCCGCGACGATGATCGCCGGCGGCATCGGCTTCCGCGTCCTGCCGCGTCTGGTCAACGGCCGGGGCGGCGCGGCCGCGTAACCGTACGGCCATCGCATGACCATACGGCCATGGCGCAGCCGCACGGCTGTTGTGTAGTCATACGGTCACGCAGCGCGTCAACCGCGCATACGGAAGGGCCCGGAGCTCGACGCTCCGGGCCCTGACGGGTTTCCGGCACCTGTTTTTGCGACTTTTCTTACACGCGCCGGTTCTTACGCGGTCTGGTGCGCCAGCAGCGCCACAGCGGCGATCAGTACCGCCAGCAGGGCGATCAGCGCCATCGGGTTCACCCCGCCCAGGAAACCCTCTTGCTGCAGTCGCTCGCGGTTGGCACGGCACACCGGGCACCGGCCCTCACTCACGGGCGCCGCGCAGTTCGCGCACACCAACCGGTCGTACGTCATGCGCCCGCCCTCCTTGCACCGGCCATCACTCGTACAACGCTCACGGGAACGAGAACGTTCCCCCTCCACTGTGCCAGGTTCCCGCGGAGCTTGCGCGGGGCCTTGGAGAGCGGGAAGAGAACAGCGTTGGGTACAAAAACGTACAAGCCTTACCCAACCTCGACCTGCGACTGCACTTGCACACCCGGGTCGCGTATGGTCACGCTCATCTACCCCCGGCGACCCGTGGTGCATCCGTGATCCGATTCGACAACGTCTCCAAGGTCTACCCCAAGCAGACCCGCCCCGCACTCAGGGATGTCTCCCTGGAAGTGGAGAAGGGCGAGTTCGTGTTCCTCGTGGGGTCCTCCGGCTCCGGAAAGTCCACCTTCCTGCGGCTGGTCCTCCGCGAGGAGCGGTGCAGCCACGGCCAGGTGCACGTGCTGGGCAAGGACCTCGCACGCCTCTCCAACTGGAAGGTGCCGCAGATGCGCCGCCAGCTGGGGACGGTGTTCCAGGACTTCCGGCTCCTGCCGAACAAGACCGTCGCGGAGAACGTGGCCTTCGCCCAGGAGGTCATCGGCAAGTCCCGCGGCGAGATCCGCAAGTCCGTGCCGCAGGTGCTCGATCTCGTCGGGCTCGGCGGCAAGGAGGACCGGATGCCCGGTGAGCTCTCCGGTGGTGAACAGCAGCGCGTGGCCATCGCGCGGGCCTTCGTCAACCGGCCCAAGCTGCTGATCGCCGACGAGCCCACCGGCAACCTCGACCCGCAGACCTCCGTCGGCATCATGAAGCTGCTCGACCGCATCAACCGGACGGGCACCACGGTCATCATGGCGACTCACGATCAGAACATCGTGGACCAGATGCGCAAGCGCGTCATCGAGCTGGAGAAGGGCCGCCTCGTCCGCGACCAGGCCCGCGGCGTCTACGGCTACCAGCACTAAGCAAGTTCACGACGGAAAGGCTCGACAAGACGCCATGCGCGCCCAGTTCGTCCTGTCGGAGATCGGTGTCGGTCTCCGCCGCAATCTGACGATGACCTTCGCCGTCATCGTCTCCGTCGCCCTGTCCCTGGCGCTCTTCGGCGGCTCGCTGCTGATGAGCGACCAGGTGAGCACCATGAAGGGCTACTGGTACGACAAGGTCAACGTCTCGATCTTCCTGTGCAACAAGCACGACGCCGAATCGGACGTCAACTGCGCCAAGGGCGCGGTCACCGAGGACCAGAAGAAGCAGATCCTCTCGGACCTGCACAAGATGACGGTCGTCGAGAAGGTCACCTACGAGTCGCAGGACGAGGCGTACAAGCACTACAAGGAGCAGTTCGGCAACTCCCCGCTGGCCAGCTCGCTCACGCCGGACCAGATGCAGGAGTCGTACCGGATCAAGCTCAAGGACCCGCAGAAGTACCAGGTCATCGCGTCGGCCTTCAACGGGCGCGCCGGTGTGCAGTCCGTGCAGGACCAGAAGGGCATCCTGGACAACCTCTTCCAGCTGCTGAACCTGATGAACCGGGGCGCGCTCGGCGTGATGGCGATGATGCTGATCGTCGCGCTGCTGCTGATCGTCAACACCGTGCGTGTATCGGCGTTCAGCCGCCGGCGTGAAACCGGGATCATGCGCCTGGTCGGTGCCTCGGGCTTCTACATCCAGGCGCCGTTCATCGCCGAGGCCGCGGTCGCCGGACTCATCGGCGGCGGACTCGCGTGCGTGGGCCTGGTGGTCGGCCGGTACTTCACCATCGACCACGGCATGGACCTCTCCCACAAGCTCACGCTCATCAATTTCGTCGGCTGGGACGCGGTGTTGGCCAAGCTGCCGCTGATCCTCGCAACGAGCGTTCTGATGCCGTCACTTGCGGCGTTCTTCGCGCTGCGCAAGTACCTGAAGGTGTGACACATGCCAAGAGGGCCGTACGGGCATCCGCCCGTACGGCCCTTCGCGTTGTCCTAGACTCACCGCCATGTCAGGCCGCGACCTGTTCTGTCCGCCCCGCCGCTTCCGCCGCGGGGCCGCCCTGACATTGGTCTTCGCCGGCGTCCTGGTAACCGGCGCCGCCACCGGCTCCTTCCCGGAACCCGACGCACCCGTGTCCGCGCGGAAGGCCGTCGCCGGTCCGTCGCCCACGGCGAGCGGGCACGAGGACGTGCAGAAGGCCGCCGCCGAGGCGATGGCCGACGGCAAGTCCCCGATGGAGGCCGCCGAGCGGGCCGTCAGCCGCAGCGGGGACCGCTGGGGCGCGGTGTACTCGGAGGACGAGTACCAGGAGTTCCAGGAGGCCCTCGGCGGCCGCTACACCGGCGTCGGCCTGTGGGCGCGGCGCGAGCGGGACGGCCGGATCGTGGTGACCCGGGTGCAGCCGGGCTCGCCGGCCGCCGACGCCGGAATCCGCAAGGGCGACCGGCTGCTCAGCGTCGACGGCAGCAAGGTCGACGGGCGGCCGGTCACCGAGGTGGTCTCCTTACTGCGCGGCGACGCCGACGACGCGGCCGCGGGCACGCCCGTCACCCTGGGCCTTCAGCGCGGCGCGCGCGCGTGGACCGAGACATTGCACCGGGCCAGCCTGTCCACCGACTCCGTGACCGTGCGCCGGCTGCCGGGCGGGGTCACCGTCATCGGGATCGCCGCGTTCACCAAGGGCTCCGCAGCCGCCGTACGCGCCGCTCTGCGGCACGCCCCGGCCGACGACGGGATCGTCCTCGACCTGCGCGGCAACTCCGGCGGCCTGGTCACCGAGGCGGTGGACACCGCCTCCGCCTTCCTCGACGGCGGCCTGGTCGCCACCTACGACGTCAAGGGCGCCCAGCGCTCCCTGCACGCCGACCCCGGCGGCGACACCAGCCGGCCCCTGGTCACCCTGGTCGACGGCGGCACCATGAGCGCGGCCGAGATGCTCACTGGAGCCCTGCAGGACCGGGGCCGCGCGGTGGTGATCGGCTCGCGCACCTTCGGCAAGGGCTCCATCCAGATGCCGACCGAGCTGCCCGACGGCTCGGTGGCCGAGCTGACCGTCGGCCACTACCGCACCCCCTCGGGCCACGCGGTCGACGGCCGGGGCATCACCCCCGACCTGGAGGCGGGCCCGCAGGCCCTGACCCGGGCCGAGACGGTCCTCACCGGCCTGGGTGATCCCTCGTAGCCACGCGTAATCCGCTGTACTCGCACCCCCTGAGTGGTGCCAAAATGGGCGGCACTATGGCTAAGGAAAAAGGGCGCAAGCTGATCGCGCAGAACAAGAAGGCGCGGCACGACTACCACATCCTCGACACCTACGAGGCCGGTCTGGTCCTCATGGGCACCGAGGTGAAGTCGCTGCGCCAGGGCCGGGCCTCGCTGGTCGACGGCTTCGTGCAACTGGACGGTCACGA
This sequence comes from Streptomyces sp. NPDC052107, assembly GCF_040680215.1. Classification (NCBI taxonomy): domain Bacteria; kingdom Bacillati; phylum Actinomycetota; class Actinomycetes; order Kitasatosporales; family Streptomycetaceae; genus Streptomyces; species Streptomyces sp. NPDC052107. Next base: position 70,470 of record NZ_JBFAWG010000006.1, read on the forward strand.
GGCTTGGCTGCACAACGTGCACGTCCCCGAGTACAGCCAGGGCACCTGGACCAACCACAGCGCGCGCCGCAAGCGCAAGCTGCTGCTGCACCGCGCGGAGATCGACAAGCTGGAGTCGAAGTCCCAGGAGACGGGGCACACTATCGTGCCCCTCGCCCTGTACTTCAAGGACGGCCGCGCCAAGATCGAGATCGCGCTGGCGAGGGGCAAGAAGGAGTACGACAAGCGCCAGACCCTGCGCGAGAAGCAGGACCGGCGCGAGACGGACCGGGCGATGGCGTCGGCGCGGCGCAGGCAGCGCGGCTAGCCGGGAATGTACCGACCCCCGGTCGCGTTGAACCGGATACGACGGCCGGGTGACCGGCGGGAATACGGTGGCATGGGCGGGCGTTGTTCCCGTACGATGGCATCTGCACCTCACAGCGGGTGCGTGTGACCCTCCTCGGAGGGTTTGAAAAATCAACATGGGGATGATCGGTTTCGACAGCGGCTGTCGAAGCAGGGGAAGCGTGTCGAGGAAGCGGCCATGATCTCGTAAACCACAGGCCGAAAAAAATAATCGCCAACACCAAGCGCGATTCCTTCGCCCTCGCTGCCTAAGTAGCGACTTGCGAAGTGTCAGCCCGGGGCTGTTCCCGACCCGGATCCTGGCATCAGCTAGGGAACTAAACCTTGATCCCGGTCACGGGGTGAAGAGGGAAACCAAACAGTGACTGAGCCCGTCGGCGACTTGTTCGCGTGATCGCCGGGGCCGAGAAAAGCGAAGCGAACTGCACACGGAGAAGCCCTGGTTCCGCACCGTTGGACGCGGGTTCGATTCCCGCCATCTCCACAACGCCCCTCCGGGGGCACCCCATGTGGGCAACGGCCCCGTCGCTTTCGAGCGGCGGGGCCTTCGTCATGCTCGGAAACGTCATGCCGGGAACCGCGCACGCCCGCCCCCTTGCAGGATTGGTCTGGACCTGCCACGCTGCCCGCGCCACCTCCCGCGTCCCCCAGGCCGCACCCCTCCCGGAGGTTCGTATGCGCACCCGGTTCCGCCGCAGACTGCTGCTCGCCCTCGTGCTGCTCGGCGCCCTGGCCGTCCCGCAGGCCCCTGCCGCCTCGGCCGCGGCCACCACCCCGGTGCAGATCTATGGCGCCTGGCACTGCTCGAACGACGCCTGCGTCTGGGGCACCGTTCGCACGGTGAGCGAGTTCGACAGCCAGAACCACTGGCTGATCGACCGCGGCGACGGCCGGCCCTCGGTCAACCTCGTCGTCCTCAGTTTCGTCGAACCCCTCAAACTGCTGCACGGCACCACCGACGCCACCACGCTGAACGGCGTGCCCCGCGGCATGACGAAGGACATCGTCCAGTACTTCACCGCCCACGGGATCCGGGTGATGCTCTCCATCGGCGGAATCACCTACACCGACTCCTGGGACAGCGCGCTCGCCGAGAACCCGGCCCTCCTCGGACAGCGGGCCGCCGCCCTGGCGAGCGACCTCGGCGTCGGCATCGAGATCGACTACGAGCAGAACACCGGCCCCGACCTCACGGGCCTGCAGTCCTTCATCGACGCCTACCGGTCCGTCCACCCGTACGACGCCTCCGGTGCCGACCCCGCAGCCCGCCTCACCATCGACCTGGCGGCCGGCGACCGCTGGCTGATCGACCTCGACCGCAAGGCGACCCGCGACTGGCTGCGCACCGACACGCCGGTCCTCGACTACGCCAACGCGATGGTGCCCGCCCGGCAGCCCTCCACCAGCTCGGCCATCGCCAACTGGCAGGAACATGTGGATGGCAAGCCGACCTACTCACCCCCGATCCCGCCGCTCGCACCCGCCAAGTTCACCGGCGCCGTCTACATCAGCGACCAGAACAAGTCCCTGCCCGAGTGCACGGACTTCGTGAACTCCCTGGAGAACTCGACCGGTTCGTTCGTCCAGTCGGTCGCCCCGAACGGCGCCGGCAGCACCTCCGGCATGCTCGGCCACATGTTCTGGGCCGCCGAACGTCCCTCCACCCGGGGCACCGGCACCACCCCGCCGAACACCTGTGAGGGCGGCGTGGGCGCGGGCGCGACCGCTTACGGCATCCCGCTGCCCATGCCCGCACTACGACAGAACTGACCCGCGCGCCACCTCTCGGCGGAGCGAACCGGCCGCCCGCGCGCCCGAGTCGACGAGCAGGGCGAGGGCGGCCGCGGCGGCCGGTACCGCGAAGGCCGCGACGGGGGAGAGGTGCTCGGTCGCCCAGCCGCCCGTCGCCGAGCCGCAGGCGATGCCGGTGAGCAGCCCGGTCACCACCAGGCTCATGCCCTCGTTGAGGCGGTCGGCGGGGGTACGCCGCTGCACCAGGCTCATCGCCGTCACCATGGTCGGCGCGGTCGCCATGCCCGCCACCAGCAGCGCACCCGCCAGCATCGGCAGGCCACCGGCGGTCGCCGCCGCCACCCACGGCAGGGTCATCAGCCCGGCCATCGCGCCCAGGCAACGGGAGAGCCCGCGCCCGGCGGACGGGGGCGCCCCACAGGAACCTCCCGGGTCCGTCGCCCCGTGGGCGTGGGCCGGTGTGTGCTTCGGCTCGAGCGTCCCGAAGACCAGGCCCGCCACGCACGAGCCCGCCGCCTGAAGGGCGAGGATGACACCCGCCGCCGCGCGATGTCCCTGGGCGTCGGCGTAGGCGATCGTCACGACCTCCATCGAGCCGAACACCGCCCCGGTCGCGATGAAACAGGCCAGCAGCGGCGGGACGCCCGGGCTGCGCAGTGGCGACGGGGCCCGTGACCGGGCCCGCGACGGTGGCTCGGTGGCGCGCTGGGATGTGAACAGCAGCATGCCGGCAAGCAGCAGCACCACACCCACGAGTGTGCCCGCCTCCGGGAAGAACGTGCCCGTCAAGAAGGACGCGAGGACCGGGCCGAGCATGAAACACAGCTCGTCGGCGGCCTGCTCGAAGGAGTTCGCGCTGTGCAGCGCGCCGGGGTCGTCGCGCAGCAGATGGGCCCAGCGGGCGCGGGACAGGCCGCCGATGTTGGGGGTGGCCGCGGTGAGGGCGTAGGCGGCGAACAGGGTCCAGTCCGGGGCGCCGTAGCGGACGCAGAGCAGCAGGGCCAGGCTGCCGAGGGCGGAGACGAGCGTGGCCGGTACGGCTGTCCGGGCCTGCCCGTGCCGGTCCACGAGCCGGGCGATCCACGGCCCGGCCAGCGCGGTCGCCGCGAGACCGGCCGCGGTGACGGCGCCGGCCAGGGCGTAGGAGCCCCGCGAGCCGGCGATCATCACGACGGCGCTCACGCTGAACATGCCCATGGGCAGGCGGGCGAGGAGGTTGCCGGTGGTGAAGGCACGGGTGCCGGGGAGGGAGAAGAGACGGCGGTAGGCGCGGGTCGCGGATATGAGCGGGGGCATGGATCCACCCTCGCCCGGAGTGGATCAAGGGGTCCAACACCTTCCCGGCGCCGATTCACGCACCCGTGTTGTAAGTTGCCTGCCGTGCCCGACCCTGTGGATCCCCGTCTCCTGCGTGCCTTCGTCGTCGTGGCCGAGGAACTGCACTTCACCCGGGCGGCCGCCCGTCTGTACGTCGCCCAGCAGGCCCTCAGCCGTGACGTACGGCGGCTGGAGCGGGAGTTGGGCGCCGAGCTGTTCGTACGGACCACCCGGCAGGTGACGCTGACCGCCGACGGCGTTCGGCTGCTGCCGTACGCGCGCCGGGTCCTGGCGGCGCAGGAGGAGTTGCTGGCGGCCTTCGGACAGGCCCGCCCGCTGCTGGTGGACCTCAACTCACCGGGCCTGGTCACCGGGCGTCGTGTGCTGCACAGGGCCCGTGAACTCGCCCCGGACTGCGAGCTGATGGCCCGCTACGAGAGCGGCCTGACCGGGGCCGCCGCCGAACTGCTGGCCGGCCGGCTGGACGCCTCCTTCGGCCGTTTCGCCGGCCTGGACCCGGCGCTGCGGTCCGGCCTCGAACAGCAGCCCGTCCGCTACGAGCCGATGGCCGTCGTCCTGCCCGAGGACCATCCGCTGGCCACCCTCGCCGAGGTGCCGCTGGCCGCGCTGACCGGCGAGACCATGTACGCCGGCGCCGGGAACCCACGCACCCTGGAGTGGACCGACCTGGCGAGCCGGCTCTTCGAGGAGCGCGGCATCCGGCTCGCCGCACCCCTGCCACTGGCCGTCGGGGACGAGGAGTTCGAGCGGATCATGGCCAAGAACCGGCATCCGGTCCTGGCCGTCGTGGACTTCCCGGCGCTGCCCCGCACGGTGCGCCGGCCGCTCGTCGATCCCGTTCCGCTGTCGCCGGTCTCCCTGGTGTGGTGGAAGGGGCTGGTCCATCCCGGACTGGACGCGCTGCGCCGGGCGACGGCCGAACTCGCGGCGGCGGAAGGGTGGCTGCGGCGGCCGGCCGAGGGATGGATTCCAGCCATCGACGCCGGTGTGATGGCTGCCCACAGGTGATCGACAGGTGATCCACAACTGATCCACGAGTGGTATCCGGCCACCACGAATTCTCCGAGTAAGGGGGCGTTCGGGCCAGGTGGGGGCCAGGTCCGGCCGACGCGGGCCCGGAGTCGTAGGCGCACGGCCTGCTGGGTCCTGGGCCTCGCCCGCCACGAGGGCCTGCTGGCCCGCATCCCCCGCCACCCGGCCGTCTCCAGAGCGACAGCGCGGTGGCGGCGCCGGACTCCCCCTACACGCCGTGGATGTTCCCGCTGGTGTGGCCGCTGATCGGGCTGACTTTCCCGGCCTTCGGCTGGATCGAGGACCTCGCGGCGAGGCGGGGTCCGCGGCTGTGGCCGAACGGGGCCGGGCGAGCGGCCCTCACCGGGCGGCCCCGTCGCGAGTGAGAGCAACGTTCCCTTCCGGTCACTCACAGCCACAGGCAGGAAACGCGCCCTCCCTACCTTCGGGCTGAGTCAGTCGATGGCAGGTCGACGGCAGACCGAGCAGCCGGAGCCCCGTGGAGGCGTGATGACAGCCCCAGCCCCAACAGCCCCAACCCGTCGCAGTGGCCGCTGGATCGAGCGCTGGGACCCGGAGGACGAGGGATTCTGGAAGGCGACCGGGGAGCGGATCGCCAACCGGAACCTCTGGTTCTCCGTCCTCTCGGAGCACATCGGCTTCTCGATCTGGACCCTGTGGTCCGTCCTCGTCCTGTTCATGGGCCCGGAATACGGACTCACGCCCGCCGACAAGTTCCTGCTGACCTCGATGGTCACCCTCGTCGGCGCGGTCGTGCGCGTCCCCTACACCTTCGCCGTGGCCGTCTTCGGCGGCCGCAACTGGACGATCATCTCGGCGAGCCTGCTGCTGATCCCGACCATCGCGGCCTTCGCGGTCATGGAACCGGGCACGTCCTTCACCACGTTCCTCGTCGTCGGCCTGCTGGCCGGCATCGGCGGCGGCAACTTCGCCTCCTCGATGACCAACATCAACGCCTTCTTCCCGATGAGGAAGAAGGGCTGGGCGCTCGGTCTGAACGCGGGCGGCGGCAACATCGGCGTGCCCGTCATCCAGCTCGTCGCCCTCGCGGTCATCGGCGCGAGCGGCGGCCCGCGCGTCCTGCTGGGCATCTACATCCCGCTGATCGTCGTGGCCGCGGTGCTGGCCGCCCTCTTCATGGACAACCTGGCTTCCGTGAAGAACGACACCGGCGCGGCCAAGGACGCCGCGAAGGACGCCCACACCTGGATCATGTCGTTCCTCTACGTCGGCACCTTCGGCTCCTTCATCGGCTACAGCTTCGCCTTCGGCCAGGTCCTGACGATCCAGTTCGGCCGCACCCCGCTCCAGGCGGCCTACCTCACCTTCATCGGCCCGCTGCTCGGTTCCCTGATTCGCCCGCTCGGCGGCCGGCTCGCCGACCGTTTCGGCGGCGCCCGCATCACCCTGTGGAACTACGTCGCCATGGCCGCCGCCACGGCCGTGCTGATCGCCGCGAGCCAGGCGAAGTCGTTGCCGCTGTTCGTGTCCGTCTTCGTCGTCCTGTTCGTGCTCAGCGGGCTCGGCAACGGCTCGACGTACAAGATGATCCCCGGCATCTTCCAGGCGAAGGCCCTGGCCAAGGGCCTGGAGGGGGAGGCCGCGGCGGCTTACGGCCGCCGGCTGTCCGGCGCCTCCATGGGCCTCATCGGCGCGGTCGGCGCGCTCGGCGGAGTCGGCATCAACCTCGCCTTCCGCCAGTCCTTCCTGTCCTACGGCAGCGGCACCGGAGCGTTCGTCGCCTTCCTCGGCTTCTACGGGCTCTGCTTCGCCGTGACGTGGGCCGTATACCTTCGCCGCCCGGCGCGACAGGCCGTGACAGTGGCAGCTTCGGGGGCAAAGGCACAGCTCAGCTACGCCGAAGTGTGACGTAACACCGGCGCAATCAAGCCGAACCGAGCCTGTCACGCACCGTTGACAGCCTCGATTCGCGCGCCGGCCAGCTAGGAGAGCCCATGTACGACGAAGAGCAGCAACGCGGAGCCGTCGAGCACGGTCCGCTCGCGGGATTCACCGTGGGCGTCACCGCCGCGCGCCGGGCCGACGAGCTGGGCGCCCTGCTCCAGCGGCGCGGTGCCGCCGTCCTGCACGCACCGGCCCTGCGCATCGTGCCGCTGGCCGACGACGGCGAGCTCCTCGCCGCGACGAAGGAGATCATCGACCAGGTGCCCGACGTGGTCGTGGCCACCACGGCGATCGGCTTCCGGGGGTGGGTGGAGGCCGCCGACGGCTGGGGCCTCGGCGAGCAGCTGCTCGGCCGGCTGCGCGGCGCCGAACTCCTGGCCAGGGGCCCGAAGGTCAAGGGCGCGATCCGCGCGGCAGGCCTGACGGAGGAGTGGTCCCCGTCCTCGGAATCCCTGGCCGAAGTCCTGGACCGCTTGCTGGAGGAGGGGGTCGACGGCCGGCGTATCGCCGTACAGCTGCACGGCGAACCGCTCCCGGGCTTCGTCGAAGCCCTGCGGGCCGGGGGAGCGGAGGTGGTCCCGGTCCCGGTGTACCGCTGGATGCCCCCGGAGGACATCACCCCGCTGGACCGCCTCCTGGACGCGACGGTCTCCCGCTCCCTGGACGCCCTCACCTTCACCAGCGCCCCCGCGGCCGCCTCACTGCTCTCCCGGGCGGAGGACCGGGGCCTGCTCACCGACCTGCTGTCAGCCCTCGCCCACGACGTCCTCCCGGCCTGCGTGGGCCCGGTCACGGCGCTCCCTCTCCAGGCCCAGGGCGTGGACACGATCCAGCCGGAACGCTTCCGCCTCGGCCCCCTGGTCCAACTCCTCTGCCAGGAACTCCCGGCCCGCGCCCGCGCGTTGCCGATCGCCGGCCACCGTGTGGAGATCCGCGGCCACGCGGTCCTCGTCGACGGCGCCCTCAAGCCGGTCCCCCCGGCCGGCATGTCCCTGCTCCGGGCCCTGTCCCGCCGCCCCGGCTGGGTCGTGCCCCGCGCCGACCTCCTCCGCGCCCTGCCGGGCGCGGGCCGCGACGAACACGCCGTGGAGACGGCGATGGCCAGACTCCGCACGGCCCTCGGCGCCCCCAAGCTGATCCAGACGGTGGTCAAGCGCGGCTACCGGCTGGCCCTGGACCCGGCGACGGACGCGAAGTACGCGGACGCGTAGGCGCCGTAAACGGGTGCGCGTCACCTCGGCCGTTGGCACGCTGCACCGGTGAACCGTGAACAGATGTCCCGGATCGCTCATCGCGGACACCCGATCAAGTCCCCGCTCGACGACGACTCGGTGCGGCGGCTGCTGGAGCGCGGCCTCCCCGGGGGCGACGAGCGGGTGCTCGACCTCGGCTGCGGCCCGGGGGAATGGCTTCTGCGGGCCCTGGCCCTGCGACCGGGTGTGCGTGCCGAGGGCGTGGACATCTCCGAGGACGCTCTGGCCCAGGCATCCGCCGCGGCGCGTGACCTCGGCGTCCGGGACCGTCTCGTCCTGCACCACCGAAAGGCCGAGGAGTTCGTGTCGGCGGAGCCGTTCGACGTGATCCTCAGCTTCGGGGCCGCGCACGCCTTCGGCGGTCTGCTCCCCACGCTGCCGCGGCCGGCAGCCACCTGGCTCCCGGCGGCCGCGTCCTGATCGGCGACGGGTTCTGGGAACGGCCCCCGTCGCGGGAGGTCATCGAGATGCTGGGGGACTTCACCGACCTGGCGACCACCGTGGACCGTGTCGTCGCCGACGGCTGGACTCCTGTCGACGGTCACATCGGTACGCGCCAGGAGCTGGACGACTACGAATGGGCCTGCTGGGGTTCGCTGGCCGGATGGGCCCTGGACCACCCGGACGATCCGGACGGCGCGCAGGCGCTCGCGACCGCCACGGCCCGCCGCACCGAGCGGCTGCGCGTCTACCGGGACTCCTTCGGCTTCCTGTCCCTGGTCCTGCGCCGGACCCCCGGCTCCTCCTGAACCAGCGGTACGAGGGGTTCCAGCCGGGCGTTCGGGCAGGCACTGTGAGGGAAGAGCCCCACAGAGAAGAGCCCCCACGCTTCCTGCCTAGGCGGTGACAGGCGCATGGTACTGGGTACGGTCACACCCCCCTACGAGCCGCGGTTCGACGCCGGACGGATCTGTCTCGATCTCCTCGCGACCACGCATCCGGCCGAACGGCTGGACGGAGTCGAGGCGTTGTGCGCGTGGATCGGTGGGGTGGGACTCGTGCCCGTGGGGACGGCGCTCGGTCATGCCGACGCCTCCTGGCTCGTGGGGTTCCGGGAACTGCGCGCCCACATCGGGACGTTGGTGCGCAACCCGCACGCGCCGGGCGCGCCGTCGTGCGAGAGCGCGCTCCGGCGAGTCAACGAGGTTGCCCAAGCCTCCACCCCCGCCCCGCGTGCCGTACGCGGTGAGGACGGCGTGCTCACAAGGGAGTTGGCCGATCCGCCGGCCTGCGCCGGACTGCTCGCGCTCGTCGCGCGGGACGCCGTGGAGCTGCTCACCGACCCCGTCGCACGGGCGGCCGTACGGGAGTGCGAGGGTGACAACTGCCCGCTCGTGTACCTGGACACCTCCCGGGGGCGGCGCCGGCGGTGGTGTTCCAGTGAGGTCTGCGGGAACCGGGAGCGGGTGGCCCGGCACCGGCGGCGGGCCGCGCTCGCGCGGGCGTGATTTCCGTAACACCGGGTTTGGTTGGGCCGTACACGGTGATCCCGCACCCCACCCTACGATGTGTCTGAAATGTGAAGATCAAATGGTGGGATTGTGGTCGCATGTCCCGCTCGTCACGTCACCCACGAGAAAACTGTCATCTCCGTTTGAACACCGCGCCACTTCCTTCCGTACGGGTGGGCGAGCGACCGACTGGGGGAACCCCCGGACACCGGAGGTGGGCGTGCGCAAGGATGCGGCCGTGGCCAATGAACGTGGATCGAGGGCCCGACATCGCATGTCCTCGCAGCCCTCGGAACCCGATGAGGAGCTGATGCGTGCGCTGTATCGAGAGCACGCCGGACCCCTGCTCGCGTATGTCCTGCGGCTGGTCGCCGGTGATCGGCAGCGCGCCGAGGACGTCGTACAGGAAACGCTCATCCGTGCCTGGAAGAACGCCGGTCAGCTCAATCGGGCGACCGGTTCGGTACGCCCCTGGCTGGTGACGGTCGCGCGCCGCATCGTCATCGACGGCCACCGCAGCCGGCAGGCCCGGCCGCAGGAGGTCGATCCGTCGCCGCTGGAGGTCATCCCCGCGGAGGACGAGATCGACAAGGCGCTGTGGCTGATGACGCTGTCGGACGCGCTCGACGACCTGACCCCGGCCCACCGGGAGGTGCTCGTCGAGACGTACTTCAAGGGGCGTACGGTCAATGAGGCGGCCGAGACGCTGGGGATACCCAGCGGCACGGTGCGGTCTCGGGTGTTCTACGCCCTGCGATCGATGAAGCTGGCACTGGAGGAGCGGGGGGTGACGGCGTGATGAGCAGTGGTTACGGGGGAATGCAGGGATTCGGTGCAGGTGGTCCGGGTATGTCTGGGCCCATGAGCCCCCAATCGGGATCTTCGGTGCCGAGCGAGCACGAGACCGTCGGCGCCTACGCCCTCGGGATTCTCGACGACGCCGAGGCAACCGCTTTCGAAGCGCACCTCGCCGGCTGCGAGTGGTGTGCCCAGCAGCTGGACGAGCTGGCCGGGATGGAGCCGATGCTGGCCGCGCTCGCGGACCTGCCGGGCTCCGGCAGCACCCCCGCGATCGGCGAGTCGCTGTCCGCCAAGCCCAGCCCGCGGATCGTGGAGAAGCTGGTCGACGAGGTCGCGGAGAAGCGCGCCCAGAAGCGCCGGCGCAGCTTCTACATGATCGCGGCGGCGGCCGCGCTGATCATCGCCGGGCCCCTGGCGGCGGTGGCGGTGAACGGCGGCTCGGACGGCGGCGGACAGGTCCAGGCGTCCAGCGCCCAGACCACCTTCGCCTCCCTGCCCGAGAAGAAGTCGGCCACGGACCCGTCGTCCCAGGTCAGCGCGACCGTCGGCATGGCACAGAAGGAGTGGGGCACCCAGGCGGTCCTGGAGCTGAAGAACGTCAAGGGCCCGCTGAAGTGCTCCCTGGTGCTCGTCGCGAAGAACGGGCAGCGCGTGACCATGTCCTCCTGGTCCGTGCCGGACTGGGGCTACGGCATCCCGAGCGGGACGACGCCGGAGTCCAAGAAACCGCTCTACATCGGCGGCGCGGCGGCCTTCAAGCCCAACGAGATCGACCACTTCGAGGTCGTGACCTTCCAGGGGAAGAAGCTGGTGCAAGTGGACGCGTAGCACCTGCGGCGGACCCGGCCGGGGGTGGGTGTGGTGCGCAAGGGATGCCGCCTTCTGGGGGGCTGCGCCTCCAGACCCCCGCGCCGGGTCCCGGCGTGTTCCGGTCGAGTGTCGGCTGCCCGCACCCGGTGGGCTCGTCGCGCAGTTCCCCGCGCCCCTGGGCTGCCGTCGCGTAGCTTTGATGGCCCCCCTTCGCGTACGGTTGACGGCTGCCCAGCACGTCAGAAGGGGGCCCGGTGGCCGCTCAGGTTCAGCAGTCCGCGGTCGGCTCGGTACACGACGCACACGACTCCGTCCGCGACCGAGAGATCAGCGTCGAACAGGAACACCTGGACCGGGTGTACCGGCGGCTCGAGGAGAAGATCCACGAGGCCGAGTTCCTGATGCACGACGCGGCCAAGCGCGGCCAGGTCGGCACCCCGGGCGCGCTGGCCGAGCGGGACGCCCAGGTCTTCCGTGCCGGCGTCCACCTGAACCGGCTGAACAACGAGTTCGAGGACTTCCTGTTCGGGCGGATCGACCTGCTGCTCGGCAAGGACGGGAAGAAGGGGCCCGACGGGGCCTACACGGCGGTCGAGCCCGCCGAGGGCGCCGTACGCGACGACAACACCGCCGACATCGCCGAGACCCTGCACATCGGGCGCATCGGCGTGCTCGACGAGGACTACGCCCCGCTGGTCATCGACTGGCGGGCGCCCGCCGCCGCGCCCTTCTACCGGGCCACTCCGGTGGATCCCGGGCGTGTCGTACGGCGCCGGGTGATCCGGTCCAAGGGCCGCCGGGTGCTGGGCGTCGAGGACGATCTGATGCGGCCCGAGCTGACCGCCCACCTCGACGGCCGCGAGCTGCCCGTGATCGGCGACGGCGCCCTCATGGCCGCCCTCGGCCAGGCCCGCAGCCACACCATGCGGGACATCGTCTCCTCCATCCAGGCCGAGCAGGACCTGGTCATCCGCGCCCCCGCCGCCTCGATCACGTACGTGGAGGGCGGCCCGGGCACCGGCAAGACCGCCGTCGCCCTGCACCGCGCCGCCTACCTGCTCTACCAGGACAGACGCCGGTACGCGGGCGGCATCCTGATCGTCTCCCCGACCCCGCTGCTCGTGGCCTACACCGAGGGTGTGCTGCCCTCGCTCGGCGAGGAGGGCCAGGTCGCGATCCGCGCGATCGGCTCACTCGCCGTGGACGCCGTCGGTGCGGAGGCCACGCTGTACGACTCCCCGTCCGTGGCCCGCGCCAAGGGCTCGTACCGGATGCTGAAGGTGCTGCGGAAGGCGGCCCGGGGCGTCCTGGAACTGGGACCGGCGGGCACCGGCGCGATGGGGCAGCTTGCCCTGGACGACGGCGAGCCGCGGTCCTTCGACGGTCCGCCCACCCGGCTCCGCGTGGTCGCCTTCGGGCGCCGCATCGAGCTGGAGGCGGCGGAGCTGGAACGCGTCCGCCGCACCGCCCTCGGCGGCACCGCGCCGGTCAACCTGCTCCGCCCGCGTGCCCGCAAGCTGCTGCTGGACGCCCTGTGGGCCAAGTCCGGGGCGGCCGCCCGGCACACCGACCCGGAGCTGGCCGCCGAGCTGCGTTCCTCCTTCGACGAGGACGTCACGTCCGAGGACTCCTTCCTCGCCTTCCTCGACGCCTGGTGGCCCGAGCTGACTCCGAGGGCCGTGCTCGCCGCCATGGCCGACGAGAGGCGGCTCGGCCGCTGGGCCCGCCGGATCCTCAACCCCGGCGAGGTCCGCAGGGTCGCCCGCTCGCTGAAGCGGGACGGGCACTCTGTGCACGACATCGCCATGCTGGACGAACTCCAGGCGATCCTCGGGGCCCCGGCCCGGCCGCGGAAGAAGCGCGACCTCGACCCGCTGGACCAGCTCACCGGGCTGGAGGAGCTGATGCCGGTGCGCGAGGAGTCGCAGCGGGAGCGGGCCGAGCGTCTCGCGCAGGAGCGCATCGAGTACGCGCACGTCATCGTGGACGAGGCGCAGGACCTCACGCCGATGCAGTGGCGCATGGTCGGCCGCCGTGGCCGGCACGCCACCTGGACGGTGGTCGGCGACCCGGCCCAGTCCTCCTGGTCCGACCCGGACGAGGCGGCCGAGGCCCGCGACGAGGCCCTCGGCACCCGGCCCCGGCGCCGCTTCCAGCTCACCGTGAACTACCGCAATCCGGCGGAGATCGCCGAGCTGGCCGCCAAGGTGCTCGCGCTGGCCATGCCCGGCTCCGAGGCGCCCAGCGCGGTCCGGTCCACGGGTGTCGAGCCGCGCTTCACGGTCGTCGGGAAGTCGTTGGCGGACACCGTGAGGTCCGAGGCGGAGCGGCTGCTGGACCAGGTGGACGGCACGGTCGGCGTGGTCGTCGCCATGAACCGGCGCGAGGAGGCCCGGCGCTGGCTGGCCGGGCTCGGCGACCGGGTCGTCGCGCTCGGCAGCCTGGAGGCCAAGGGCCTGGAGTACGACGCGACGGTGGTCGTCTCGCCCGCGGAGATCGCCGACGAGTCGCCGGCCGGCCTGCGTGTGCTCTACGTGGCGCTGACCCGGGCCACCCAGCAGCTGACGGTGGTGTCGGGGGAGCGGGACGAGCCGGACCCGGCCGGGGTGCCGGACCTGCTGCGGGACTGAGTTTCCTGTGAACATCCCGTACGGGAATGGCCCCGGGGCGTCGGTTTGTTAGCCTTGACGTGGCACCGGCCCGATCCAAGCCCCCGGGCCCAACCTTTGTCCCTGCGAGGGACCACTTGCCGCGAGGCGAGCATGGCGGGTCGGTGTCATGAGCGCGAGGGAGACCCACATCACGGACGTGATGTGGGTCTCTTTCCTTGGCCGGTACGCCCCTTTTCCCACCTGATTGTTTCTCGTATGGTGGAAGTGGTTTTCCGAAATCATGCATCAACCAGGCACCGCTCATGAACAAAACGTCCGCAATCCAGGGCGGCTACCACGTACTCCGCGGTAGGTGCGACGATCGGACGGCACAACTCGCGACACGGTGAAAGCAGAGGAAGTCGGCCATGGCAACGGCGCCCAGCGTCTCCTACTCGATGACCATCCGGCTGGAGGTGCCCGCGAGCGGAACCGCCGTCTCGCAGCTCACCACCGCGGTGGAGTCCTCCGGAGGCTCGGTGACCGGCCTCGACGTCACCGCGTCCGGCCACGAGAAGCTCCGCATCGACGTCACCATCGCGGCCACCTCCACCGCGCACGCCGAGGAGATCGTCGAGAAGCTGCGCGGCATCGAGGGCGTCACCCTCGGCAAGGTCTCGGACCGTACGTTCCTGATGCACCTCGGCGGCAAGATCGAGATGGCGTCGAAGCACCCCATCCGCAACCGTGACGACCTGTCCATGGTCTACACACCGGGTGTGGCCCGCGTCTGCATGGCGATCGCCGAGAACCCCGAGGACGCCCGCCGCCTCACGATCAAGCGCAACTCCGTTGCGGTCGTGACGGACGGCTCCGCCGTGCTGGGCCTCGGCAACATCGGCCCCAAGGCCGCGCTGCCCGTCATGGAGGGCAAGGCGGCTCTCTTCAAGCGCTTCGCCGGCATCGACGCCTGGCCGATCTGCCTGGACACCCAGGACACCGACGCGATCGTGGAGATCGTCAAGGCGATCGCCCCCGGGTTCGCCGGCATCAACCTGGAGGACATCTCCGCGCCGCGCTGCTTCGAGATCGAGGCCCGGCTGCGCGAGGCCCTCGACATCCCCGTCTTCCACGACGACCAGCACGGCACCGCGATCGTCGTTCTCGCCGCGCTGACCAACGCACTTCGCGTCACGGACAAGGCGATCGAGAACATCCGGGTCGTGATGTCCGGCGCCGGCGCCGCCGGTACGGCCATCCTCAAGCTGCTGCTCGCCGCGGGCGTGAAGAACGCCGTCGTCGCCGACATCCACGGCGTCGTCCACTCCGGTCGCGAGGACCTGGTGAACGCCCCGGCCGACTCGCCGCTGCGCTGGATCGCCGACAACACCAACCCCGAGGGCCTCACCGGCACCCTCAAGGAGGCCGTGCGCGGCGCCGACGTGTTCATCGGCGTCTCCGCCCCGAACGTGCTCGACGGCGACGACGTGGCCGCCATGGCCGACGGCGCGATCGTGTTCGCGCTCGCGAACCCCGACCCCGAGGTGGACCCGGCAATCGCCCGCCAGACGGCGGGCGTTGTGGCCACCGGCCGCTCCGACTTCCCGAACCAGATCAACAACGTGCTGGTCTTCCCGGGCGTCTTCCGCGGCCTGCTGGACGCCCAGTCCCGCACCGTCAACACCGAGATGATGCTGGCCGCCGCGAAGGCCCTCGCCGACGTGGTCAGCCAGGACGAGCTGAACCCGAACTACATCATTCCGAGCGTCTTCAACGACAAGGTCGCGGGCGCCGTCGCCGGCGCGGTCCGCGAGGCCGCGAAGGCGGCGGGCGCGACGGCCTAGCATTCTCCACGTCGCTCCGCCGGGTGACGGCGGAGCGGCGGCCGGGCGACGTCCCGGTGACGCCGTGCCGTACTGTGCAGGGGCTGTGAGGATCACCACGACGGCCCCCGCATCGGCGCGTCGTGGAACCAGCTGATGCCGGGCGCCCTCTAGGGTGACGCCGAGCGGGCGCTTTTCGTGTGACTCCCCAGGGTGTTCTCACGACTCCTACGGGTGCCGGATTGGCTTTACCGCCGCAGGTAGGGGCAGGATGCGTCCCTGGGCGCGAGCGCATCGGCATCGCAGTGCCTCGGGCGGATCCGCCGCGTGGCACACCCCAACGGCAAGAAAACACGGGAGTAACAACATGAACCGCAGTGAGCTGGTGGCCGCGCTGGCCGACCGCGCCGAGGTGACCCGCAAGGACGCCGACGCCGTGCTGGCCGCGTTCGCCGAGACCGTCGGCGAGATCGTCGCCAAGGGCGACGAGAAGGTCACCATCCCCGGCTTCCTGACCTTCGAGCGCACCCACCGTGCCGCTCGCACCGCGCGTAACCCGCAGACCGGCGAGCCGATCAACATCCCCGCCGGCTACAGCGTGAAGGTCACCGCGGGCAGCAAGCTCAAGGAAGCCGCCAAGGGCAAGTGACCTTGTCGTTCGTACGTCACGGGACGACGTACGGTGCGTTCTGACGCACGATGCCGTCAAGACGCACGATGACGCCAAAGGGGCGGCCCTCCTTCACCGGAGGGCCGCCCCTTCGTCGCACGACGCGGGAACCCGTCAGCCGAGCGCCTTGCCCGGCAGTTCCACCTTCGCGCCGAGCTCGACGAGCTTCTCCATGAAGTTCTCGTAGCCGCGGTTGATCAGCTCGATGCCGTGGACGCGGGACGTGCCCTCGGCCGCCAGGGCCGCGATGAGGTACGAGAAGCCGCCGCGCAGGTCGGGGATGACCAGGTCGGCGCCCTGGAGCTTGGTGGGGCCGGAGACGACCGCGGAGTGCAGGAAGTTGCGCTGGCCGAACCGGCAGTCGGAGCCGCCCAGGCACTCGCGGTAGAGCTGGATGTGCGCGCCCATCTGGTTCAGCGCGGACGTGAAGCCCAGCCGGGACTCGTAGACCGTCTCGTGGATGATGGACAGGCCCGTGGCCTGGGTCAGCGCCACCACCAGCGGCTGCTGCCAGTCGGTCTGGAAACCGGGATGTACGTCCGTCTCCAGCGCGATGGACTTCAACTGGCCACCGGGGTGCCAGAAACGGATGCCCTCGTCGTCGATCTCGAAGGCGCCGCCCACCTTCCGGTAGGTGTTCAGGAACGTCATCATCGAGCGCTGCTGGGCGCCGCGGACGTAGATGTTGCCGCTGGTCGCGAGCGCGGCGGAAGCCCAGGACGCGGCCTCCAGGCGGTCCGGGAGGGCGCGGTGGGTGTAGCCGCCGAGCTTGTCCACACCGGTGATGCGGATGGTGCGGTCGGTGTCCATCGCGATGATCGCGCCCATCTTCTGCAGCACGCAGATGAGGTCCTCGATCTCCGGCTCGACGGCCGCGTTGGACAACTCCGTCACGCCCTCGGCGAGTACGGCCGTCAGCAGCACCTGCTCGGTCGCGCCGACGGACGGGTACGGCAGTCGGATCTTCGTACCCCGCAGGCCCTTCGGAGCCTCCAGGTACTGCCCGTCCGCGCGCTTCTCGATGACCGCGCCGAACTGCCGCAGCACGTCGAAGTGGAAGTCGATGGGCCGGCCGCCGATGTCACAGCCGCCGAGGCCGGGGATGAACGCGTGGCCGATGCGGTGCAGCAGCGGGCCGCAGAAGAGGATCGGGATACGGCTGGAGCCCGCGTGGGCATCGATGTCAGCCACGTTGGCGCTCTCGACGTGCGTCGGGTCGAGCACCAGCTCCCCGGGTTCCTCGCCCGGCCGGACCGTCACGCCGTGCAGCTGCAGCAGGCCGCGGACGACCCGCACGTCACGGATGTCGGGAACGTTGCGCAGACGGCTCGGCGCGCTGCCCAGGAGGGCGGCGACCATGGCCTTCGGTACGAGGTTCTTCGCACCGCGGACACGGATCTCGCCCTCCAGCGGGGTTCCGCCGTGGACAAGCAGGACATCGTCGTTGACGGTCATGTATCTCGCGTTCCGATGAGTTGGGCAGGGGCCGGCCGATCACTGTGCGCGGGGGCCGGGAAGACAGGGTAATCGCCGATCACCCCCCGTCCGTAAGCCCAAGGACCGCCCAGTCGCGTCATAGCTGTGTCACAACACGAACCGTGCGCTATCGGGCACATGGGGTCACCGGCTCGGGCGTGCGCCCGGGGCGCTTCCGTGCGCCCAGCCGTCTCCCGCCACCACCCTCGAACGAGGCCCTGACGGGCCGCACCTCCTGATTCGAGCTGCGTTCACTCCCGCACCCGGATTGGCTCCCCACCGAAGGGGAAGATGCGGGATCATGTCTGGCATGACCGAGGTGTCCTCGCTCACAGGGCGGCTGCTCGTGGCCACTCCCGCCCTGGCGGACCCGAACTTCGACCGCGCTGTGGTGCTGCTTCTCGACCACGACGAGGAGGGCTCCCTCGGTGTCGTCCTCAACCGCCCCACCCCGGTGGACGTGAGCGACATCCTGGAAGGCTGGGCCGATCTCACCGGCGAGCCCGGTGTGGTCTTCCAGGGCGGGCCCGTCTCGCTGGACTCGGCGCTCGGCGTCGCGGTCATCCCGGGCGGTACGAACGGCGACCTCGCCCCGCTGGGCTGGCGCCGGGTGCACGGGGCGATCGGCCTGGTCGACCTGGAGGCCCCGCCGGAGCTGCTCGCCTCGGCCCTCGGGTCCCTGAGGATCTTCGCCGGATACGCCGGCTGGGGCCCCGGCCAACTGGAGGACGAGCTGGTCGAGGGTGCCTGGTACGTGGTCGAGTCGGAGCCCGGGGACGTCTCCTCACCGGCCCCGGAGCGACTGTGGCGCGAGGTGCTGCGCCGCCAGCGCAACGAGCTGGCGATGGTGGCCACGTATCCGGACGACCCTTCGCTCAACTGATACCTGTGCGCTTCAGTACCCTGGGCGGTATGAGCACTCTTGAGCCCGAGCGCGGGACTGGTACGGGGACCCTCGTAGAGCCGACGCCACAGGTGTCCCACGGCGACGGTGACCACGAGCGCTTCGCCCACTACGTCCAGAAGGACAAGATCATGGCGAGCGCCCTCGACGGCACCCCCGTCGTGGCGCTGTGCGGCAAGGTCTGGGTGCCGGGCCGCGACCCGAAGAAGTACCCCGTGTGCCCCATGTGCAAGGAGATCTACGAATCCATGGGCAGCGGCGGCGACGACAAGGGCGGCGACAAGTAGGCGTCCGTCCGGGTTCGTGAGGTCCCCCGGTGCGTGTGCGGTGCGCGCGTGCCGGGGGTTTTCGTGTTCTCTGGTCAGGAGTGGTCGAGACCTGTAGCCTCCGTCGGGGTTGTGCGTAGCGGAACGGTCGTTGCACTCAGTGCAACGCAGGCGCGGAGGTGCGACGGCGACATGAGCGACACACCCCTCTTCCCGGAACCTGATGTGGCGCTGATTCCCGCGCCCAGCGTTTCGGCCTCGCTGCCCGGTGGTGGCACCGGATTCGTCATCGACGCGGGCACCGAGATCGACGCCGGCGAGGGCACCGAGCGGGTCGCGCGCTGGCTGCGGGCGACCGTCGGCGCGGCGACCGGGCTGCCGCTGGCCCCGCACCGCGACGGCGGCTCCCGCGTCCTGTTGCGGATCGCCCCCTCGCTCGAGGACGAACTCGGCAGCCCCGAGGCCTACCAGCTGTCCGCCGACGGCTATCTGATCCGCATCGACGGCGCGAGCGAGGCCGGCCTTTTCTGGGGCGCGCAGACCTTCCGCCAGCTGCTCGGCCCGGAGGCCTTCCGACGCGCCCCCGTGACCGGCCGTACCGAGTGGGAGGTTCCGGCCGTCACCGTCCGCGACGCCCCCCGCTTCCACTGGCGCGGTCTTCTCCTGGACGTGGCACGGCACTTCATGCCCAAGGAAGGCGTGCTGCGGTATCTCGACCTGATGGCCGCGCACAAACTCAACGTCTTCCATTTCCATCTGACCGACGACCAGGGCTGGCGGATCGAGATCAAGCGGTATCCGAAGCTGATCGAAACCGCCTCCTGGCGGGCACGGTCGAAATTCGGTCACCGGGCCTCCCCGCTGTGGGAGGAGAAACCGCACGGGGGTTACTACACCCAGGACGACATCCGGGAGATCGTCGCCTATGCCGCCGAGCGGCATATCACCGTCGTCCCGGAAATCGACGTACCCGGCCATTCGCAGGCCGCGATCGCCGCGTACCCGGAACTCGGTAACACCGACGTCATCGACACCACCGCCCTCACCGTCTGGGACAACTGGGGGATCGCCGCCAACGTACTCGCCCCCACCGACACCACCCTGCGCTTCTACGAGGGGGTGTTCGAAGAGGTCCTGGAGCTGTTCCCCGCGCAGTTCATCCATGTCGGCGGCGACGAATGCCGCAAGGAGCAGTGGTCCGAGTCGGTGACCGCCAAGACCCGGATCGCGGACCTCTCCCTCGCCGACGAGGACGAGCTGCAGTCGTGGTTCATCGGCCATTTCGACGCCTGGCTCGCCGCGCGCGGACGCAGGCTCATCGGCTGGGACGAAATTTTGGAGGGCGGGCTCGCCAAGGGCGCGGCGGTGTCGTCCTGGCGCGGTTACGGCGGTGGGATCGCGGCCGCGCGGGCCGGCCATGACGTCGTCATGTGCCCGGAGCAGTACGTGTATCTGGACCACCGTCAGGCCCCGGGCGAGGACGAACCGGTGCCGATCGGATTCGTGCGGACCCTGGAGGACGTCTACCGGTTCGAACCCGTCCCGGACGGGCTCACCGAGGCGGAGGCCCGGCATGTGCTGGGCACTCAGGCCAACGTCTGGACCGAGGTGCTGGAGGACAGCGCGCGCGTGGACTACCAGACCTTCCCCCGGCTCGCGGCCTTCGCCGAGGTGGCCTGGAGCCGGCTGCCCGCCCCCGCGGAACGGGACTTCGCCGGCTTCGAACGCCGTATGACCGCCCATTACGCGCGACTTGACGCCCTCGGCGTGGCCTACCGGCCGCCCACCGGGCCCCGGCCGTGGCAGAAGCGCCCCGGTGTGTCCGGTCGCCCGATCGAGGGATCGCCGCCGAACAAGTGACCGCCCTGTTCAGGCGGCCGTCCCGAACAAGTGCTGGAAAACCGCGCCAAGGGTCACCGAAGAGTGTCAATCGACGCGCACCGGCAATGCCGTGCAAAAACGGACCATCTCCGCGATGAGGTGGGCGAATGCCTCCTAAGGGACCCCCGTCTTCGGCACTTGCGAAGATGTGCCAGAGTTGCCACGTCCGCCCTGTGAGCACGTACCGTACGGCCACACAGGTGGGACCAGGTGGGGCAGCGGGAAGGGGCAGCCGGTTTGACCACGCACGCACCGCAGGCGGAGCAGGCCGTCACGCTACCCACGACGCTGGACGAGGCCGTGGCGGCCCTCGCGGCCATGCCCGCCGCCGTGCCCGTCGCGGGCGGCACCGACCTGATGGCCGCCGTCAACTCGGGCCAGCTCAGGCCCGCCGCCCTGGTGGGTCTCGGGCGGATCAGCGAGATCCGCGGCTGGCAGTACCAGGACGGCCACGCGCTGCTCGGCGCGGGCCTCACGCACGCGCGCATGGGCCGCCCCGACTTCGCGGCCCTGATCCCGGCCCTCGCCGCCGCCGCGCGCGCCGCGGGCCCGCCGCACATCCGCAACGCGGGCACCCTGGGCGGCAACATCGCCTCGGCCGCCCCCACCGGGGACGCGCTGCCGGTGCTGGCCGCCCTGGAGGCGACGCTGATCATCGCGGGCCCGGGCGGAGCCCGCCGGGAGATCCCGGTGTCACACCTGCTGGCCGGCATGGAGATGCTGCGCGGCGGCGAACTCGTCGGCTACGTGCGCGTGCCGCTGCTGCACGCCCCGCAGGTCTTCCTCAAGGCGACCGGACGCACCGGCCCGGGTCGTGCGCTGGCCTCCGTGGCCCTGGTCCTCGACCCCGCCCGGCGCGGAGTGCGGTGCGCCGTCGGTGCCATAGCGCCGATGCCGCTCAGGCCCCTGGAGGCCGAGCAGTGGGTCGCGCAGCTGATCGACTGGGACAACGACCGCGCGCTCGTCCCGGAGGCCCTGAACGCCTTCGGCGAGTACGTCGCCGCGGCCTGCATCCCGGACCCGGCACCGGAGCCCGACGGCTCGGTGCCCGCACTTCCGCCCGCCGTACTGCACCTGCGGCGCACCGTCGCCGCACTGGCCCGACGAGCACTGGGGAGGGCGCTGTCGTGACCGACGACCAGCACGGACAGGGCACGCCCCAGGGCGGCGCACGCTGGGACCCGCTGCCCCAGGGCGACTACGACGACGGCGCCACCGCCTTCGTCAAGCTCCCCGAAGGCGGCATCGACGCCCTGCTGTCCGGCGACAGTCCGCTGGCCGCGCCGGGACACGGCTATGTGCCGCCGCGGATAGCGGTCGCCCCCGGCACCGGCGACCCCGCCGCGACCGGCACCTGGACCGCGCCCGCCGGCGGCGCCGAGTGGCCCGACCCGAACGCCACGCCCCGGACGCAGACCGCCGACGACCGGTTCACCTACAACCCCGGCGCGACCCAGCACTGGACCTTCGAGGAGCCCGCGGCGCCGGCCGCGCCCGGACACGACGTCACCGGGCAGTGGTCGATCCCGGTCGCCGGTGGTGATCTTCAGGACGAATCGGGCGAGTTCACCGCGTCCTCGCTGGTCGAGCAGTGGGGTGGCGGCACCCCGCCGGCCACCCTGCCCGGCGGCGCGCCCGCGCCCTGGGCGACGGAGGACGCGGCCCGCTCCTGGGACCGGCCCGCCGACACCGGCCACACCGGCCTGCCCGACCACACCGACGCACACCCGGCGGGCGGTCCGGGCGCGCCGGGGTACGCACCCGCACCGGACGGGCGGTACGGGCAGGGGCGGTCCGGCCATCCCACGGCCGCTCGGGACGAGTCGGGGGTCGGTGAAGCCGGTCACGGTGACGGCCGGCAGTCCGAGTCCGCTGAGGCGCACGTCGGGGCCGGCCGCTTCGAGGCCGACCACCCCGGCCGGTTCGGCGAGTCCGTCGAGCCTGCTGAGTTCGGCGATTTCGAAGAGTTCGGCGAGTCCGCGGAGCCGGCGCAGCGAGGCGTCCCGACCGGGTTCCCGGAGCAGCGGGCCGAGCCGACGGCGGGACGACGACCGGACACGGACGGCCACGGCCCCGCGGCGGCCCCTGAGCGCCCCGCTGGCGGCCCGGCAGACCACGAAGGTCCCGTGGCCCCCACCGGAGCCCCGCAGGCAGCCACAGCCCGCACGACGCCCACCAGCCCGGCCACGGCCGACCAAGCGGCACCGCGGACCCCGGCCTCAGCACCCGTACCGGAGCACGCCGCCGACGCGACCGAGGCCGCCGCAGCAGCCGCACCCGGGGCGGACGGCGAGGGCGCCACCGAGGACACCGCGCCCAGGCCTCAGGAAGCCGAGGGACCCGCGGAGCACACCGCGCCCCTCCCGCCGCACGACGACCACCCGTCGGCCTCCTACGTCCTGCGCGTCAACGGCGTCGACCGGCCCGTCACCGACGCCTGGATCGGCGAGTCGCTGCTGTACGTCCTGCGGGAGCGGCTCGGGCTCGCGGGCGCCAAGGACGGCTGCTCGCAGGGCGAGTGCGGGGCCTGCAACGTCCAGGTCGACGGCCGGCTGGTCGCCTCCTGCCTGGTCCCGGCGGTCACCGCGGCCGGCAGCGAGGTGCGTACGGTCGAGGGCCTGGCCGTGGACGGACAGCCCTCCGACGTGCAGCGCGCGCTCGCCCGGTGCGGTGCCGTGCAGTGCGGTTTCTGCGTGCCCGGCGTGGCGATGACCGTGCACGACCTGCTGGAGGGCAACCCCGCGCCGACCGAGCTGGAGACCCGGCAGGCGCTGTGCGGCAACCTGTGCCGCTGCTCCGGCTATCGGGGCGTTGTGGAGGCCGTCAAGGAGGTCGTCGCCGAACGCGAGGCGTCGCATGCCGCCGACGTCGAGACGGACGCGGACGAGGCCCGTATTCCGCACCAGGCGGGCCCCGGCTCCGGCGGGGTCAACCCGTCGGCGTTCGAGGCGCCCGGCGCGTTCGACACCCCGCGTGCCGCTCCCGGCGGCTACGGCGACACGCCGCCGTACGGCACGCCCGACCCGTACGGCACACCGCCGCACGGCACGCCGGGACCGCAGGACCCGCACTACGGCCAGGACGGAGGCCAGGCGTGAGCAACGAAGCCGCCACGGCGACCACCGCCGCGGAACCCGCCCCCGAGGCCGAGGCGTTGCCGCACGGTCTCGGCGCCTCCCTGCCGCACGCCGACGCCCGGGCCAAGACCGAGGGCACCTTCCCGTACGCGGCCGACCTGTGGGCCGAGGGCCTGCTGTGGGCGGCCGTGCTGCGCTCCCCGCACGCGCACGCGCGCATCGTGTCCATCGACACCAGCCACGCGCGCGAGATGCCCGGCGTACGGGCCGTCGTCACGCACGAGGACGTGCCCGGCACCCCGCGCCACGGCCGGGGCACCCCCGACCGGCCGGTGTTCGCCTCCGAGGTCGTACGGCACCACGGCGAGCCCATCGCGGCCGTCGCCGCCGACCATCCGGACACCGCGCGGATGGCCGCGGCGGCCGTCATCGTCGAGTACGAAGTACTCGACCCGGTCATCGACCCCGAACAGGCCTTCGAGGCCGAGCCGCTGCACCCCGACGGCAACCTGATCCGGCACATCCCGCTGCACCACGGCGACCCGTCGGCGGTCGGCGAGGTCGTCGTCGAGGGTCAGTACCGCATAGGGCGCCAGGACCCGGCCCCGATCGGCGCCGAGGCCGGCCTCGCCGTGCCGCGCCCCGACGGCGGCGTGGAGCTGTACCTGGCCTCCACCGACCCGCACACCGACCGCAACACCGCCGCGGCCTGCTACGGCCTGTCCCCGGATCGGGTGAAGATCGTCGTCACCGGGGTGCCGGGGGCCACCGCCGACCGCGAGGACCAGGGCTTCCAGCTCCCGCTCGGCCTGCTCGCCCTGAGGACCGGCTGCCCGGTGAAGCTCACGGCGACCCGCGAGGAGTCCTTCCTCGGTCACGCCCACCGTCATCCGACGCTTCTCCGGTACCGCCACCACGCCGACGCCGAGGGCAAGTTGGTTAAGGTGGAGGCGCAGATCCTGCTGGACGCGGGCGCGTACGCCGACACCTCCTCCGACGCGCTGGCCGCCGCCGTCTCCTTCGCATGCGGCCCGTACGTCGTCCCGAACGCCTTCATCGAGGGCTGGGCCGTCCGCACCAACAACCCCCCCTCCGGCCATGTGCGCGGCGAGGGCGCGATGCAGGTGTGCGCGGCCTACGAGGCGCAGATGGACAAGCTGGCGAAGAAACTGGGCCTGGACCCGGCCGAGCTGCGCCTGCGCAACGCCCTCGCGACCGGTGACGTCCTCCCGATCGGCCAGACGGTGACCTGCCCGGCGCCGGTCGCCGAACTCCTGCAGGCCGTGCAGGACTTCCCGCTGCCCGCCCTGCCCAAGGACACGCCCGAGGAGGAGTGGCTGCTGCCCGGCGGCCCCGAGGGCGCGGGCGAACCGGGCGCGGTACGCCGGGGCGTCGGCTACGGCCTGGGCATGGTGCACATGCTCGGCGCGGAGGGCGCCGACGAGGTGTCCACGGCGACGGTCAAGGTCCACGACGGAGTCGCGACCGTCCTGTGCGCCGCCGTGGAGACCGGCCAGGGCTTCACCACCCTGGCCCGGCAGATCGTCCAGGAGACCCTCGGCATCGAGGAAGTCCACGTGGCGCCGGTCGACACCGACCAGCCGTCGGCCGGCGCGGGCTGCCGGGGCCGGCACACGTGGGTGTCGGGCGGCGCGGTGGAGCGCGCGGCGAAGATGGTCCGCACCCAGCTCCTGCAGCCGCTCGCCCACAAGTTCGGCATGTCCACGGAGCTGCTCCAGATCACCGACGGCAAGATCACGTCGTACGACGGTGTGCTGTCGACCACCGTCACGGAGGCGATGGACGGCAAGGAGCTGTGGGCCACGGCCCAGTGCCGCCCGCACCCGACCGAGCCGCTGAACGCCTCCGGCCAGGGCGACGCCTTCGTGGGCCTGGCCTTCTGCGCGATCCGCGCGGTGGTGGACGTCGACATCGAGCTGGGCTCGGTGCGGGTGGTGGAGCTGGCGGTCGCCCAGGACGTGGGCCGGATCCTCAACCCCACCCAGCTGGCCGCCCGTATCGAGGCGGGCGTGACCCAGGGCGTAGGCATCGCGCTCACCGAGAACCTGCGCACCCCGCGTGGCCTGATCCGCCACCCCGACCTGACCGGATACGCCCTCCCGACCGCGCTGGACGCCCCGGACATCCGGATCGTCAAACTGGTCGAGGAACGGGACGTGGTCGCCCCCTTCGGCGCCAAGTCCGTCAGCGCGGTCCCGGTCGTGACGGCACCGGCCGCGATCGCCTCCGCGGTCCGCGCGGCCACCGGCCGCCCGGTCAACCGGCTCCCGATCCGGCCGCAGGCGGCGGTGGTGACGGGCCAGTGAGCACCCGGAGGCTCGCCCCACGGCGGTGACGATCCGCGTCGGTGCGCAACGCACCCGGCTCGGCCGACGTCCTTCCTGGTGAGGGCCGTTGTCAGTGGGGCGGCGTAGGCTGCGCAAGCAGTGGGGGCAGTCGCGCTCACGGACGCAGGTGGGGCACGGGGAAGATCGCGGGGGAGCGATGAGCACGACCGATGCCGGGGTTCCGGCGATCACACTGACCGAGGCGGACCTGGACCGTTATGTCACGCACGGGCCGACGCGCGGCCTGCTCGGCGGCAGCGGACTGCCCGCGGACACCGACCTGTTGACCTTCTCCCCGCTGCGCAGGCACGGTCTGCGCACGCTCGCCGACGCCGCGGACGGCCCGTTCCGGGTGGCGGACGAGCTGCGGGACCGGCTGGTGATAGGCGAACTGCTCAACCCGGCGAGCATGGAGCGCGAGTCGATCCTGCTCGACGGCGGCACCGGCGAGCTGACGACGGTGTACCTGTTCGCCCCGTCCGAGCCCCGCCCCTTCGCGCCCTCCCTGGCCACGCTGCTGCGCTTCGCCGCGGTCACCGAGGAACTGGCGGGCCTGCGCGGCCGTTTCGCGTCCCTCGCGGGTCAGTACGGCCCCAGGACGGTCGCCGAGGCGACCCGCCGCCTGCTCTCCCTCTTCGAGGAGGGCGCGGACGGCGAGGTTTCGCCGTACTGGAAGGTGGCGGCCCTGATCCGCCCGCTCGCCCTCGTCGCCGGCCCCGGCACCGCCTCCGGCCTCACCCTGGACGTCCCCGCGCGCGTCCTGGACCAGGAGTTCGGGCACGGCAGGGTGACCCGCTTCGAAGACGTCGACTTCCCCCCGCCCCTCACGCACGAGCCGACCCGGCGCTTCCTGCGCGAGACCGGCCTGCCGGAGGAGGCGGTCCTCTTCCACGCCGACACGGACGTCCCGCTGCCGACGCTCCGGGAGTACTTCACCGATGAGTACGCGGGCGACTACCCCCTCGACGAACTCCCCGCCCACGCCGACCACTTGATCCGCCTGGGTCACCTCATCGAGGACATCAGCCTGGTGGTCGACGGCAGAACGGGCGCGGTGCTGACCTTCAGCGAGCCGGAGGCCACGCTCTACCCCCTCAACACCGACGTCTCAACCCTCGCCTTCACACTCTGGCTCCTGCACCACGAACGCACCATCGACGAACACCTCGCCAACGAACTGACGACGGAGGCGTACGACCAGCTGGCCGCGGCGATGATCCACACCCTGTCGTCCGTCGACCCCACGGGCACGGCGCCCGGCACCGACTGGCACTACTGGACGGAACTGTTCCAGGACGAGGCGGGCGGGGTCCTGTGACCCGGCCCGCCCGCCCGCACCACGCTCAGCCGAGGGACGCCCAGCTCTTCCAGTAGGTCGCGTCACCGGCCTGGACGCGGCTCTTGAAGGTGCCGGTGCCGGTGCCCACGTTGAGCCACAGCCGGTTCGAGGTGTCGCGGGAGACCAGGTCGCCGCGGCCGTCGCCGTTGACGTCACCGGCGCCCACGGCGTCCTGGTAGGAGCCGCCCCAGTCCTTGAAGACCAGGACGCGGTCCTCGAGGGTGCCGCCGCGGACGCCGTTGTAGCGCCAGAGTTCACCCGACTTGTCGAGCGCGAGCACGTCGCCGATGCCGTCGCCGTTGAGATCGCCGGCACCGATGACCCGCTTGTAGCCGGTCCATGCGGAGCGGATCTTCTTGCGGGCCAGGAAGCCGTCCGTCCCGTTGTGCGCGTACAGGTACAGATCGCCGGTGCGGGCGTCTCGGGCCAGCAGGTCGGGGCGGCCGTCGCCGGTCTGGTCGCCGCTGGAGAGCAGCGTGTCGTAGCCGCTCCAGTCCCGGGCCAGGCGCCGGTACGCGGAGTCGGGCGTGGGCAGTCCGCCGCAGACCGGCGTGTAGAGCCGGGTCTCGCCGCCGGGCAGCCGTACGACGAGGTCGTTGCAGCGGTCGCCGTCGAAGTCCCCGAACGGCACGACGCGGGTCGTGTCCGCCCAGGGGCGCGTCTGATAGGTGACCAGCGGATTGGCGGAGTCCTGCGTGAGCAGGTTCATCGTGTCGCCCTTGCCGATGCCCACGAGGTCCGCGCGGGTGCCGTCGGAGTAGTCGTGCCACTTGGGCAGGGTCCGGCTCGCCGTGGTCGCGGTGTACGAGATGCGCGAGGAGCCGTCGTCGGCGGACTGCGTCCAGACCGCCACCGGGCGCCCCTTGTCATCGGTGGCCACCAGGCCCGCGCTGGTCGTGCCGTCCTTCTGGGAGCTGAGGGTGCGCGGCTTCGACACGCTGCCGCCCGCCACGGTCTGGGCGACGAAGTCCCGGCGGACCGTACGGCTGGAGACGAACCGCTTCTGCGTGTAGGTGACGACCACCGAGCCGTTCGCGGTCTGCGTGCTGCCGACCGGGCCGTCCTCGGCGTAACGGGTCAGCTGCTGCGCGGCACCCCAGCTGCCCCGGGACGCGAGACGGGTGGCGACGGCGGGGCCGCCGCCCTGCCAACCGACCGCGGTGACATCGCCGTTCGCGGCGGTCAGCAACGTGGCCGGGGCGGACGGGCCCGCCTCGATTCCGGTACTCTGGCCGGCACCCCAGTCCGCGGCACCGGCCGCCTTGCGGGCGTAGGTGCCACCGGCCAGCAACTGGAAGCCGCCCTGCGGATCGGCGGCCAGCGTGACCAGCCGAGGCTTGTCGCCCAGCTGCGCCAGGGCACGTGGCGCCGTCCAGGAACCGGCCCCCGCGGGCTTCTCCAGGAAGCGGTAGTGCCACTGGTAAGCCGTCGGATCCGGGTCCACCCCGTCACCCGTGTAGTAGCTGTCCCCGCCCCACACCAAGCCCACGGACCCGTCGGTGGCCACGGCGAGACGCAGGTCCCGCAGCGTGTAGTCGTAGGTGTGGTCGGGCCGGACGATCGGGTCCGGGAGCCGATCGAGGCCCGCCGGCGCGGACCAGGCGGACCGCAGGCCGGAACGCTCCACGACCGTCAGCCGACGGTCGGCGTCCATCCAGGCGACGACCTGCCTGCCCGCGGAGTTGGCGGCGATGGTGGTCACCGGCGTCCGCCGGTCGACCCCGACGCTCGCGGGCGTACCCGTCGCGACGTCCTCGGCCGGACCGAAGGCGGTGCCGTCGGGAGCCAGCCGGGACATCCGCAGCGTGCTGGGCCCGCCGCCCGTCCCCGGCACCCACCACAGCAGCGCGAGCGCCCCGTCGTCCGTCCGCCGCAGCGTGGCCCCCGGCGCCGCATCCGTCGATCCCCAGGCGGCGCTGCCCGCGGGCCTGACCGAGAGCACCGTCTTGCCCCCCTGCACGAAGAGCCCCGCCAGCGTCCCGTTCCGGGCCGACTCCAGTTCGACCACCCGGCTGACCCCGGCCAACTCCTTCGCCCCGGCCCACGGCCCGACCCCGACGGAAACGGCGGCACCGGTGACCGCCGCCGGCGTCGCGACCGCACCGGGCGCGCCGACCCCTACCAAGACCACGGAAAAGAGCGCGCTCCCCCAGAGCACGCGAGACCGCATCAGCATGTGTAAGCCCCCCCGGGCATGGCTGCGATGAAAGTAAAGGCAGCGTATATCAGCCAAGATCGGGGAGCTGGCAGAGCGAGGACCGGTCATCGCTCGCCGGCCGCGCCGGCAATCGAACCACGCGATTCGCCTTGTGAACGGGCAGTCGGCGGTGCACCGGCTCCAGCCACGCCACTCGGCCCGGCCGAGCCCTGCTCCCACAGCCGATCTTTTGGTTTTGCCTGGTCAAAGCACCAGAGGCCGTGGCGGGATTCGAACCCACGTAACTCGCTTTGCAGGCGAGCCCCTGAACCACTCGGGCACACGGCCGTGTTCTGTTGTCGTCTCGGCCGTGGTGGGAGTCGGACCCGCGTAACTCCCCGCGAGCGGAGCTCGCTGATGGATGCTGCGCGGGCGAGCCCCTGAACCACTCGGGCACACGGCCGTGTTCGTGGGAATGACGTTATGGCGAGGTGCTCCACGGGCTCAAGGCGAACGTCGGGGCTGCAATGCGACTGCCACACGGCGTTCATGAACGGCCCGGAGGCGTACGACCAAGGTCGCAGGGCGGGCGGGACCGAGGACAGGGGTCAAACCGTGCTGTGGGCCTTACTCTGTCGGCCATGAGTGCCCTTGAGTCGCGTGACGCCGATGTCGTGGAGCCCGTCGAGCAGGGCGACGGTGTGCTGGGCCGGGCCTACCGGGCGCTCAGCGTCGGGATCGTGTCCGTCGTGCTGCTGATCGCCTTCGAGGCGACCGCCGTCGGCACCGCGATGCCGGTCGCGGCGCGGGAGTTGGACGGCGTGGCCCTGTACGCGTTCGCCTTCTCCGGGTACTTCACGACCAGCCTGTTCGGCATGGTGCTGGCCGGGCAGTGGTCCGACCGGCGGGGGCCGCTCGGGGCGCTGACCACGGGGATCGGGGCCTTCGCCGCGGGGCTGGTCGTCGCCGGGACCGCGCAGGTCATGTGGGTGTTCATCCTCGGGCGGGCCGTGCAGGGGCTCGGCGGGGGACTGGTCATCGTCGCGCTGTACGTCGTCGTCGGCCGCGCCTACCCCGAGCGGCTGCGGCCCGCGATCATGGCGGCGTTCGCGGCGGGCTGGGTCGTACCGTCCATCGTCGGCCCGCTCGCCTCCGGCGCCGTCACCGAGCACCTCGGCTGGCGCTGGGTCTTCCTCGGCATCCCGGTCCTCGTCGTCTTCCCGCTCGCCCTCGCACTGCCGCAGATACGGCGGAGGGCGGCGGGCCCGGTGGACGAGGAGGCCGGCGCCCTCGCCTTCGACCGGCGGCGGATCCGGCTCGCCCTCGGCATCTCCCTCGGCGCCGGCCTGCTGCAGTACGCCGCCCAGGACCTGCGCCCCCTGTCCCTGCTCCCGGGGCTCGCCGGCGCCGCCCTGCTCGTTCCCGCCGTCCTCGGTCTCCTCCCGCGCGGCACCTACCGGGCGGCCCGCGGTCTGCCCTCCGTCGTGCTGCTGCGCGGTCTGTCCGCCGGTTCCTTCATCGCCGCCGAGTCCTTCGTGCCGCTGATGCTGGTCACCCAGCGCGGCCTGTCGCCGATGCTCGCCGGGCTCTCGCTGGCGGCGGGCGGCGGCAGTTGGGCGCTGGGCTCCTGGATGCAGTCCCGGCCACGCATGCAGCCGTACCGGGAGCGGCTGATGACCGGCGGCATGGTGCTCGTCGCCGCCGCGATCACGGCCGCGCCCAGCGTGCTCCTGCACTCCGTGCCTGTCTGGACAGTCGCCGTCGCCTGGGGCTTCGGCTGCTTCGGCATGGGCCTGGTGATCTCCTCCACCAGCGTGCTCCTGCTGAAGCTGTCCGCCCCGGAGGAGGCCGGCGCCAACTCCGCCGCCCTCCAGATCTCCGACGCCCTCTCCAACGTCGTCCTCCTCGCCGCGGCCGGCGCGGCCTTCGCGGCCCTGGGCGGCGGCAGCACGGCGGCCACCACGGCCACGGCCACCGACGGCACCCACCCCGCCGCCTTCGCCGCCGTCTTCCTGCCGATGACGGGGGTGGCGCTGGTGGGGGCCTGGGTGACGACACGGCTGAGGGCACGCTGACGTGGGCACGTGAGGGCGCGATGACCTGGCGAAAGTCGGTCGCCGAGCGGCCTCTCGCACCCTAGCCTTCCCCCATGCCCGAGCTGACCCTCTCCCTCGACGTCGCCACCCGGCAGGCCCTGGACGACCTCGCCGACGCCTCCGGCCGCCGGACCGACGAGGTCGTCCTGGCGGCCGTACACCGGTATCTGCACGAGGAGCAGGCGGTCGTCCGCACCCAGGCCGAGCGTCTCGCGCGCAGTCACGCCGAGCTGCTGCGGAGGCTGGGCGAATGAGCCGCCACCTCACCGTCGCCGAGGTCACCGCCATCGCCGAGATCGCCTTCGGCGGCCGGCCGCCCGAGGCACGCGAGCCGGGGCTGCTGGCCTCCGCCGTGCACCGGCCGCGGGCCCGGATGTTCGGTACGGCCGCCTACGAGGACCTGTACGAGCAGGCCGCCGCCCTGCTGCACGCCCTCGCCGCCAACCACCCCCTGGTCGACGGCAACAAGCGCACCGCGTGGCTCGCAACCGCCGCCTTCCTCGCCGTCAACGGTGTGGATCTCGCCGACGCCGACCAGGACACCGCGTACGACCTGGTCATCGATGTGGCCTCCGGGGACCTCGGTGATGTCGGCGTGATCGCGGGGCGGCTGCGGCAGTTGTGACGTGGCTCCCACCCACGGGCGACCCGGCCTCGTTCGCGCGTTGACACCGTCGGGGCGCCGGTAGGGTGGCCCGGTTGTCATACGTAGCCGATCCCGCCCGTCACCCACCACCGCCCTAACGGACGCGCTGCGCGCGGCCCCTGAATTCCAGCCCCAAAAAACGGAGACCGTGACTACCGCCCGCCCGTCACCCGCCACCACCCTCAACGGAGGGCCCTCCGGGCCCGCCCCCATGTCCGCTTCCTCCGCTCACTCCCACCACCTGTCGCCCGCCTTCCCGGGTCGCGCGCCCTGGGGTACCGCCAGCAAGCTGCGTGCCTGGCAGCAGGGAGCGATGGAGAAGTACATCCAGGAGCAGCCGCGTGACTTCCTCGCCGTCGCCACGCCCGGCGCCGGCAAGACGACCTTCGCGCTGACGCTGGCCTCCTGGCTGCTGCACCACCACGTCGTGCAGCAGGTGACCGTGGTCGCGCCGACCGAGCACCTGAAGAAGCAGTGGGCCGAGGCGGCCGGACGGATAGGGATCAAGCTCGATCCCGAGTACAGCGCGGGGCCCCTGGGCCGGGAGTACGACGGCGTCGCGGTCACCTACGCCGGCGTCGGCGTGCGGCCCATGCTGCACCGCAACCGGGTGGAGCAGCGCAAGACCCTGGTGATCCTGGACGAGATCCACCACGCCGGTGACTCCAAGTCCTGGGGCGAGGCCTGCCTGGAGGCGTTCGAGCCCGCCACGCGCCGGCTCGCCCTGACCGGTACGCCCTTCCGGTCCGACACCAACCCCATCCCTTTTGTTACGTACGAGGAGGACAACGCCGGCATCCGGCGGTCCGCCGCCGACTACACCTACGGGTACGGGTCCGCGCTCTCGGACGGCGTCGTCCGGCCGGTCATCTTCCTCTCCTACAGCGGCAACATGCGCTGGCGCACCAAGGCCGGTGACGAGGTCGCCGCCCGGCTCGGCGAGCCGATGACCAAGGACGCGATCAGCCAGGCCTGGCGTACGGCGCTCGATCCGCGCGGTGACTGGATGCCCAGCGTGCTGCGCGCCGCCGACCAGCGGCTGACCGAGGTCCGCAAGGCCATCCCGGACGCCGGTGCCCTCGTCATCGCCTCCGACCAGGACTCCGCCCGTGCCTACGCCAAGCTGATCCGCGAGATCACCGGTACGAAGGCCACCCTCGTCCTGTCCGACGACGCCGGCGCCTCGAAGAGGATCGACGAGTTCAGCGACAGCAACGACCGGTGGATGGTCGCGGTGCGCATGGTGTCCGAGGGCGTCGACGTGCCCCGGCTGGCGGTCGGCGTGTACGCGACGACGATCTCGACCCCGCTGTTCTTCGCGCAGGCCGTCGGGCGTTTCGTACGGTCCCGGCGGCGCGGCGAGACCGCGTCCGTGTTCCTGCCGACCGTGCCCGACCTGCTCACCTTCGCCAACGAGATGGAGAAGGAACGGGACCACGCCCTCGACAAGCCGAAGAAGGAGGGTGAGGAGGACCCGTACGCCGAATCCGAGAAGGAGATGGAGGAGGCGAACAAGCAGCAGGACGAGGACACCGGCGAGCAGGACATGCTGCCCTTCGAGGCGCTGGAGTCCGACGCCGTCTTCGACCGGGTGCTGTACGACGGCGCCGAGTTCGGCATGCAGGCGCACCCGGGGAGCGAGGAGGAGCAGGACTACCTCGGCATTCCGGGCCTGTTGGAGCCCGAGCAGGTGCAGCTGCTGCTGCAGAAGCGGCAGGCCCGGCAGATCGCGCACAGCCGCAAGAAGCCGGACAGCGAGGCCGACCTGCTGGAGCTGCCGGCCGAGCGGCGGCCGGTGGTCACGCACAAGGAGATGATGGAGCTGCGCAAGCAGCTCAACACGATGGTCAGCGCGTACGTCCACCAGAGCGGCAAGCCGCACGGGGTGATCCACACCGAGCTGCGCCGGGTCTGCGGCGGGCCGCCCAGCGCGGAGGCCACGGCGGGGCAGCTGCGGCAGCGGATCGCCAAGGTGCAGGAGTGGGCTACGCGGATGAGGTGACGCTCCGCCGGGTTGGCGGTCCTTCCGCCCACCCCGCCCACCCGTTTCGCTCGCTCTTGGTCATGAGGTGGCCGACTGGTCATGAGGTGACCGACGCGGGGCTCCGCCCCGGACCCCCAGGGATTGGCGCGTGTCAGTTCCTGGGGCGTGTGCGTATCCGGACGAATTCAGGCAGGCCGGATCTGGTCTTGCCCGGATTCTGGACGGAGACTTCCGCTCAGCGAACCTGCTTCGCTACTGTCCCGCTACGCACACGCCCCGTGGCAGCGCCGCCGCGGAGCGCAGCCGTGAAGCGACATGCCCGGAGCCGCCGGGCCATCCTGCCGATCGGCGGCCTCTGAAGCGCGTCGCCGACGGGACTCGGCGACGCATCCGCCGCTCAGGGGTCCGCCGACCTCACCGCCGAAGGAGTGGGCGTCGTGACCGCGGAGACCTCCCAGACGCTCGACCGGGGACTGCGTGTCCTCAAGCTGCTCGCCGACACCGACCACGGGCTGACCGTCACGGAGCTGTCCACGAAGCTGGGCGTGAACCGTACGGTGGTGTACCGATTGCTCGCCACGCTCGAACAACACGCGCTCGTACGGCGGGACTTGGGCGGGCGAGCCCGGGTCGGGCTCGGGGTGCTGCGGCTCGGCCGGCAGGTGCATCCGCTGGTGCGGGAGGCCGCGTTGCCCGCGCTGCGGGCGCTCGCCGAGGACATCGGGGCCACGGCGCATCTGACGCTGGTGGACGGGACGGAGGCGCTGGCCGTCGCCGTGGTCGAACCCACGTGGACCGACTATCACGTGGCGTATCGCGCCGGGTTCCGGCATCCGCTGGACCGGGGTGCGGCCGGCAGGGCGATCCTGGCCGCACGGCAGTCGCCGTCCACGGACCCCGGGTACACCCTCACCCACGGCGAACTGGAGGCCGGGGCGAGTGGGGCGGCGGCGCCTTTGGTGGGCGTCACGGGCGTCGAGGGCAGCGTGGGCGTCGTCATGCTGTCGGACTCCGTACCGGAGCGAGTGGGACCGAGGGTGGTGGAGGCGGCGAAGGAAGTCGCCGAGGCCCTGCGCTGATCAGCCGGCCTGTGCTGAAGCCGCCCTCAGGGGCGCGGGCAAGTGCGCGAGCCCACCACGCACCCGCACCCGGCACACAGCCCACACCACCCCTTTGCCCATCCGGCCAATCACCCACGCGCACCTTTGGCCGATGCGCACACCCCACCACGCCACCCCCTCCGCATCATCAAGGGCCATACACCCCGGAGGCGGAGGGAACAGCGCGGTGGACACAGTGGGTACACGGCCGGAGGCCACGGCACGAGAAGCAGGCAGCACACGTCGGCTCACCCGGCGCCAGCCGGTGCAACGGCTCGTAGGGGAGGCCGCCGGCAGCCCGCTCAGGCGGAGCATGGGCGTGGCCCAGCTGACGCTGCTCAGCGTGGGCGCCACCCTCGGCACAGGGATCTTCGTGGTGCTGGGGCAGGCCGTGCCGGAGGCGGGGCCCGCCATCGTCGTCTCCTTCGTCGTCGCCGGCGTCACCGCCCTGTTCTCGGCGCTGTCGTACGCGGAGCTGGCCGGCATGATCCCCGGCTCGGGATCCTCCTACAGCTACGCCTACGCCACCCTCGGCGAGCTGGTCGCCTGGGTGTGCGGCTGGTGTCTGATCCTGGAGTACGGGGTGTCGGTCGCCGCCGTCGCCGTGGGCTGGGGGCAGTACGTCAACGAGTTGCTCCAGCTCACCTTCGGCGTCACGCTGCCCGACTCGCTCAGTGCGCCCCCTGGGGCCGGCGGCACCCTCAACATCCCCGCCGCCCTCATCGTCGTACTCGCCATGGTCGTCCTGCTGCGCGGGGCCAAGGAGAGCGCCGTCGCCAACACCGTCATGGTCGGCGTCAAGATCGCCGCCCTCGTGCTGTTCTGCGCGGTCGCCTTCACCGCCTTCCGCGCCGGGAACTTCCACCCCCTCTTCCCGCTCGGTGCCGCCGGCATGAGCGCCGGAGCCGCCTCGCTCTTCTTCTCCTACATCGGGTTCGACGCCGCCTCCACCGCAGGTGAAGAGGCACGCAACCCGCAAAAGGACCTGCCGCGCGCCATCATCCTGTCCCTCCTCCTCGTCACCGCCCTGTACGTGCTCGTCGCCGTCGCCGCACTCGGTGCCATGCCGTGGCAGCGGTTCGCGGGGACCGAGGCCACGCTCAGCGAGGTGCTCGTACGGTCCGTCGGCGGCGGGAACCTGTGGCCGATCCTGCTGTCCGTCGGTGCGGTCGTCGCCACCACCAGCGTGGTGCTCACCGTGCAGTACGGGCAGATCCGCATCCTCTTCGCCATGGCCCGGGACGGGCTCGTGCCGCCCCTGTTCGCCAAGGTGCACCCGCGCACCGGTGTGCCGCGCGCCAACACCGTGATCGTGTCGTCGTTCATCGCCGTGCTCGCCGCCCTCGTCCCGCTCGGCAGCCTCGCCGACGCCACCAGCATCGGCACGCTCTTCGCGTTCATGCTGGTCAACGTGGCGGTGGTACTGCTGCGCCGACGCAACCCCGACACCCCGCGCTCCTTCCGGGTGCCGTTCTCGCCCGTCACGCCCCTGCTCGGCGTCGGCTTCTGCGTCTACATGCTGGGCAGCCTGGGCACCGACACCTGGATCGCCTTCGGGGCCTGGATGGCGGCCGGGCTCGTCATCTACGGCCTCTACGGCATCCGGCACTCCAAGCTCGATCTCGATCCGGCCCTCGGGGAAGACTCCGCATGACCCGCCTCGACATCACCGCCGACGTCGTCACCCTCACCCGTGCCCTCGTCGACCTGCCCTCCGAGAGCGGGCAGGAGGCACAGATCGCCGACGCCGTGCACACCGCCCTGCGCGCCCTGCCCCATCTCACCGTCGACCGGGTCGGCAACTCCCTCGTCGCCCGCACCCGCCTCGGACGCGGCGAACGCGCGCTGATCGCCGGTCACTTGGACACCGTCCCGGCCGCCGGGAACCTGCCCTCCCGGCTCGCCGGCGAGCGCGTGCACGGGCTCGGCTCCTGCGACATGAAGGGCGGCGTGGCCGTGGCTCTACGGCTGGCCGCCACCGTTTTGGAACCGGTCCGCGACGTCACGTACGTCTTCTACGAGTGCGAGGAGGTGGAAGGGGACCGGAACGGGCTCGCCCGGATCGGGGCCGAGCGGCCGGCCCTGCTGGCCGACGCCTCACTCGCCATCCTCATGGAACCCTCCGACGCGGGCGTGGAGGCCGGCTGCCAGGGCATCCTCACCGCCGACATCGTGGTCAAGGGCGCCCGCGCCCACACCGCCCGCGCCTGGCAGGGGGTCAACGCCGCCCACAAGGCCGGCCCGGTCCTGCAACGGCTCGACGCGCACCGGCCCGAGCGGGTCCTCGTCGACGGGCTGGAGTACCGGGAAGGGCTCAGCGCCGTCGCCGTACGGGCCGGGGTCGCCGGGAACGTCGTACCCGACGAGTGTGTCGTCACCGTCAACTGCCGCTTTGCGCCCAGCCGCTCACCGGAGGAGGCCGAGGCGTACGTGCGCGCGCTCTTCCCGGAGTACGAGGTGCGCGTCACCGAGGTCGTCGGCGGTGCCCTGCCGCATCTGGACCGGGTCGGCGGGCTCGTCGCCGCGCTCGGTGCCGAGCCTCGGCCCAAGCTGGGCTGGACGGACGTCGCCCGGTTCGCCGCGCTGGACGTGCCCGCGCTCAACTACGGCCCCGGGGACCCCTCCCTCGCCCACACGGCGGAGGAGTACGTGCCCGTGGCGCATCTGCGCACATGTGAGGAGCGGCTCAGGGCGTGGCTGGCCTGAGGCCCGCCAGCGCCCGCAACTGGAGCCAGAGCACCAGCCGTTCGTCGGGCTGGTCCAGGTCGACCCCGGCGTGCTGCTGGAGCTGCCGGAGGCGGTAGCGGCAGGTGTTGGGGTGCACGGCGAGGAGCTTCGCCGCGCCGGCCATGTCGCAGCCCGCGTCGAACCAGCAGACCAGCGTGCGGGCGTACTCCGTGCCGTGCGCGGCGTCGTACGCCAGCACCCGGCGCCAGGCGCCCGCGCTCAACTCCCGCCGCTCGCCCATCACTTCGGCCAGTCGCAGCAGGGTGACGCGGGCCCGCACCTCGTCCACGCAGGCCACCGGCAGCTCGGCGTCCAGCACCCGCAGCACCAGGTCGGCGTCCGCCCGGGAGTCCGCCAGCCCTGCACCGTCCGGCACCACCTCGCCGAGCGCCGCCCGCACCGGCACCCGCAGCGCCAGCCCGGCCCGCGCCACGATGTCCTCGGCCAGCTTCCTGTGCCGCTCGCCGGAGCCGGGCAGCACCGCGTACACCACCCCGTCCACCAGCACGCCCGCGTGCCGCCCGTAGCGCGCCTCGCACTGCAGCCGTACGACGTCCAGCAGGCGCAGCGCGGTGCGCTCGGTGTCCGGGACGCCGGCGGCGGAGTCCAGCACGAAGGCCGCCACCCGGGCGGGACCGGCCAGGCCCAGGCGCCCGGCGGCCGTCGCCGCATCCGCCGCCGTGCCGTCCAGCAGGCGGCGCAGCAGCTCGCTGCCCCGGTGCCGGGCCAGTTCCCGGGCCGCGCGCGACCGCAGCAGGAGCAGGGCGGCCGTGGAGGCGCCCTGGGCGAGGGTGTCCTCGGCGTCCGGGGCGAGCGAGCCGCCGTCGATCACCCACACCGAGCCGAGCGTCTCCCCGCCGGCCCGTACGGGCATCGCCAGGCGGGGCAGGTCGCCGTCGGACAGCGGGGGCAGCCTCAGCGGGCGGTCGGCGGCGAACAGCCGGCGGTACTGCTCGGTGTTCTCCGCGCTGGCCGGAACCTGCCGGCCGAGGATGCCCTGCCGGCGGTCCTCGTCCACCGGCTGCCCGGGGACGGTGGAGTAGGCGAGGATCCGCTGCCGGGGGTCCTCGACGGCCGTGGCCCCGCCGGTCGCCGTCGCGATCGCGTCGGCCAGCGCGAACAGGTCGCCGAGCCCGCTGTCGGAGGCGGCGGCGGGCCGGGCGGCGATGGCCGAGGCCAGCAGCAGATGGACGTGGTGCCAGGCGGCGTCCTCGGCGACCGACAGCAGGGCCACGCCGTGCTCCTCCGCCGCAGCGACCGGGCCGTCCGCGCCGCGCACCACCACCCCGGTCAGCCCGGCTTCCGCCGCCGCCCGCAGCAGCGGCCCGGACTCCGCCGCCGGGACACCGACCGCGAGCAGGAGTGCGCCGGGCTGCCGGGGGAGCGGGGTGCGGCCGTCGTGGAGCACCGCCTCGGTCACCGGGACGGCCTGCCCGGCGGGGGCCGTGTGCAGGCGCAGGGCGGGGCCGCCGACGACATCAAGGAGGTCACCGAGGGTGCAGGCGTCCATGAGGGTCCCCAGCGGGCTGTTGGCGGATGGTGCAACGAACGTACGCGTGTGTTGGCCGCTCACACAACACACACCGAGCCGGCTCCTCCGAGACTCGTGCCATGACAGCAGGAGTCAGCATCCGTACCGTCCACGACGTCGCCTCCATCGCGGCCGTGGCCGACCACTTCAGCGACGTCTGGCAGACGCCCCGCACCGCCCCGCCCTACCCGGCCGAGGTCCTGCACAGTCTGGTGCACGCCGGCGGCGCGGTGCACGCCGCGTACGACGGGCGGCGGCTCGCCGGCGCGTCCGTCGCCGTCCTCGGCGCCGACCGCGGCACGTACTCGCTGGTGGCCGCCGCCGACCGGGGGCTCGGACACGCCGTGAAGCTGGCCCAGCGCGACTGGGCCCTCGCCGTGGGCGCCCGCACCATGCGCTGGACCTTCGACCCGCTGGTCGGCCGCAACGCCCGCTTCAACCTGGTCAAGCTGGGCGCCACCGGCACGGAGTACCTGGTCGACTTCTACGGCCCGATGACCGACGGCGTGAACGACGGCGACGAGAGCGACCGGCTGACGGTGACCTGGGACCTGGGCGCGCCACCGGTGTCGTACGACGTCGAACCCCGTGGACCGGTCACCGTCACCGCCCCCGACGGCGACCCCCTCGCCCGCCGCGACGAGCGGCACATCTGGTGCCGGGTGCCGCAGGACGTCGTCAAGCTGCGCGCCGCCGACCCGGCGCTGGCGCTGCGCTGGCGGCACGCGGTCCGCGAGGTGCTGCTGACAGCGTTCGTGGAGGGGTTCCGGGCCACCGGGATGTCCCGCGACGGCTGGTACACGCTGACCCGGACGGAGGAGGCCGCGTGAAACTGGAGCGCGTCGAGATCGTGCACGTGGCGATCCCGCTGGTCACACCCTTCCGTACGTCCTTCGGGACGATGACGACGAAGGACACCTTCCTCCTCCACGTCGTCACCGACTCCGCCGAGGGCTGGTCGGAGTTCGCCGCCGACCCCGAGCCGCTGTACTGCTCGGAGTTCGTCGCCGGCGCCGAGATCGTGCTGCGCGACTTCCTGATCCCGCGCGTGGCGGCGCTGGGGGAGGTCACGGCCGCCGCCCTCGCCCCGGCCATGGCGAAGATCAAGGGCCACGAGCTGGCGAAGGCCGCCCTGGAGACGGCTCTGCTGGACGCCGAGCTGCGCACGTACGGCATGCCGCTGGCCGTGTATCTCGGCGCGGTACGGGACCGGGTGCCGGCCGGGGTGTCGGTCGGCATCAAGGACTCGGTGCCGGAGCTGCTGGACGAGGTCGAGCGCTACCTCGCCGAGGGATACGTCCGTATCAAGCTGAAGATCGAGCCGGGCTGGGACGTGGAGCCGGTGCGGGCGGTCCGCGACCGCTTCGGCGAGGCGCTGCCCCTCCAGGTGGACGCCAACACCGCGTACACCCTGGCGGACGCCGAGCAGCTGCGGCGCCTGGACGAGTTCGGGCTGCTGCTGATCGAGGAGCCGCTGCAGGAGAACAACCTGCACGCCCACGCCCAGCTGCAGCAGCGCCTGCGCACCCCCGTCTGCCTGGACGAGTCCCTGCACCACGCCTCCGACACCGCCGCCGCGATCGCGATGGACGCCTGCCGGGTGGTGAACGTCAAGCCCGCCCGCGTCGGCGGCTACCTGGAGGCCCGCCGGGTCCACGACGTGGCGCACGCGCACGGAGTCCCGGTGTGGTGCGGCGGCATGCTGGAGACGGGCATCGGACGCGCCCCCAACCTCGCCCTGGCCGCCCTCCCCGGCTGCACGCTCCCCGGGGACACCTCCGCGTCCTCCCGCTACTTCGCCGAGGACATCACCGAGCCCTTCGTACTCCAGGACGGCCACCTGCCGGTCCCGACCGCTCCCGGAATCGGCATCGAGCCCCTTCCGGAGGCCCTGCGCCGCTTCACCCGGGGCCGACGAGACCTGTACGCGGCACAAGGCACAGCTGGTGGTCACGTTAGATTGATCCCGTGCTCTCACGTCTCACGCGTTCCCAGGCCGTAGCCGTCTGCGCCGTGCCCGTCGCGGCCCTGCTGGCCACGGCGGCGTTCGCGCCGCTGCCGTTCTCGGTGGCTCAGCCCGGGTTGACGGCGAACGTGCTCGGCGAGAACAAGGGCAGCCAGGTGATCACGGTCTCCGGCGCGCCGGTCCGGCGGACCAGCGGGCAGCTGCGGATGGTCACGATCGAGGCGACCGGTCCGGACGCCACGGTGACCCTCGGTGACGTGATCGGCAACTGGTTTCGCACCGACCGGGCCGTGATGCCCCGCGACGCGGTCTACCCGAGCGGCGAGAACGTCAAGGAGATCGAGCAGCACAACGAGGCGCAGATGAAGCAGTCCCAGGACGCGGCGACCCAGGCGGCGCTGAAGTACCTGGGGCTGAGCGCCGACAAGGTCGAGGTCACGCTGAAGCTCGCCGACGTGGGCGGGCCCAGCGCGGGCCTGCTGTTCACCCTGGGGATCATCGACAAGCTGCACGGCGACGGCAGCGGCGGCGACCTCACGGGTGGCCGCACCATCGCCGGTACGGGCACGATCGACGCCTCCGGCAAGGTCGGCGCGGTCGGCGGGGTGGCCCTGAAGACCCAGGCCGCCCGACGCGACGGCGCCACGATCTTCCTAATCCCCAAGGCCGAGTGCACCGACGCCAAGGCGGAACTGCCGAAGGGGCTGCGCCTGATCCCGGTCACCACGCTGAAGGGCGCCGTGGACTCCCTGGAGGCGCTCGAGAACGGCAAGGGGTCCGTGCCGAGTTGCTGAGCATCACGCACTGTCCCCGGCCGCCTGTTCCACCAGCGGGATGATCCGCAGCGGAACGGGGTTCTCCATGACGATCGCCGTGGAGGCGCGGACGATACCGTCGAAACCGACGACCCGGTCGATCACCCGCTGAAGATCGGCGTTGGAGCGGGCCACCAGACGGCACAGCATGTCGCCGCTGCCGGTGGTGGTCAGCAGCTCCAGCACCTCCGGCACGGTCGCCAAGTGGGCCCGGACATCGGGGCCTTGGCCCTGCCGGATCTGCAGCGTGGCGAAGGCCGTCACCGGGTAGCCGAGGGCCGCCGGATCCACCTGCGGACCGAATCCCCGGATGACCCCGTTCGACTGCAGCCGGTCCAGGCGTGCCTGCACCGTGCCCCGCGCGACCCCGAGCCGCCGGGACATCTCCAGCACGCCGATGCGCGGCTCCCGGGCGAGGAGCACGATGATCCGCCCGTCCAGATGATCGATCGCCACGGCACCTCCACGGATGGGCATCCTGTACAGAAAGACCGCCGACACGGCCGTATCACTGAACAGAATGCCCAGTGAACACGGAAACTATTGCGCACCTTGCAGGGCGGGTCCACGCTTCCGCTATGACGCAGACCACTCACCACACTCCCGACACCGCCCGGCAGGCCGACCCCTTCCCGGTCAAGGGAATGGACGCGGTCGTCTTCGCCGTGGGCAACGCCAAGCAGGCGGCGCACTACTACTCCACCGCCTTCGGCATGAAGCTGGTCGCCTACTCCGGACCGGAGAACGGCAGCCGCGAGACCGCCAGTTACGTGCTCGAGAACGGCTCCGCCCGCTTCGTGTTCACCTCGGTGATCAAGCCGACCAGCGCCTGGGGCCACTTCCTCGCCCAGCACGTGGCCGAGCACGGCGACGGCGTCATCGACCTGGCCATCGAGGTCCCGGACGCCCGCGCCGCGCACGCCTACGCCGTCGAGCACGGCGCCCGCTCGGTCGTCGAGCCGTACGAGGTGAAGGACGAGCACGGCACCGTCGTCCTCGCCGCGATCGCCACCTACGGCGAGACCCGCCACACCCTGGTCGACCGCTCCGGCTACGACGGCCCCTACCTGCCCGGTTACGTCGCCGCGAAGCCGATGGTCGAGCCGCCCGCCCAGCGCACCTTCCAGGCCATCGACCACTGCGTCGGCAACGTCGAACTCGGCAGGATGAACGAGTGGGTCGGGTTCTACAACAAGGTCATGGGCTTCACGAACATGAAGGAGTTCGTGGGCGACGACATCGCCACCGAGTACAGCGCGCTGATGTCGAAGGT
The DNA here is from genome assembly GCF_040680215.1 of Streptomyces sp. NPDC052107. Taxonomy (NCBI): domain Bacteria; kingdom Bacillati; phylum Actinomycetota; class Actinomycetes; order Kitasatosporales; family Streptomycetaceae; genus Streptomyces; species Streptomyces sp. NPDC052107. The sequence goes on from NZ_JBFAWG010000006.1 coordinate 113,810, forward strand.
CGTCGCGGACGGCACCCTGAAGGTCAAGTTCCCGATCAACGAGCCCGCGATCGCCAAGAAGAAGTCCCAGATCGACGAGTACCTGGAGTTCTACGGCGGCGCCGGCGTCCAGCACATCGCCCTGAACACCAACGACATCGTGCAGACCGTCCGCACCATGCGCGCGGCCGGCGTCGAGTTCCTCGACACCCCCGACTCGTACTACGACACCCTCGGCGAGTGGGTCGGTGACACGCGGGTGCCGATCGAGACCCTGCGCGAACTGAAGATCCTCGCCGACCGCGACGAGGACGGCTACCTGCTGCAGATCTTCACCAAGCCGGTCCAGGACAAGCCGACGGTCTTCTTCGAGATCATCGAGCGGCACGGCTCGATGGGCTTCGGCAAGGGCAACTTCAAGGCCCTGTTCGAGGCGATCGAGCGGGAGCAGGCCAAGCGCGGCAACCTCTAGGCACAGAGGCGGCCTCTAGGTATAGAACTCGTGCGGCCGTTCCTCAGGCAGCAGCACCCCGCCCGCGACGGCACCGCAGGCCGGCGCGGTCACCAGCACCCGGCGCAGCCGCCGCCGGGCGCGGCGCCGGCGGCCCGGTGGGCGGGGACGGACCCGGCACGCACACCCGGCTGTCCATGGCGCTCACTGTGCGTCGGTACGACGAGGCGGTCCGGGCGGACCGAGCGGAGCACGGACGGGTTCACACCGATGGCCGTGAGTGCGAACCTAAGATCATGAGCCGTATCGAAGCGCCCCGCTCCGAAGACGCCGTGGCAACGAGCAACCTCACCGACCGGCTCCTGGCCGGCCTGCCCGCCGAGGCCGTCCTGACCGACCCCGATGTCACCGCCTCCTACGCCAACGACATGGCGAGCTTCTGCCCGGCCGGCACCCCGGCCGTGGTCGTCCTGCCGCGCACCGTCGAACAGGTCCAGCACGTCATGCGCACCGCCACCGAACTGCGCGTCCCGGTGGTCCCGCAGGGCGCCCGCAGCGGCCTGTCCGGCGCCGCCAACGCCACCGACGGCTGCATCGTGCTGTCCCTCACCAAGATGGACCGCATCCTGGAGATCAGCCCCGTCGACCGGATCGCCGTGGTCGAACCCGGCGTGATCAACGCGGCCCTGTCCCGCGCGGTCGAGGAACACGGCCTGTACTACCCGCCGGACCCCTCCAGCTGGGAGATGTGCACCATCGGCGGCAACATCGGCACCGGGTCCGGCGGCCTGTGCTGCGTGAAGTACGGGGTCACGGCCGAGTACGTCCTCGGCCTGGACGTGGTGCTGGCCGACGGCCGCCTGATGTCCACCGGCCGCCGCACCGCGAAGGGCGTCGCCGGCTACGACCTCACCCGCCTCTTCGTCGGCTCCGAGGGCTCGCTCGGCATCGTCGTACGGGCCGTGCTCGCGCTGAAGCCCAAGCCGCCGCAGCAGTTGGTGCTGGCCGCCGAGTTCCCCTCCGCGGCCGCCGCCTGCGACGCCGTCTGCCGGATCATGAAGGGCGGTCACGTCCCGTCCCTCCTCGAACTGATGGACCGTACGACCGTCAAGGCGGTCAACGACCTGGCCCACATGGGCCTCCCGGAGACCACCGAGGCGCTGCTGCTGGCCGCCTTCGACACCCCGGACCCGGCCGCCGACCTCGCCGCCGTCGGCGCGCTGTGCGAGGCCGCCGGTGCCACCGAGGTGGTCCCGGCCGAGGACGCGGCCGAGTCCGAGATGCTGCTCAAGGCCCGGCGGCTCTCGCTGACCGCGCTGGAGGCGGTCAAGGGCACGACGATGATCGACGACGTGTGCGTACCCCGCTCGCAGCTCGGTGCGATGCTGGAGGGCGTCGAGCGGATCGCCGCGAAGTACGGCCTGACCATCGGCGTCTGCGCCCACGCCGGCGACGGCAACACCCACCCCACCGTCTGCTTCGACGCCCAGGACGTGGACGAGTCCCGGCGGGCCCGCGAGTCCTTCGACGAGATCATGGCCCTCGGCCTGGAGCTCGGCGGCACGATCACCGGCGAACACGGCGTCGGTGTGCTGAAGAAGGAGTGGCTGGCCCGGGAGATCGGCCCGGTCGGGGTCGAGATGCAGCGGGCCGTGAAGCAGGCCTTCGACCCGCTGAACATCCTCAACCCGGGCAAGGTCCTCTGAGCCCTCGGTACGGCCCCTCACCGGGCGAGCAGCTGGTCGAGCGCGTCGTCGATGCCCAGCTGCCCACCCTCCGTCCCCGGGGGCACGGCCCGCAACGTCCGCTCCAGCCAGGCCGACACCTGCGGGACCGGCGCCTCCAGCAGCGCGTCCCCGTCCGGCGAGCTCAGCGCCATCAGCACGACGCTGCGCCCCTGCACCTTCGTCGGCCACACCCGCACGTCCCCCTGCCCGCACGGCCGGAACACGCCCTCCACCAGCAGCTCGCGGGCGAACGTCCAGTCGACCGGGGACTCGGAGTTGATGTGGAAGGTGATGTGGACGGCGTACGGATCGTCGGAGCGGTAGCTCAGCCGGGCCGGCACCGGGATGCCGCGCTCCGGCGACAGGATGAGCCTCAACTCCAGCTCCCGCTCCACCACGTTGTGATGCATGACCTGCGTGTCCTTTCTGTTCGGGGCCGCTCGGAACGGGCCCGCACCGGGGGAGAGGGAGCAGGGGTCGGGCCATTACGCGGGTTCGGGGAAATTTTTTTCACGGACGTGTGAGAGCGGGGTACGGCATTGCCCGGAAAGGGGTGGGTCCTGCGGGACTGGCGCTGCGGGCTGCCGCGGTCTGATAGATGTGGAGGCCCCCATCCCACCCCCGAGCAGATACGGGACGACGGACATGAGCGCCCCAACCCCGGCCCCAGGTGACGACAGGCCACGCGAGGGCTACTACCCGGACCCGTCCATCCCCGGATACGTCCGGTACTGGAACGGCGCCTCCTGGGTGCCCGGCACCAGCCGCCCGGCGCCGAAGGACGGCGAACCGCTCGTCCCGCCGCCCGGTGTCCGCGCCGCGCCCTCGGCAGTGGAGGAGACGGGCCCCCACTTCTTCGACGAGGACCCGCAGCCGGCGCCCGCCGGCCAGGACGGCCCCGGCACATGGGCGCCGGGCGGCCAGAGCGGGCCCAATGCCTGGGGCGCCGACGGCCGCAGCGGTGCGGGACACGCCGGGTACGGCGAACAGGGCACGGCGGGGCAGGCAGGCGCGGGCGGCCAGGGTGCCGGTCAGTCCGGTGCCGGTGGCCACGGCGCCGGCGACGGGCGGACCGCCTGGGGTGCCGACCCGAGGGTGCCCGCGGAGGGCCCGGCCCGGCCGGCGGGCCAGGCCGGCCGCCCCGACGGCGGGCCTGGGGAGGGCGACGACCAGAACCCGGGCGGCACCTTCCTCTTCCGCCGGCCGGTCCCGGGGCCCGCGGCCGTCCAGGACGACGGCACGATGACGTTCCGCCCGGTACCCGGGCAGGGCCGGCGGGGCGCGCAGCCCGCGTCCGGCTCTCAGACCTCCGGCGCGGAAGCCGGGGCGGGCTCCGGCTTCGGACCGCACGGCGCGGCCCAGGGCCCCGGCTTCGCCGCGCCCGCGTCCGGCTCGCCGGCGGCAGCCTCCGGTGAGCCCGGGGCGGGCGCGGGCGGCCATGACGCGGGTGCGCCCGGTGGCTTCGGGCCGCAGGGGCCCGTCGGCGCTCCCACCCCGCCCTCCGCCGCATCCCCCGCGAACCCCGCTGCCGCTTCCCCGGCCGCAGGCCCGGGCTTCGGTGCCGGCAAGGCCGCCGCCGCCCGCGCCGCCGCGCAGGCACCGCAGGCCCAGCCCGCACAGCCCGCCGAGGCGGCCGTGGCGTCCTCGGTGCCGGCGCAGGCCGGTGCCCCGGTCACCCCGGTGACCAGCGGGCCCGGTGGTGGTCAGGCGTCCTGGGCGCAGCAGGTGCACCAGCTGGCCGGTGGCGGGGACGAGCAGCCGGTGGCGCCGTGGAAGCCGCCGGTGGAGGACCCGTTCCAGGCGGCCGCGCGCCGCCAGGCCGCCGCCCGTCCCGCCGGACTCGGGAAGCGGTTCGCCGCCCGGCTGATCGACACCGTGGTCGTGGGCGCCGTGACGGCGGTCGCCGCCGTACCGCTCGGCACCAAGGCCGTCGACCACGTCCAGCAGAAGATCGACGCGGCCAGACTCTCCGGCCGCGAGGTCACCGTCTGGCTGCTCGACGGCACGACCGCCACCAGCCTCGGCATCGTGCTCGCCGTCCTGCTGGTCGCCGGCGTCGGGTACGAGGTGCTGCCGACCGCCAAATGGGGCCGCACCCTCGGCAAGAAGCTGCTCGGTCTGGAGGTCCGGGACATCGAGGCGCACGAGCCGCCGACCTTCGGCCCGGCGCTGCGCCGCTGGCTGGTCTACAGCGTGCCCGGCCTGCTCGGCATCGGGATCCTGGGCGTGCTGTGGTGCCTGTTCGACCGGCCCTGGCACCAGTGCTGGCACGACAAGGCGGCGCACACCTTCGTCGCGGGCTGAGCGCGGGGCACGGCCGTACCCCGTACGGCCGTCCGCCGGATGCGGAGCCGGGGCGTTCGCGGTCCACTCGGGCCATGAGCAGCGAACCGCCCCCCGGCTCCGGAGAGCAGCCCCCCGAGGACGACCCGTTCAGGAAGCGGCCCCCGTCGGACCAGGGGTCGGGCTCGCCGTACGACACTCCGTCCGGCGGCGCCGAGCAGCCCCCGCCGCCCGGTGGCGGGCAGCCCCCGGGCGGCGGTCAGCCACCCCCGTACGGGAGCGGCGAGCCACCGCCGCCGTACGGCAACCAGCCACCGCCCCCGTACGGCGGAGAACAGCCCCCTCCCTACGGCGGCGGACCCCATGGAGGCGGCCCCTACGACACCGGCCCCTACGGCGCCGGCGGTTATCCCGCCGACCCGCTCGCCGGTATGCCCCCGCTCGCCGACAGCGGCAGACGGACCCTCGCGCGGATCATCGACATGATCCTCGTCGGCATCGTCGTCTGGCTGCTCACCTGGGCGTTCGGAGTGCGCGAGTACCAGGTCAACGGCGATCACGCCGAGGTCGGCAAGTCCGTGGGCCAGTCCTTCATCGCGGCCGTGCTGTACGTCGCGTACGACACGTTCATGATGACCAAGTACGGCCAGACGCTCGGCAAGAAGTGGTTCAACATGCGGGTGGCGAACCTGGACGACGGCGCCACCCCCTCGGTGCAGACCAACCTGATCCGCGCCCTGGTGCTGTGGGTGCCGTTCGCCTTCTGCTGTGCCTGCATCTGGACGGCGATCTGCGGCGGCTGGAGCTACTTCGACAAGCCCTACAAGCAGGGGCTGCACGACAAGGCGGCCAAGACGGTGGTGGTCAGCACCGGTTGAGCCAAGCGGTAGGGGTGCCCATACGAAAGCGGCGGGTCCGTGGGATCACGGGCCCGCCGCTTGCGTGTGCGCACAGTTCACAGGGCCGTGGAGACCGGCTGCTCCTGAGGTGCGGGCGCGGCGGATCCGGCCGGTGTCTCGGCCGGTATCTCGGTCGTACGGACCTTCGGCAGCGGCACCGTCATCGCCACGAGCAGCCCGAGGGCCAGCGCCGCGAGGGCGATGACGGTGACCCCGAGGCCCGAGCTCGTCTGGGACAGCAGCAGCATGGCGAGCGTCGAGAAGATCACGGTGCACGAACCGTAAACGAGCTGTGCGGCAGTCGGACGAGGCATGGCAATCGTGTCCTCGGAAGTCTTCGGCGGATTCTTCGGGGTGTCGGGGGCGTGCCATTCGACTCTCTTCGCGTGCATGCCCGAGCCGGACACCTGGTAAGCGTGACCTAACCCACGGTACCGGTGCACGGGGGGCGCACGGAGTCATGGGGTGGAGTCATAGGACGCGAGCAGGTTCGCAAAGCGAACGTCAGCTGCACCTAGTGGATTTGGCCGCAACAAGTCAAGACCTGTTTTTTCTTCTAAACCTCTAGTCAAATGACGTCACTTGACATGCGCAGAACAGGCGCAGGGGAGGAACTCAAGTGACCAGCAGATCCTGGACGTTCAGAGCGGCCGCGATCGGTGTGAGCCTCGCGGCGGCCTCCGCGACGTTCGCCACCTTCGCCGTCGCGGAGGCGAGCACCCAGACCCGGTCGGCGGCCGTCAACCGGCACGACCCGGCCCCGGTGCGGCAGCGGGCACACGACCTCGACGGCCCGCTCAGCAAGACCCAGGAGGCCCGGCGCCGGGAGGCGCTGAACCAGCTCATATCGGGGAAGGCCAAGGCGCAGGAGCGGGGCGGCTCCAAGGTCGTGGCGCTCAAGAGCCGCAAGGGCAAGAGGAAGTACGTCGAGCTGAGCCGCGAGAAGACCGACAAGATCTTCACGATCCTGGTGGAGTTCGGGGACAAGACCGACCCCAAGTACGGCGGCACCGCGGGTCCGCTGCACAACTCCATCGCCGCGCCGGACCGCAAGAAGGACAACTCCACGGCGTGGCAGAAGGACTACGACCAGAAGCACTACCGGGACCTCTACTTCGGCACCGGCAAGAAGACCGAGTCGCTGAAGAAGTACTACGAGAAGCAGTCCTCGGGCCGCTACTCGGTCTCCGGTGAGGTCACGGACTGGGTCAAGGTCCCCTACAACGAGGCCCGTTACGGCAACAACGCCTGCGGCCAGACCAACTGCCCGAGCGTGTGGAACGTGGTCAGCGACGGCCTGAACGCCTGGGTCGCGCAAGCGAAGGCGGCCGGCCGGACCGACGCCGACATCAAGAAGGACCTCGCCCAGTACGACCAGTGGGACCGCTACGACCACGACGGCGACGGCAACTTCAACGAGCCCGACGGCTACGTCGACCACTTCCAGATCGTGCACGCCGGTGAGGACGAGTCCGCGGGCGGCGGCGCCCAGGGCACCGACGCGATCTGGGCCCACCGCTGGTACGCCTTCGGCACCGACGCGGGCGCGAGCGGCCCCGCCGGCAACAAGCTCGGCGGCGCCCAGGTCGGCAACACCGGCGTCTGGGTCGGCGACTACACCATCCAGCCGGAGAACGGCGGCCTCGGCGTCTTCGCCCACGAGTACGGCCACGACCTCGGCCTGCCCGACGAGTACGACACCGCCGGCGGCGACAACTCCACCGGTTTCTGGACCCTGATGTCCTCCGGCTCCTGGCTGGGCACCGGCAAGGAGTCCATCGGAGACCTGCCGGGCGACATGAACGCCTGGGACAAGCTGCAGCTCGGCTGGCTCAACTACGACACCGCCAAGGCCGGTGCGCAGTCCACGCACAAGCTGGGCGTCGCCGAGTACAACACCTGGGACAAGCAGGCCCTCGTGGTCACCCTGCCGGACAAGGCGGTCACCACCACGATCACCCAGCCCGCCGAGGGTTCGACCCAGTGGTGGAGCGGCAGCGGCAACGGCCTGAAGAACACGCTGACCCGGTCCGTGGACCTGACCGGCAGGTCCTCGGCGAAGCTGGACCTGGACGGCTGGTGGGCCGTCGAGGACGGCTACGACTACCTGTACGCCGAGGTGTCGACCGACGGCGGCGCCAACTGGACCGCGCTGGACGGCACGGCGGACGGCCGGGCCATCCCGCGTGACGGCAGCGGCAACCCGGCGCTCACCGGCTTCTCGCTCAGCCACAAGAAGCTGTCGTACTCGCTCGACGCCTACGCGGGCGAGAAGATCGGCCTGCGCTTCCGTTACGCCACCGACGGCGGTGTCGCGGAGAACGGCTTCACGGCCGACGCGATCACCGTGACCGCCGACGGCGCCGCGGTCTTCTCGGACAACGCGGAGTCCGTGGATGCCGGTTGGACCGCGAACGGCTTCTCGCGGATCGGCGCGTCCTTCACCAAGGACTACGAGCAGTACTACATCGCCGAGAACCGGCAGTACGTGTCGTACGACAAGACCCTCGAGGCCGGCCCGTACAACTTCGGCTTCTCGACGACCCGTCCGGACTGGGTGGAGCACTACCCGTACCAGAACGGCCTGTTGATCTGGAAGTGGGACACCTCCCAGGCGGACGACAACACCAACAGCACCAACGGCCACCCGGGTACCGGTCTGATCCTGCCGATCGACTCGCACCCGAAGGCGCTGAGGTGGACCGACGGCACGCTGATGCGCAACCGCATGCAGGCGTACGACTCCCCGTTCAGCCTGTACGGCACGGACGGCTTCACGCTGCACAAGGCGGACGTCGCGACGGTGATCAAGGCGTCGAAGGGGGTGCCGGTCTTCAACGACCACACCAGCACCTACTACGACCCGGCGAACCCCACCGGTGGCGTGAAGGTCACTGACACCAACACCAAGATCGCGATCGTCAAGGAGGGCAAGGGCGGCTCGACAATCTTGCTCAAGGTCGGTCCCGCGGTGAAGTAGCCCGCATCTTCGCAGGTCAGACGCGTATCGGCGGCAACCCCTTGGCGGGTTGCCGCCGATCGTGTTTAGGTGCGTCCTGTGGACCGCTTATTGACACCGACCGAAACGGGGATGTGACCGCATGGCCGCTGGAGGCTTCTGCAAGCTGCCGAACGGCACGGTCGTGGTGGCGCTGAACCTGCCCTACGGCTCCGCCGGGGTGCGGGTACTGGTGCACGCCCAGAACCGGGCCCGGGCCCTGACCAGGCTCCGCAACCTGGGGTTCCGCGCGATCTACCTCCGGGGGAACACGGCGCCTCCGACACCGGACGAGATCACGGCCGTGCTGCACCACCCGGACGGCCTGATATGGCGCACGGCCCCCACGGACAACGGTGTCATCGTGAACGAGCTGTGGCATCCCATCCGGGCGCTGCTTCGCAGGTCGGCGGTGGTGCAGTAGGTCCGGGACGGCGGGGGCGCGTGGTCGGGTGCGGGTCCGTTGCGGCTGGTCGCGCCCACGCGGCGAAGCCGCATATCGATACAGCCCCGCGCCCCTTTGGGCCGGCTGCTCTAACCGCTTACTACCGGCTTGCCGGTGAGTTCCACGCCCGCCTCCCGCAGCTCCTCCAACGCCCTCTCCGTCGTCTCCGGAGCCACCCCCGCCGTGAGGTCCAGCAGGACCTGCGTGCGGAAGCCCTCCCTCGCGGCGTCCAGGGCGGTGGCGCGTACGCAGTGGTCCGTGGCTATGCCGACCACGTCGACCTCGTCGATGTGGCGGGTGCGGAGCCAGTCGGCCAAAGACGTGCCGTTCTCCTCCTTGCCCTCGAAGCCGCTGTAGGCCGCCGAGTACTCCCCCTTGGAGAAGACCGCGTCGACCGCGCCGGAGGCGACGGCGGGGGCGAAGTTGGGGTGGAAGCCCACCCCCTCCGTGCCCGCGACACAGTGCGCGGGCCAGGAGTGGACGAAGTCGGGGTTGTCGGCGAAGTGGCCGCCGGGCGCGATGTGGTGGTCCCGGGTGGCGACCACATGGCGGTAGCCCGAGCCCGCCGCCTGGCCGATCAGCTCGGTGATCGCGGCGGCCACGTCCGCGCCGCCCGTCACCGCGAGGCTGCCCCCCTCGCAGAAGTCGTTCTGCACATCTACGACGATCAAGGCGCGGCGCATGGTGGGTGTCCTTCGACTGAGGGTTAAGTAACTGAGCCTAGAGACTTACGGGCGCGTAGGGGAGGGGGCGTGGGCGGGGCGGACGGCGGTCCCGCTTTAGCTACCCGAGCGCCCTTGGACGTACTCCGTCGGAAGGACGGGTTCCCCTCGGGAGAGCTGGGTCGCCGAGAGGGGGAGGTTCGCGCGCGCGGCGATGTGGCGCTCGCGCGGCACGTCCAGGGGTTCCCGGGCGACGACGGCACCGCCCTTGATCAGCTCCACCAGGAGCTGGCGGTCGGTGAGCTCCGCCGGCACCGTCCCGGTGCCCACGATCTCGGCCTCCGCCACCCCGTCCTCGTCCAGCCGGCGCGCCGCCCACTTGCGGCCCCCGAGGGAGGTCTTGCCGCCGCTGGACTTCTTCGCGACCGGCACCAGCGGCGCCTTCGGGTCGCCGGACTCGGCGCGGGCGACCAGCTTGTAGACCATGGAGCAGGTCGGGTGCCCGGAGCCGGTGACCAGCTGGGTGCCGACGCCGTACGCGTCCACCGGGGCGGCGGCCAGGGAGGCGATCGCGTACTCGTCCAGGTCGGACGTCACGACGATCTTGGTGTTCCGCGCTCCCAGCTCGTCCAGCTGCTGCCGCACCCGGTGCGCCACGAGCAGCAGGTCGCCGGAGTCGATGCGGACCGCGCCCAGCTCGGGGCCGGCCACCTCCACCGCCGTACGGACGGCCTCGGCGACGTCGTAGGTGTCCACGAGCAGCGTGGTGCTCCGGCCGAGGGTGGCGACCTGGGCCTGGAAGGCGTCCCGCTCGCGGTCGTGGAGCAGGGTGAAGGCGTGGGCCGAGGTGCCGACCGTCGGGATGCCGTAGCGGAAGCCGGCCGCGAGGTCGGAGGTGGTCGCGAAGCCGCCGACGTACGCGGCGCGCGCGGCGGCGACCGCCGCCAGCTCATGGGTGCGGCGGGCGCCCATCTCGATCAACGGGCGCTCCCCGGCGGCCGAGGCCATCCGGGAGGCCGCCGCGGCGATCGCGGAGTCGTGGTTGAGGATGGAGAGGATCACCGTCTCCAGCAGCACGCACTCGGCGAAGGTGCCCTCCACGCGCATGATCGGCGAGCCGGGGAAGTAGACCTCGCCCTCGGGGTAGCCCCAGATGTCCCCGCTGAAGCGGTAGTCGGCGAGCCACTTCAGGGTGTTCTCGTCGACGATCTTCCGCTCGCGCAGGAAGCCCAGGACATCCGGGTCGAAGCGGAAGTTCTCCACCGCGTCCAGGACACGCCCGGTGCCCGCCACCACGCCATAACGGCGCCCGTCCGGCAGCCGCCGGGTGAAGACCTCGAACACGCTCCGCCGTTCGGCCGTACCGGCCTTGAGGGCGGCCTGCAGCATCGTCAGCTCGTACTGGTCCGTGAAGAGCGCCGTCGAGGGGACATCCACCGGCAGCCCAAGGTCCGCTGTGTTCATGGCAACCGATCCTACTCCCTTCTCGTCGGTGTGACGATTTCCGGCCGCGTGGCAGCATGGGCAATGTGACGTCACCCGCGCCCCTAGAGATCGAACGCACAGAATCGGCGGAGGAGGTCTTCGCCGTACCCGAGCCCGACGTCCCCTGGGTCACGATCGTGCACAACGACCCGGTCAACCTCATGAGCTATGTGACGTACGTCTTCCAGTCGTACTTCGGGTACTCGAAGGACAAAGCCACCAAGCTCATGCTCGACGTCCACCACAAGGGCCGGGCGGTCGTCTCCAGCGGGACTCGCGAGGAGATGGAGCGCGACGTGCAGGCGATGCACGGCTACGGTCTGTGGGCCACCCTGCAGCAGGACCGGAAGTAGCGAACCCATTTACATGCCCGGACATTTCGAACCGCTCCCCGGCGGCGGCGCGGCCGTCGCGCTCGACGACGTCGAGATCTCCATCATCCGGTCGCTGGCCGTCCAGCTTCTGGAGCTCATCGGCCCCGGGCCGGGCGACGAGGCCCCGGCGGACCCGCTCGCCGAACTGTTCGCGGAGGGCCCGAGCGAGCCGCCCGCCGATCCGGTGCTCAGAAGGCTCTTCCCGGACGCCTACAGCGACCCGGAGCAGGCCCCGGACTCCCCCGCCGAGGCCGAGGAGCGGCAGGCCCACTCCGCCGAGTTCCGCCGCTACACCGAGAACGACCTGCGCGCCGGCAAGCGCGAGAACGCGCTCGCGGTGATCCGCGCCCTGGACGCGCTCGCCCCGGTGGACGAGGGCGGGGCGGTGCTGAAGCTCGCGCCGCAGGAGTCCCGGCAGTGGCTCGGCGCGCTCAACGACCTGCGGCTCGCGATCGGCACCCGGCTGGAGATCATCGACGAGGACGACACCGACCTGCTCTACCGGCTCCCGGACGAGGACCCGCGCAAGCCGATGGTGATGGCCTATCTGTGGCTCGGCGGGCTCCAGGAGACCCTGGTCAACACACTTATGGCGTAATCCGGGGCATTTACGGTGCGCGGACGGTGCACAAGTGTTCGCTCAGCGGACGCTCAAATCCGGATAACGATCCCGTCACCGTTGCGGCCTGGTTTGCCGCATTCGGGCGCTCTTTGTGCCCTTTTCCCTGTGCGATACGCCACATCGCGCCCCTGTGATCAATATTGCGGCCGTGATAAATCTTCACGACCGCCCGGCCGACACCACCCATGTCCGGTCGGGTGCGCCACCGAGCCGACGACCGTCGGCCAGGCAACAGCTCCAGCAATCCGGGGGGATCGAAACCCGATCCGAGGCCGACGAAAGGTCCGGATCGGCATGGAGAAAGGCGCACCACACATGACCTCAGCGCAGGTCGACCAGCATCGCGACGGCAAGGACGCCGCGCCGGCCGACGGCGAGAGCGGCGAGGGATACCAGCGCGGGCTCGGGTCCCGGCAGATCCAGATGATCGCCATCGGCGGTGCCATCGGCACCGGCCTGTTCCTCGGCGCGGGCAAGGGCATTTCCAAGGCCGGTCCCAGTCTCATCCTGGCCTACGCCGTCGCGGGCCTCGTCATCTTCCTGATCATGCGGGCACTCGGCGAGCTGCTGATGTACCGCCCGGTGTCGGGTTCGTTCTCGGAGTACGCGCGCGAGTTCATCGGCCCCTTCGCGGGCTTCGTCACCGGCTGGACGTACTGGCTGTTCTGGGTGGTCACCGGCATCACCGAGGTCACGGCGGCGGCCGCCTACATGACGTACTGGTTCGACATCCCGCAGTGGGTCTCGGCGCTGATCTTCACGATCGTGCTGTACGGCGCCAACCTGATCTCCGTGAAGCTCTTCGGTGAGCTGGAGTTCTGGTTCTCCATGGTCAAGGTCACCGCGATCATCGGCATGATCCTGATCTGCGCCGGCATCCTGACGATCGGCTTCTCCGACGCGGGCGACACCGCGTCCGTCAGCCACCTGTGGAACGACGGCGGCTTCTTCCCGCACGGTGTCGGCAACACGCTGATGACCCTGCAGATGGTCATGTTCGCCTTCCTCGCCGTCGAGCTGGTCGGTGTCACCGCGGGCGAGTCCAAGGACCCCAAGACGGTGCTGCCCAAGGCGATCAACACCGTGCCGTGGCGTATCGCCGTCTTCTACGTCGGCGCGCTGATCATGATCCTGTCGGTCGTGCCGTGGACCAACTTCCACCCGGGTGTGAGCCCGTTCGTGGCCGCCTTCCAGAAGATGGGCCTGGCCGCCGGCGCCGGCATCGTGAACTTCGTCGTCCTCACGGCCGCGCTGTCCTCCTGCAACTCCGGTATGTACTCCACCGGCCGCATGCTGCGTGACCTGGCGCTCAACAGCCAGGGCCCGAAGTTCTTCACCAAGCTGACGCGCAGCGGTACCCCGCTGGTCGGCACGACGTTCTCCGCCGCGCTGATGCTGGTCGGCGTCTGGATCAACTACCAGTGGCCGGGCAAGGCGTTCGACTACGTGGTGTCCTTCGCGACCATCTCCGGCATGTGGGCCTGGATCGTCATCCTGGTCTGCCAGATCCGCTACCGGGCGAAGGCGAACCGCGGGCTGCTGCCGCGGAGCGAGTTCCGCGCGCCGGGCGCGCCGTACACGTCCGTGTTCGCGCTGCTGTTCATCCTGATGGTGATCGTGCTCATGGGCATCGACAAGGACGCCCGGGTCTCGCTTTACTGTGCTCCGCTGTGGGCCGCGATCCTCGGCGTCTCCTACTGGGTGCTCAAGCGCCGCAACCCGGAGGCCGCGGCCTTCCGCAAGCGCTGACGACCATCCCCCGAAGGGACGTCCAGCCACACGGGGCTCTCGTGGTGCCCCGCTGCGGCTGCCGCTCAGGACGTCCGGCATATGGGCCGTTCCGTACCAGCCATCGGTACGGAACGGCCCTTCTGCTTATCCTGACGGACATGCTGACCATCACCCAGGCCCTCTACGACCAGATCGTCGCCCACGCCCGCAAGGACCACCCCGACGAGGCGTGCGGCGTCGTCGCGGGGCCGGCGGGCGTGGACCGCCCCGAGCGCTTCATCCCCATGCTGAACGCGGCGATGTCGCCCACCTTCTACGAGTTCGACTCGGGCGACCTGCTCAAGCTCTACCGCGAGCTGGACGACCGCGACGAGGACCCGGTGGTCATCTACCACTCCCACACCGCCACCGAGGCCTACCCCTCGCGCACCGACATCTCCTACGCCAACGAACCCGGCGCCCACTACGTCCTGGTCTCCACCGCCGACACCGACGGCCTCGGCGAGTTCCAGTTCCGCTCCTTCCGGATCGTGGACGGCGAGGTCACGGAGGAGGAGGTCGAGGTCGTAGAGGCCTACTGAGCTCCTCCGATCTCGCACTGCGGATGAAATCTGTCCGGCATACGGAATCACACTCCGGGACCCGGACCGGGAATCGATACGATGAGCCCATGGTTCTTCTCGACGTGAGCGACAAGGCGCAGGAGCCCTTTTGGGCGTTGCTGCTCGTGGCGCGGCTGCACGTCGACCTGTGCAGGCTGAACAGCGCCATCTGTTGATCCACCCCGCTGCCGACGTCCGGCCGTGAGGCCGTGGCGCTCCCCCAGTGCTGAACGCCTGGGGGGATCCCCAGCCGCCCCGCGCGCCTGACCGAACCGACGACACCTTCCGACAGGAGCCCTGAGCCATGGCCATCGAGGTCCGCATCCCGACCATCCTCCGCACGTACACGGACGGCCAGAAGGCGGTGGAGGGCAGCGGGAACACCCTCGCCGAGCTCTTCGCCGACCTCGAGACCCGGCACGCGGGCATCCAGGCCCGCATCGTGGACGAGGGCAAGCTGCGCCGCTTCGTCAACGTGTACCTGAACGACGAGGACGTCCGCTTCATCGACGGCATCGACACCAAGCTGTCCGACGGCGACACCGTGACGATCCTGCCGGCCGTCGCCGGCGGCATGCGCTGATCGGTCGCTGAGCAGCGATGCGCTACGACTCCCCGCTGGCTGCGGTGGGCAACACCCCTCTGGTGCGCCTGCCGCGGCTCTCGCCGTCCCCCGAGGTCCGCATCTGGGCCAAGCTGGAGGACCGCAACCCCACCGGCTCGGTCAAGGACCGTCCCGCGCTGCACATGATCGAGCAGGCGGAGAAGGACGGCCGGCTCACCCCGGGCTGCACCATCCTGGAGCCCACCTCCGGCAACACCGGCATCTCCCTCGCCATGGCGGCCAAGCTCAAGGGCTACCGCATGGTGTGCGTGATGCCGGAGAACACCTCGCAGGAGCGCCGGGACCTGCTCGGCATGTGGGGCGCCGAGATCATCTCCTCCCCGGCCGCGGGCGGCTCCAACACCGCCGTACGCGTGGCCAAGGAGCTGGCCGCCGAGCACCCCGACTGGGTGATGCTGTACCAGTACGGCAATCCGGACAACGCCGGCGCCCACTACGCCACCACCGGCCCGGAGATCCTGGCGGACCTGCCGTCGATCACCCACTTCGTGGCCGGCCTCGGTACCACCGGCACCCTGATGGGCGTCGGCCGCTATCTGCGCGAGCACAAGCCGGGCGTGCAGATCGTCGCCGCCGAACCGCGCTACGACGACCTGGTGTACGGCCTGCGCAACCTCGACGAGGGCTTCGTGCCCGAGCTGTACGACGCCTCGGTCCTCACCAGTCGCTTCTCGGTCGGCTCGGCCGACGCGGTCACCCGCACCCGCGAACTGCTGCAGCAGGAGGGCATCTTCGCGGGCGTCTCGACGGGCGCGGCCCTGCACGCGGCGATCGGTGTCGGGAAGAAGGCGGTCACGGCGGGGGAGTCCGCCGACATCGTCTTCATCGTGGCCGACGGCGGCTGGAAGTACCTGTCCACCGGCGTCTACACGGCGGCCACCACCGAGGAGGCCATCGAGACGCTGCAGGGCCAGCTCTGGGCGTAGTTTCTGCCGAGGTTCCTGCCAAGTGCGCCCCAGCCCCCTCCTATGAGGGGGCTAAGTCATTCCTATGGCGGGGCAAAGAATTCCTTTGAGTACTGCCGGTAGTCCTGGGGCCACGGCTAAGTTCCTGCCGCACCTGACATGTCACGCTCACTCGGCGGATGTCAGGTGTCTGTGA
Source organism: Streptomyces sp. NPDC052107 (assembly GCF_040680215.1). Lineage (NCBI taxonomy): Bacteria > Bacillati > Actinomycetota > Actinomycetes > Kitasatosporales > Streptomycetaceae > Streptomyces > Streptomyces sp. NPDC052107. The sequence continues at coordinate 129,794 of NZ_JBFAWG010000006.1, forward strand.
GTGTCATGCTCATGACTGCGCGGTCTGCCGCCGCTACGCGCGTCACGGGCCTGCCAATCCAGTGCGCATCCCCACGTCAACCGGAGGCAGTACCCTATGCGTGAGTCACGCCCGAGCCGGCGGAGACGGAGTCTGCGAAGACTCCTCGCCGTCGCCTTCCCCGCCCTCGCCCTCACCGTCGCCGGACTCGTCGCGGCGCCCACGGCCGGGGCGCAGACCGCCAGCGCGCACCCGCACACCTCCAAGGTCACGCAGAACGCCAAGGCGCTGACCGACCCCGAGCGGCAGACCTTCCACTCCACCGGCAAGGCCGGCCAGAAGGTGCCGACCGAGCACCTGTGCGCCAAGGCCGAGCCGGGCCACGCGTCCTGCTTCGCCCAGCGCCGCACGGACATCAAGCAGCGCCTCGCCGCCGCCCTCGCGGCCGCGCCCTCCGGCCTCTCCCCGGCCAACCTGCACAGCGCCTACAACCTGCCCACCACGGGCGGTTCCGGCATGACGGTCGCCATCGTCGACGCCTACAACGACCCCAACGCCGAGTCGGACCTGGCCACCTACCGCTCCACCTACGGCCTGTCCTCCTGCACCAAGGCCAACGGCTGCTTCAAGCAGGTCAGCCAGACCGGATCCACCACCTCGCTGCCCACCAACGACAGTGGCTGGGCCGGCGAAGAGGCGCTCGACATCGACATGGTCAGCGCGGTCTGCCCGAACTGCAGCATCATCCTGGTCGAGGCCAACTCCGCGAACGACACCGACCTCGGCATCGCCGAGAACGAGGCCGTCTCGCTCGGCGCCAAGTTCGTCTCCAACAGCTGGGGCGGCTCCGAGTCCTCCTCGCAGACCAGCGAGGACACCTCGTACTTCAAGCACCCGGGTGTCGCGATCACCGTCTCCTCGGGTGACTCCGCCTACGGCGCCGAGTACCCGGCCACCTCCCAGTACGTGACGGCCGTCGGCGGCACCGCGCTCACCACCGCCTCCAACTCCCGCGGCTGGAGCGAGTCGGTGTGGCACACCAACTCCACGGAAGGCACCGGCTCCGGCTGCTCGGCCTACGACCCGAAGCCGACCTGGCAGACCGACACCGGCTGCTCCAAGCGCATGGAGGCCGACGTCTCCGCGGTCGCCGACCCGGCCACCGGTGTGGCGGTCTACGACACCTACGGCGGCTCCGGCTGGGGTGTCGTCGGCGGCACCAGCGCCTCCTCGCCGATCATCGCGAGCGTCTACGCCCTCGCGGGCACCCCGGGCGCGAGCGACTACCCGGCGAAGTACCCGTACTCCCACACCTCCAACCTGTACGACGTGACCAGTGGCTCCAACGGCTCCTGCTCCACCTCGTACTTCTGCACCGCGCGCACCGGCTACGACGGCCCGACCGGCTGGGGCACCCCGAACGGCACCGCCGCCTTCACCTCGGGCTCCAGCACCGGCAACACGGTGACCGTCACCAACCCCGGCAGCCAGTCCACCACCACCGGCGGCTCGGCCAGCCTGCAGATCCAGGCCAGCGACAGCGCGGGCGCGGCCCTCACCTACAGCGCCTCCGGCCTGCCGACCGGGCTGTCCATCAACAGCTCCACCGGCCTGATCTCCGGTACGGCGTCCACCGCGGGCACCTACCAGGTCACGGTCACCGCGCAGGACTCCACCGGCGCCTCCGGCTCGACGTCCTTCACCTGGACGGTCGGCTCCTCCGGCGGCACCTGCTCCTCCTCCCAGCTGCTGGCCAACCCGGGCTTCGAGTCGGGCAGCACCGGCTGGAGCGCGTCCAGCGGCGTCATCACCAACGACACCGGTGAGGCGGCCCACGGCGGCTCGTACTACGCCTGGCTCGACGGCTACGGCTCCGCGCACACCGACACCCTGTCCCAGTCGGTGACGATCCCGGCCGGCTGCAAGGCCACGCTCACCTTCTACCTGCACGTCGACACCGCGGAGACCGGCAGCACCGCGTACGACAAGCTGACGGTGACCGCCGGTTCGACCACCCTGGCGACGTACTCGAACCTCAACGCGAACTCCGGGTACGCGCAGAAGACCTTCGACCTGTCCTCGCTGGCGGGCCAGACGGTCACCCTGAAGTTCAACGGGGTGGAGGACTCCTCCCTCCAGACCAGCTTCGTCGTGGACGACACCGCCCTGACGACCAGCTGATCCACACCCGGTGAGCACTGTTCCCGCACGCGGAAACCGTCCGCGTGCGGGATCCTTTTTGGCAGCCGGTACGTCACATCTGCACCAGGCGGCCGGCCCCGCACGGCCACGGCAGAAAGGCGAACCCCATGCGCCGTACGACCCTCTGCGCCCTCGCGGCCACAGCGCTGCTCCTCGCCGGCTGCGGCTCCCAGAGCGGCAAGGACACCGGCGGCAGTGACGGCAAGGTGTCACCGTCCGCGTCCCCGAGCGGCGCCGGCTGCGCCGCCCTCGTCCAGCTCAAGGCCTCCGACAGCGGCCGTACGGTCTGCGTGGCCAAGGGCGGCGAGGTCCGGGTCACCCTGGAGGGCACCAAGTCCCGCCCCTGGAGGCCGCTCATGGCCAGTGGCAGCGCACTGAAGGGCATCAACGCGGGCTTCGTCATCCTGCCGGGCCAGGCCACGGCCGCCTACCAGGCGGTGGCCACCGGCACCGAGAAACTGACGTCCTCCCGGCCGCTGTGCGCCGAGCCGACGGCGCCGGGCCAGGTGTCCTGCAAGGGCATTCAGGAGTGGACGGTCACGGTCAACGTGAAGTGATCAGCCGGCCAGGTGCCGTACCTGGTCCCACAGAACCGGGTCCACCACGCCCACCCGGCGCCGGAAGTCGCCGACCGGCACCTCGCGGAGCTCGTCGGTCTCCAGGAAGCTGGGTCGGCCCCGGGCGTCACCGACCGCGCCCGGCGGCAGGGGGATCACGCCCGCGCGCTCGTCGTGGTACTTGCTGGTGATCTTGGCGACGGTGGCCCGGTTCCCGCGCACGGCCAGCACCAGACACGGCCGGTCTTTCGCGTCGGCGCGGTCCTCGTGGGGGACGTCCGCCCACCAGATGTCCCCGGGGGCCGGCCGGGCGGCCTTGGCCGGGCGCGTTCCCGCGCGGCCGAGCGGCCTCAGACGCCGTCCGGCGTACCGGCGACCGCGTCCCCAGCCGTCGATGAGCGTGGCGACCAGCGCGAGCAGTACCACCGCCGCGAGTGCCAGCCACCAGGACGTGTCCATACGACGACGTTACCGGCGCGCGCCGATGATTGCGCGCCCTCTGCGGATCCTTACGCGCTCCTGGTCCAGCCGAACCGGTGACAGCACAGGTGAGTTCGCCCACAACGGCCCCTGGCGGAGGAGCGACCCGCGCTTTCGCGCCTTACGCTCAACAAACCGCACGACCCCCGTTTCCTGCCCTTTTGATCTTTCCGCCAACGGAGGTTTCTGCTTCATGAAGCTCACCGTCGTCGGCTGCTCGGGGTCGTTCCCGTCCGCGGAATCGGCCTGCTCGAGCTACCTCGTCGAGGCCGACGGCTTCCGGCTGCTCCTCGACATGGGCAACGGCGCCCTGGGCGAGTTGCAGCGCCACTGCGGTCTCTACGACCTTGACGCTGTCTTCCTGAGCCATCTGCACGCCGATCACTGCATCGACATGCTCGCGTACTTCGTCGCGCGCTACTACCGCCACGACGGCGGCCGCTGCGACCCCCTTCCGGTCTACGGCCCCGAGGGCACCGAGCACCGCCTGACCACCGCCTACGCCGACACCCCCTCCGCCTCGTCCATGAGCGAGGTGTTCGACTTCCACACCGTCAAGCCCTCCACGTTCGAGATCGGCCCGTTCACGGTGCACACCGAGCGGGTCCGCCACCCCGTGGAGGCGTACGCCATCCGCGTCGAGCACGGCGGGCGGTCGCTGACGTACTCCGGCGACACGGGGGTCACCGAGGCGCTGGACGAGCTGGCCCGGGACACCGACCTGTTCCTGTGCGAGGCCGCGTTCACGCACGGCAAGGAGAGCATCCCCGACCTGCATCTCAACGGCCGAGAGGCGGGGGAGACGGCGGCACGGGCGGGCGCGCGGCGCCTGGTGCTCACCCACATCCCGCCGTGGACCGATCCGGAGGTGAACGTCCGTGACGCGCGCGAGGTGTTCACCGGGCCGGTGGAGCTGGCCGCGCCGAGGGTCACGTACGAGATCTGACCCCGACGGACGTACCGAGGCCCCCCGGAGCAGTGGCTCCAGGGGGCCTCGGTCGTGCGGTGACCCGGCCGTCAGGCCTTGGTGAGGTCCTCGACCTCCTCCTCGGGCTCGCGGCCCGGGGTGGGGAGGTTGAACCTGACGATCGCGAAGCGGAAGACCGTGTAGTAGATCGCCGCGAAGACCAGGCCGATCGGGATGATGAGCCATGGCTTGGTCGCGAGGTTCCAGTTGAGCGCGTAGTCGATGAAGCCCGCCGAGAAGGTGAAGCCCGCGTGGACGCCGAGCGCCCAGGTGATCGCCATGGACAGGGCCGTCAGCACCGCGTGGATCGCGTACAGCAGCGGCGCGATGAACATGAACGAGAACTCGATCGGCTCGGTGACACCGGTGACGAAGGAGGTCAGCGCGAGGGAGATCATCATGCCGAGGACGGCCTTGCGGCGCTCGGGGCGCGCGGCGTGGGCGATGGCGATCGCGGCGGCCGGCAGACCGAACATCATGATCGGGAAGAAGCCGGACATGAACATACCGGCGTGCGGGTCACCGGCGAAGAAGCGGTTCAGGTCACCGTGCACGACCTGGCCGGCGGAGTTCTTGTAGTCGCCGATCTGGAACCAGGAGACGGTGTTGACGAACTGGTGCATGCCGACCGGGATCAGCGCACGGTTGACCAGACCGAACAGACCCGCGCCCAGCGCGCCGAGACCGGTGATCCACTCGCCGGCGTTGGAGATGCCCTCACCGATCGGCTTCCAGATCAGGCCGAAGAAGACACCCATGCCGGTGCCGACGAAGGCCATGATGATCGGCACCAGCCGGCGGCCGTTGAAGAAGCCGAGCCAGTCCACCAGCTTCTTGCGGTGGTAGCGCTGCCACAGCACGGCGGCCAGCAGACCCATCAGGATGCCGCCGAAAACACCGGGGTTGTTGTAGGTCGCGGCTATGTCCGCGCCCTTCTGGATCTTGGCCTCGGTGACCGGGAACGCTTTCAGCACGTTGCTGTAGACCAGGAAGCCGACCAGGGCGGCCAGCGCCGTCGAGCCGTCCGACTTCTTGGCGAAGCCGATCGCGACACCGATGCAGAACAGCATCGGAAGGTTGTCGAAGATCGCGCCACCCGCCGTGGCGAACACCGCAGTAACCTTGTCGGGCAGGTGCAGCTTGTCATGGACGTCCTGCTGGCCCAGACGCAACAGGATGCCCGCCGCCGGCAGTACGGCGATCGGGAGCTGCAGGCTGCGGCCGACCTTCTGCAGGCCCTGGAAGAGGCCTGATCCCCGCTTCTTCGCGGGAGCCGCCGTGGCAGTGGCGGTGCTCATGGAATGGTTCCTCCATCGGTGGTGGTCTACACCACTCAGTGGTGTAGACCTGTTGTAGCACGATGAGGGCGGGGAAGGAACCACGAAATCCGCTACCGGGACGCTACGCGGCGTGCCGATGTGCTAGGTGCCGGAGAAGCCCGGATATCAGACCTTGGTGACGTCCTCTACCTGGTCCTCCGGCTCACGGCCCGGTGTCTTCAGGTCGAACCGCGTGATCGCGAGACGGAAGACGACGTAATAGACCGCCGCGAAGCACAGGCCGATCGGGATGATCAGCCATGGTTTCGTCGCCAGGTGCCAGTTGATGACGTAGTCGATCAGGCCGGCCGAGAAGCTGAACCCGTCGTGCACCCCGAGCGCCCAGGTCACCGCCATCGAGACGCCGGTCAGCAGCGCGTGGACGGCGTACAGCAGCGGGGCGATGAACAGGAACGAATACTCGATCGGCTCGGTGATGCCGGTCACGAACGAGGTCAGCGCCACCGACAGCATCAGACCGCCGACCTCCTTGCGCCGGCCGGGCCGGGCGCAGTGCGTGATGGCCAGCGCGGCGGCCGGCAGCGCGAACATCATGATCGGGAAGAAGCCCGAGGTGAACTGGCCGGCGTGCGGGTCGCCCTGGAGGAACATGTTGATGTCGCCGTGCACCACCGTGCCGTCGGGCTTGGTGTAGCTGCCGAACTGGAACCAGATGGGCACGTTCAGGAACTGGTGCAGGCCGACGACGAGCAGCGCCCGGTTGGCGACGCCGAAGACGCCCGCGCCCCAGGAGCCGGCGTCCCGCAGCCACTTGCTGAAGCTCTCCAGACCGCCGCCGATCGGCGGCCAGATCCACAGGCACAGCGCCGCGAAGAAGATGGCGACGAAGGCCATGATGATCGGCACCAGCCGGCGGCCGTTGAAGAAGCCCAGCCAGTCCACCAGCCTGGTGCGGTGGAACCGGGCCCAGAGGAACGCGGCCAGCAGGCCCAGCACGATGCCGCCGAAGACGCCCGGGTTCTGGAAGGTGAAGGGCGTCACCGAACCCGTGCCCGCGCCGACGGTCACCTGACAGCCGACCTGGGGGATCGCCTTGGAGCCGCCCGGGCAGGACTCGGGGAACTGGTGCAGTACGCCGTAATAGACGAGGAAGCCCGCCACCGCGGCCAGTGCCGTCGAGCCGTCCGCCTTCTTCGCCATGCCGATCGCCACGCCCACGCAGAACAGCAGCGGAAGCCCGATCGAGCTGTCGAGCAGGGCGCCGCCCGCGCCCGCCATGACCTTGGAGACGTTCGTCCAGCCCAGGCCGTCCTTGCCGAACACGTCCGGCTGGCCCAGCCGGTTGATGATGCCCGCCGCCGGCAGTACCGCGATCGGCAGCTGCAGACTGCGCCCCATCTTCTGCAGGCCCTGGAACAGGCGGTTCCAGCGTTCCCGCGCCGGGCCGGCCGTGCTGTCGGCGGGCGCGCTCTCGGCACTCATGGCGTCCTCCCGGCCACGGGACTCGGAGGCGGTTTGGCGACCGCACCCCCTGTGGTGTAGACCAGTCGCCGGACGGTTCCGCTGTCGTGATCGCCATCATTCGGCACGCACGGCATGACCGCTCGCGAAGATGGGCCAACTGTGGGTTACTGCGACAAAGCGGTTCGGATCAGGGAGAAGGAACATGGCCAGCAAGGCTGAGAAGATCGTCGCCGGCCTCGGCGGTATCGACAACATCGAGGAGATCGAGGGCTGCATCACCCGGCTGCGCACCGAGGTGTCCGACCCCTCCCTGGTCGACGAGGCCGCCCTGAAGGCCGCCGGCGCCCACGGCGTCGTCAAGATGGGCACGGCCATCCAGGTCGTCATCGGCACCGACGCCGACCCGATCGCCGCGGAGATCGAAGACATGATGTGAGCCCCACCGGCTCACCCCGGAAGGGGCTCTTCCCGACGCGGGAGGAGCCCCTTCCACAGGTACGGCTAGGCTCCTTGCCATGTCTCGCATCGACGGCCGTACCCCCGAACAGCTCCGCCCGGTCACCATCGAACGCGGCTGGAGCAAGCACGCCGAGGGCTCCGTCCTCGTCTCCTTCGGCGACACCAAGGTGTTCTGCACCGCCTCCGTGACCGAGGGCGTCCCGCGCTGGCGCAAGGGCAGCGGCGAGGGCTGGGTCACCGCGGAGTACGCCATGCTGCCCCGCGCCACCAACACCCGCGGCGACCGCGAGTCCGTCAAGGGCAAGATCGGCGGCCGTACCCACGAGATCTCCCGGCTCATCGGCCGCTCGCTGCGTGCCGTCATCGACTACAAGGCGCTCGGCGAGAACACCGTCGTCCTCGACTGCGACGTCCTCCAGGCCGACGGCGGCACCCGCACCGCCGCGATCACCGGCGCCTACGTCGCCCTCGCCGACGCCGTCGCCTGGGCCCAGGGCAAGAAGCTGATCAAGGCCGGCCGGCAGCCGCTCACCGGCACCGTCAGTGCCGTCTCCGTCGGCATCGTCGGCGGCGTCCCGCTGCTCGACCTCTGCTACGAGGAGGACGTGCGCGCCGAGACCGACATGAACGTCGTCTGCACCGGCGACGGACGCTTCGTCGAGGTCCAGGGCACCGCCGAGGCCGAGCCCTTCGCCCGCGACGAGCTCAACGCCCTGCTCGATCTCGCCGTCACCGGATGCGCCGAACTCACCACCCACCAGCGCGCGGCCCTCGAAGCCACGCTCACGAAGTAGGGGCGGACCAAGGAGTAAAGGGCGGATCAAAAAGACGGGCGCGCGTGGGCAACCCGCGCGCCCGTCCCGGCGTCCTAGGGGTACGGCGGCCTTACCGGGCCGTACGGGCCCTACCAGGGGAGGGAAACACCACCATGGCCTTCAGCCGACGCCGTCTCACCGCCGTCGCCGGGGTGGCGCTCGCCGCGCTCACCATCGGCCTCACCACCGGCTGCGACGCCGTGAACAAGGCCCTGGACTGCGTGCAGACCGCCGACTCCATCGCCGACAGTGTCACCGATCTTCAGCAGGCGGTGGAGAACGCGGCGAACGATCCGACCCAGGCGGACGCCTCCCTCGACTCCATCGAGAAGAACCTGGAGAAGATCGGTGACAAGACGGACAACGCCGATGTCAACAAGGCGGTCGACGACTTGAACAAGGCCGTGGACAACGTGCGTACGGCCATCAAGAACGGGGACAGGACACCGGATGTGAGCCCGGTGACGGATGCGGCCGGTGAACTGACCAAGGTCTGCACGAAGTGACCCGAGGGGCGCGGGGCCGTATCAGTACTCCCCGTCCCGGCGCCGCTCCAGCTTCTCCTGGCGGCGCTGCTCCTTCAGACGGAGCCGCTCCGCCCGGGTGACCTTGCGGGTCACCGCCACCTCGCCCCAGAACGCAAGGCCCCCGACGATCACGCGAGGAGCCCCCGGCTCGGGCTCCTCGTGCCTCGGGTGCTCGAAGCTGCCCATGACGCCGGTGCCGCGGACGACGACCTCGATCCCCGGCGGCACGATGACCTGCACACCGCCCATGATCGCCACGCAGTTGATCACGACTTCGCGGTCCGCGAAGTCCGCCTCCCGCAGGTCGATCTCGCCGCCGCCCCAGAACGCGAAGCAGTTGAACTGCCTCGGCACCGTCCAGCGGCCCTTGCGCTGGAACCCGGACATGATGGCGACCGCACCCGCCGAGGACCCCTCGCCCCCGACGATCCGGCCCGCCCAACTCCCGCTCTGAGCCGGTTCCTTGGTGAAGGAGACGGGAGCGGGCGGCGGCACGGTACCGGCCGCCGGCAGATCACGGGTGAGCGGCGCCAGCTCGCCGTAGGTACGCGCCTTGTACGTCGCCTCCAACCGCTCCTCGAACTCCGCCATGTCGAGCCGGCCCTCGGCCAGGGCGTCCCGCAGGACCTCGGCGACCCGTTCACGGTCGCTGTCGGACGCCCGGAGGTCCGGACTTGCGTCGTCGGTCATGACAGAAGCCTACGAGACCGCCTTCTCCGCGTACATCTTGGCGATGACCGCCTCGATGTCCGGCTCCCGCACCGACAGGTCCACCAGCGGATACTCCGCCGCGAGATACGCGACGAGCGGTGCCGCCGACTGCCCCGCCGGGAACGCCAGCCACTGCCGCGGCCCCTCCACCCGCACCACCCGCGCCGACGGCACCTCCACCGGCGGCAGTTCCCGCTCCAGGTCCACCACCAGCGTCCGCTCGCTCTCCCCGGCCTCGTGCAGCCCCGCGAGCGGACCGTCGTACATCAGCCGGCCGTGGTCGATCACCATCACCCGTGAGCACAACTGCTCGATGTCCTGCAGGTCGTGCGTCGTCAGCAGCACGGTAGTGCCCCGCTCGGCGTTCAACTCCCTCAGAAAACCACGGACTTTCGCCTTCGACACGACATCCAGGCCGATCGTCGGCTCGTCCAGGTACAGCACCTCCGGGTCGTGCAGCAGGGCCGCCGCGATGTCCCCGCGCATCCGCTGCCCGAGCGAGAGCTGCCGTACCGGCACGTCCAACAGGGCGCCCAGCTCCAGGAGTTCGACGCACCGGTCCAGGTTCTCGCGGTAACGGGCCTGAGGGATCCGGTACATGCGGTGCGCCAGCCGGTAGGAGTCGATCAGCGGCAGGTCCCACCACAGCGTCGTACGCTGCCCGAACACCACCCCGATCCGGTGCGCGAGCCGCCGCCGCTCCCGCGACGGATCGATGCCCGCCACCCGCAGCCTGCCCGCACTCGGCGTCAGAATCCCGGTCAGCATCTTGATCGTGGTCGACTTCCCGGCGCCGTTCGGCCCGATGTACCCGACCATCTCCCCGCGCGCCACCGTGAACGAGATCGAGTCCACCGCCCGCACCTCGCGCCGCTCCCGTTTCAGGAACCCGGTCTTCCTGCGCACCTCGAAGACCTTCTCGACCTGCTCCAGTGAGATGAAATCGCTGTCCGCCACCGCGCTAGCTCCCTGTACTCCGATACGAACGAAGTCCCGCCCGCCAGGCCAGCCCCGCCAGCGCACAGCACCCCACCGCCACCAGCGGCGGTGCGAACGCCAGCCACTCGGGCAGCCCCAGCGGATACGGCCGCCCCAGCACATAGGTCGCGGGCAGCCAGTTGACGAAGGCCAGCGGCAGCACGAACGTCACCCCGCGCACCAGCTCCTTCGCGAACACCGTCGGCGGATACTGCAGCAGCGTCGTACCGCCGTAGGTGAAGGCGTTCTGCACCTCCGAGGCGTCCGACGCCAGGAACTGGAAGGCCGCCCCCGCCACGAACACCGCGCAGAAGATCCCGCAGCCGCTCACCAGGGCCACCGGCACCAGCAGCAGCTTCAGCGGCGTCCAGTCGATGTCCAGCCGCGCCACCGCCCAGGTGAGCACCAGCAGGCCCTGCACCACCCGGCCCAGCCTGCGCAGGGCGAACTGGTCGGCCGCCACCTGGGCCAGCACCGGCGCCGGACGCACCAGCAGCGTGTCCAGCGTGCCGTCGCGCACCCGCCGCCCCAGCCGCTCCATCGACCCGATCACCAGATCGGCAAGACCGAAGGCCACCCCGGACAGGCCGTACAGGAAAGCCACCTCGGGCAACGACCAGCCGCCCAGGGCGTCCACCCGCGAGAACATCAGCATGATCCCGACGAAGTCGAGGAGGGTCGCCGAGAAGTTGCCGAACGTGGTCATCAGGAACGAGGCGCGGTAGGCCATGGTGGACCTGATCCACATCCCGGCGATCATCAGATACGCCCGCACGCCCTCCCGCACCCGGCCTGTGTCGATCTCAGCCACCCTGGACCACCACCCTGCGCGTCGCCGCCGACTGCACCAGCCGCCCCGCGCCCAGCAGCGCCACCGCCCACGCCCCCTGGAACACATACGTGCCCAGCGGGTCCGCATGCCCCAGCAGGACCTGGGCCGGCGCCTGGAGCAGCGATGACCACGGCAGCGCCCGTACGACCTCGCCGAGCGCCCCCGGGAAGAGGTTCAGCGGCAGCAGCATGCCCGAGCAGAAATAACTGATCAGCCATGACATCTGCGTCACACCCGTACCGTCCAGGAACCAGAACGTGCTGAGCGCCACCAGGTACCGGATGCCGAACCCGACGATCATCGCCAGCAGCACGGCGACGAAGAAGGCGACCCAGGTGCCCACGTCCGTCGGCAGGTACACCGGGAAGCACAGGGCACCGAACACGAACGGAAGGATCCCCCGCCCCGCCAACTGAAAGAACGCCCGGCCCAGATCCGTCGCCAGCCACCACATCTGCAGATCGGCGGGCCGGTACAGGTCGATCGCCACGTCCCCCGTACGGATGCGTTCCATCAACTCGTTCTCGACGCCCCCGCCGCCGATCGCGAGCGTCGACAGCAACGCCTGCCCCAGCCACACATACGTCACGACCTGCGCCTGATCCCACCCGCCCAGCTGCGGCCGCTCGTCCCACAGGGCGCGATACGTATAGACGAGGATCAGCCCGAAGACCGTGTTCGTGAACACCCCTGCCGCAGTGGCAGCCCGATACGTCGCGTACCGTCTGAATCCCCCCGCCGCGACGGCCACGTACAACCGTCCCGCGCCCACGCCAGTCCACCTCCCGGGACCGCTCGACACCGAAGCGCAGGAGCCTAGTCCCCGGGCCCGGCGGCCGGCCACGCAATTTCGTGCCGAAGCGTGCTCGAATCCGGGAACGGAACGCCAGGTGCGGGAGTCTTCAAACGGGGGGCGCAGAAGCGTACGAGGCGTACAGGAACGTACGACGCGAAACAGGAGTCCGTGCACGACATGAGCGACGAGCCGCAGCCGCAGCAGCCGAACGAAGGCGTGCCGCCGAAAAAGCCGCTGGCTGCTGAAGGGCCCGGCGCCCCCGGCACCCACCCCGAACGGGGACCGGGCCGGGTCGGGGCAACCGACAATACGACCGGGTCTGAGGGGGCTGGTGCTCCGGCGCGATCCGAGGACGCCGGCCGGCGGGAAGGGTCCCGGGAGACGGCGGGTACGGAGGGCACGGCGGAGACCGCGCGGGCCGAGCGGGGCGGTACGGCTTCGCAGGGCGCGCAGGCCCGGGAGACCGGGCTCGGCCGAGTGGGTGACCGTGCGGCGTCCCAGGACCGCTCGACTCCGGCCGGCCCGCCGACCGCGGCGGGCTCGTCGGCTCCGGAGGACCGCTCGGCCCTGGACCGTACGGCCTCCATGGCCCGGGCTCGTCAGGCGGCCCGAGGCGGCCGGACGGAACAGCAGGGGGCGACCGCGTCCAGCGGGGAGGCGGCTTCCGGCGCGCGTTCGGCGTCCGGTGGGGCTTCGGGCTCCGGTGGGGCTTCGGGCTCCGGTGGGGCTTCGGCGGCACGCGATGTGTCGGCGCCTGGTGAGGTCTCGGGCTCCGCTGGGGCGGCGGCTCGTGGTGCGTCGGCTTCCGGCGGGACTTCTGGTGAGGCTGCTGGTGCAGCGCCGGTGGCTCGCGGGAGCTCGGCGTCCGGTGAGGTCTCGGGCTCCGGTCGGAGCCCGGCGGACCGTGGTGCGTCGGAGACTCGTGGGGACTCCGTGTCCGGCGCGGTGTCCGGTGGCGCCGCCGGTGATGGCTCGGCTCGCTCCGGTGGGGGCCCGGCGGACCGGGGCGCTTCGGTGTCCGGCAGCGGTTCGGGGGCTCGCGAGGACGTGCCTTCGGGCGGTGCCGCAACCGGTGCGGCTTCGGCGCCCGGTGCATCCACCGGGTCCCAGTCCTCCGGTGCGTCCACCGCGTCTCAGTCCTCCGGTCGGTCCCGTACTGACTCCGGGAAGCCGCAAGTCCCGGCGGCCCGGGCCGGCTCCGAGCAGGCGCAGTCGGCCGAGAGCACGCAGGTGCTCCGGCGTGTCACGGCACCCCGGGCGGCCCAGGAGGACCGGTACGGCAAGGCGGCCCAGGGCTCCGGTGAGGCGCCCGCGCCCGAGACCACCCAGGTTCTCCGGCGGGTCGACGCACCCCGCGCGGCCGAGCCGGGCGACCCCGCCAGGACGGCGGCCGCCTCTCCGGCCGGCGAGCCGAACGCCGGCGGCCGTATCCCCCGGGCGACCGGACCGGACGCCGCCGGGCGCACCCCTCGTACGGCCGCCCCCGACACCGCCCGCCCGGGCGGCGGTGCGAACCGCGCTGCCCGGACGGCCGGAGCGGTCGGCGCCGCCGGCCTCGCCGCCGGCGCCGCTGCCCAGGCCTCCCAGGCCGCCCCCGCAGGCGCGGCCGGGGCTGCCACCCGCAGCCCCGGCACCCGTCCCCGCACCACCAACACCCAGAACTCCCCCCAACCCGCCGACGAGAAGACCACCCTCCTCGCCGCCACCCCCGCCGACGGTCAGCCCGCCGGAGGCAACGGCAAGAAGCCGAAGCGGCCCAAGCGGACCGGGTGGCGGCGGATCATTCCGACCTGGCGCATGGTGCTCGGCTCCTTCGTCATCGGGATCCTGCTGGTCGTCGGCCTCTTCTTCCTCGGCTACTCCCTGGTCCAGATCCCGCCGGCCAACGCCCTCGCCACCAAGCAGGCCAACGTCTACCTCTACGCCGACGGCTCCCAGCTGGCCCGCGACGGCCAGATCAACCGGGAGAACGTCAGCCTCGCCCAGGTCTCCAAGGACGCCCAGCACGCCGTACTGGCCGCCGAGGACCGCGACTTCTACACCGAGTCGGCGATCGACCCCAAGGCGATGCTCCGCGCCGCCTGGAACACGGCGACCGGCAAGGGCAAGCAGTCCGGCTCGACGATCACCCAGCAGTACGTGAAGAACTACTACCTGGGCCAGGAGCAGACGGTCACCCGCAAGGCCAAGGAGTTCTTCATCTCGATCAAGCTGGACCGCACCAAGTCCAAGGACGAGATCCTCGAGGGCTACCTCAACACCAGCTACTTCGGCCGCAATGCCTACGGCATCCAGTCCGCCGCCCAGGCCTACTACGGCGTCGACGCCCAGAACCTCGACCCGGCCCGCGCCGCCTACCTCGCCGCGCTCGTCAACGCGCCCAGCGAGTACGACGTCGTGGCCCACCCCGAGAACAAGGCCGCGGCCGTCGCCCGCTGGAACTACGTCCTGGACGGCATGGTCAAGAAGGGCTGGCTCAGCGAGTCCGAGCGCGCCGGGATGAAGTTCCCGATGCCGAAGGAGCAGACGGTCTCGACGGGCATGTCCGGCCAGCGCGGCTACCTCGTCGAGGCGGTCAAGCACTACCTGACCACCAACAACATCCTCACCGACGACCAGCTCGCGACCGGCGGCTACCGCATCACCACCACCATCCAGAAGAACCGGCAGAACGCCTTCGTCAAGGCGGTCAACGACCAGCTGGTCTCCAAGCTGGACAAGAAGAACAACAAGGTCGACAAGTACGTCCGCGCCGGCGGCGCCTCCGTCGACCCGAAGACCGGCAAGGTCGTCGCCATGTACGGCGGGATCGACTACGTCAAGCAGTACACCAACGGCGCCACCCGCGGTGACTTCCAGGTCGGCTCCACCTTCAAGCCCTTCGTGTTCACCTCAGCGGTGCAGAACGGCTCGACCACCCAGGACGGCCGCCCCATCACCCCGAACGCCCTGTACGACGGCACCAACGAACGCCCCGTACAGGGCTGGAGCGGCGGCGCCTACGCTCCGCAGAACGAGGACCAGAAGTCGTACGGCCAGATCAACGTCACCAAGGCGACCGACCTGTCCGTGAACGCCGTCTACGCGCAGATGGCCGTCGACGTCGGCCCGTCCAAGGTCAAGCAGACCGCGATCGACCTCGGCGTCCCCTCCGGCACCCCGGACCTCCAGCCGTACCCCTCGATCGCCCTCGGCACCGCCACCGCCAGCGTGCTGGACATGGCGGAGTCCTACGCCACGCTCGCCAACCACGGCAAGCACGGCATGTACACCCTGATCGAGAAGATCACCAAGGACGGCACGGACGAGGTCAAGCTGCCCGACCAGCCGGTCAAGCAGGCCGTCAGCCGGGAGGCCGCCGACACCACCACGTCCGTCCTGCAGAGCGTGGTCGACAACGGCACCGCCACCGCCGCGCAGGCCGCGGGCCGCCCGGCGGCCGGCAAGACCGGTACCGCCGAGAACGACACGGCAGCCTGGTTCGCCGGTTACACCCCCGACCTGGCCACGGTGGTCTCGGTCATGGGCCAGGACCCGGTGACGGCCAAGCACATGCCGCTGTACGGCGCCCTCGGCCAGGCCCGTATGAACGGTGGCGGCCCGCCGACCCAGATCTGGGCCCAGTACACGGCGGACGCGCTGAAGAACAAGCCGGCCTCCGGCTTCGACCTCCAGCTGCAGCAGGGCGCCGACCAGCCGCAGCCGCCCGTCGCCACCGGCTCGGCCCAGCCAGGCACGACCGGCGACCAGAGCAACGGCGGCCCCACCGGCACCCCGACCGACGGCGGTGCGACCGCCAGCCCGACCGACGGCGGCACCATCGGCACCCCGACCGACGGCGGCACGACCACCACCGGCGGTACCGGCACCACCACGGGCGGCGGCACCAACACCACCGGCGGAGACACCACCGGCGGCGGCACGACCAACGGCGGCGACACAACGGGCGGCGGCACGACCGACGGAGGGACCACGGCGGGCGACACGACCACAGGAGGCGGAACCGACGGCGGGGGCGGTCCGGCTGGCACGGCCGCCGGACCGTCAGGCGGCGACCCCGCCGCCTGACGCCCCCTTGCCGCCTGCGTGACGTCTCAGTGACTGCTGGTCGCCTTCAGCCCCACCATGGCGACCAGCAGCAGACACACGAAGAAGATCCGGGCGGCGGTGACCGGCTGACCCAGCACCACCATGCCGAGCACCGCCGCACCGGCCGCCCCGATGCCCACCCACACGCCGTACGCGGTACCGATGGGCAGGGACTTCGCGGCATACGACAGCAGAACCATGCCGGCGGCGATCCCGGCGCCGGTGAACACACTGGGCACCAGCCGGGTGAAGCCCTCGCTGTACTTCATCCCGATCGACCTGCCCACCTCCAGCAGACCGGCGACGACAAGCAGAACCCGGGCCATGACAGGCACCTCCGGAGGAAATCTCTGAACGGGGGTGCGTCGTCTTCGCCCGAGGGTCGGGGATCCCGGTACGGCGCGTCTCGTCGGGCTGACGCCTTCGAACATAGCGAAGGCAGCGCAAAAGGGGCCGGTGGCGACGGTCACCGGCCCCTTTTGCGCTGCGGGACTCAGGCTGTGGGACTACAGATACAGCCCCGTGGAGTCCTCCGACCCCTCGAAACGGTCCGCGGCCACGGCGTGCAGATCCCGCTCGCGCATGAGCACGTACGCCACACCCCGCACCTCGACCTCGGCCCGGTCCTCCGGATCGAACAGGACCCGGTCACCCGGCTCCACGGTCCGTACGTTCTGCCCGACCGCGACGACCTCGGCCCAGGCCAGCCGCCGCCCGACCGCCGCGGTGGCGGGAATCAGAATGCCGCCCCCCGACCGCCGCTCACCCTCACCGGTCTCCTGCTTGACCAGAACCCGGTCGTGCAGCATCCGGATGGGAAGCTTGTCGTGATGGGGGGTGCTGTGCTGGTTTCTGTTGGCGCTCACGCCTCGAACCTACCTGCCTTCGCCACGCTCGTCCGCGTCCGGGTCAGCGCCTGCGCCGCCTGCGGCCCACGGCGAGCAGCCCCACCACACCGACGGCGAGCAGCGCGACGGGCACGACCCGCTCCACCCGCAGCCCGCCCTCCGCATCGACGAACTGCGCCCGCACCTCACTGACCGCCCGGTTGACCTGCACATACGCTCGCCCGACGGTGTGATCGATATTGGCGACGACCTTGGCCTTGGCATCCCCGATGATCGTCTGCGGATGCACCCGCACCCCGATCTCGTCGAGCGTCTCCGCCAGCACTTCGCGGCGGCGCTTGATGTCCGCCTCGATCTGCGCCGGGGTTCTGGTGTCCGACGTGTCCGCCACCGTACGGCCTCCGAAGTCTGTGATGCTGTCCCGGACAGTCTGTCAGCTTCTCCTCCCGGCGCGCCGCAAGGCCCCCCGGTTACCCTGGCCCGATGAGCGAGCGACTCCAGCCGGGGGACGTGGCCCCCGCCTTCACCCTCCCCGATGCCGACGGCAACGAGGTCTCCCTGTCCTCCCACAAGGGCCGCAAGGTCATCGTCTACTTCTACCCCGCCGCCCTGACCCCCGGCTGCACCAAGCAGGCCTGCGACTTCACCGACAACCTCTCCCTCCTGGCCGACGCCGGCTACGACGTGCTCGGCATCAGCCCTGACGCCCCGGAGAAACTGGCGAAGTTCCGCGAGAAGGAATCCCTGAAGGTCACATTGCTGGCCGACCCGGAGAAGAAGGTCACCGAGGCCTACGGCGCCTACGGCGAGAAGAAGAACTACGGCAAGACCTACATGGGCGTCATCCGCTCCACGATCGTCGTCGACGAGCAGGGCAAGGTCGAACGAGCCCTCTACAACGTCCGCGCCACGGGCCACGTGGCCAAGATCATCAAGGATCTGGGTATCTGAGGGCGCCTGTCTCCACTGCTGGCGGCTCGCACCGGGAGGACCGGGTGCGGGCCGCTTCCTCTTTCCGTGCGTGACTGTCCGACAACCGGTTCGTTACTCCGTACGGGCAGCGAACGCACGCCCGAACGGAGGGGATTCGATGGGGGCCGGCGCATACACGAGGGAGCGGCCGGAGGGGGCGGCTCGCGGAGCGCGGACGTTGTCGCAGGCACTGGAGAGGTTGGGGGTGGATCCGAGGAGTTCGACGCGGCGGTATGTCCGGGAGCGAATGAAGAAGCTCGGGGTGGATGTCGCGCACTTCGAGCGGGAGGGGGTGAAGTGGACGAGGGAGGTGCTTGAGGGGGCCGTGGCTGCCTCCACGAACATGCGCGAGGTGCTGCGCCATCTCGGCCTGGAGGTCGTCGGGGGTCATCACACGCACATCAGCCGCAGGATCAAGGCGTACGGGACGCACCAACGAGGCAAGACCTGCACAGGCCGCGCCAAGCGCCCCGAGGGTGTGCTGGTCAAGCATGACGGTCGGCGTCGGACGCGAACCCGTCTGCTGCGCCGCGCGCTCCGCGAGGTGGGCGTACCGGAGCAATGCGCCGAGTGTGGCGTTGGCCCCGAGTGGCTCGGATGGCCCATGACACTCGAAGTCGATCACATCAACGGCGACTGGAGCGACGACCGACGCGAGAATCTCCGGTTGCTGTGCCCCAACTGCCACGCGACCACAGGCGCCTGGTGCAGAGGGGGCGGACGGCGAAACGCGCAGCCCCGTACACTGGGCGAGGCAAAACGGGCCGCAGGTTAATTATCCGTTTTGGGGCGGTCGTGGCGAAATAGGCGATACGCGCGGGTTTTAGGTGCCCGTGGGAGAAATCCCGTGTGGGTTCGAGTCCCACCGGCCGCACACGTGAGGGGCCGCCCGTCCGGGCGGCCCCTCTTCCGCTCTCAGCCCAACAGCTCCCGGACCACCGGCACCAACGCCCGGAACGCCTTCCCCCGATGGCTGATCGCGTTCTTCTCCTCGGGGCTCAGCTCGGCGCAGGTTCGGGTCTCGTCCTCGGGCTGGAGGATCGGGTCGTAGCCGAAGCCGTTCGCGCCGGCGGGCGCATGCCGGAGCACGCCCCGCAGCTGGCCCTCCACCACCCGCTCACGCCCGTCCGGCAGGGCAAGCGCCGCCGCGCACGCGAAGTGTGCTCCCCGGTGTTCGTCCGCGATGTCGGCGAGCTGGGCCAGCAGGAGGTCCAGGTTGGCCTTGTCGTCGCCGTGGCGGCCGGACCAGCGGGCGGAGAAGATGCCGGGGGCGCCGTTCAGGACGTCGACGCAGAGGCCGGAGTCGTCGGCGACCGCGGGGAGCCCGGTGGCCTGGGCGAGGGCGTGGGCCTTGAGCAGGGCGTTCTCGGCGAAGGTGACGCCGGTTTCCTTGACGTCGGGGACGTCGGGGTAGGCGTCGGCGCCCACCAGCTCGTGGGGGAGTCCGGCCTCGGCGAGGATCGCCCTCAGCTCGGTGATCTTTCCGGCGTTGCGGGTGGCGAGGATCAAGCGGGTCATGCCAGCCAGTATCCCGTCAGTGTTCCTCGCCCCGTACCTACAGTTCCGCCTGCCCCGCGCCCTTGAGCGTGTTCAGGTCGAAGACCTTGGCCATCCTGCTGAAGCCCAGGTCGCTGGGGTGGAGATGGTCGCCGGAGTCGTAGTCGGGGCGGAGACGGCGGGGGGCGTACGGGTCGCGGAGCGCCTTGTCGAAGTCGACCACCGCGTCGTACACGCGGCCGGACCGGATCTCGGCGTTGACCTGCTGTCGTACCGCCTCGCGGGCCGGCGTCCAGCCGCGGTGGCCCTGGAAGGGCATCAGTGTGGCGCCGACGACCTTCAGGCCGCGGGCGTGGGCCTCGCGGACCAGGGTGCGCAGGCCGGTGATGATCTTGTTCGGGTCGGCGAGTTGCGGGTTGCGGAGGATGTCGTTGACGCCGAGGTCGATGACGACGACCTTGACGTCCGGGTGGGAGAGGGCGTCGAGGCCGAAGCGGCCGAGGCCGCTCTGGTTCTCGGCGGGCCGGCCGAGTCCGTCGGCGAGGACCTGGTTGCCGCTGATGCCCTCGTTCACGACGCTGTAGCGGGGCACCTGCCGCCCGCCTTCGAGCGCGGTGTGCAGCCGGCCGGCGAGGATGTCGGGCCAGCGGTGGTTGGCGCCGATGGTGGAGGTGATGCCGTCGGTGATGGAGTCGCCGAAGACGACGACGGTGCCGTCGGCCTCGTTGCTGAGGACGTCCAGGGCCGTCAAGTAGCGCCAGTACGGCGTCTGTTCGGTGTACGGGGTGCCGGTCGCGTCCTCGGTGCGGTCGCCGTCGGCGACGTAGGAGATCTGCCGGGCGTGCGGGTGGTAGGTGACCGGGCCGGACGGGGTGGGGGAGTAGGTGGTGACCAGGACGTCGCTGTCGTGCGGGACGGCGAGGCGTACGGCGTCGCTGACGATCTGTTCGCCGGCGGGTACGACCACGCTGGTGGCGCCGTTGAAGGTGAGGCGGCGCATCGAGTCCGGGTCGGCGGCGGCGGTGCCGTCGCCGGCGGAGAGTGCGATGGAGGCGTTGGTGATGGTCAGCGGCTCGTGGCCGTAGAGGTTGGAGAGCGTGATCCGGACGCTCGTACCGCCCGTGCTCGCGTGGACGACGTTGCGCACGGAGCGGCCCGCGAGGCCTCCCGTCTCGGTGCCGGGCTCGCCGCCCACCGGGGAGGCGGACCAGGCGCCGACCCAGGTGCCTGTGGAGGCGGGGGCGACGGAGGCGCCGTGGTGGGGGCGGTCGTCGGTGAGGGTGCCGCGCGGGGTGCCGTCGTCGACCGCGACGGTGAGGTAGATGGCGGCGGACACGGCTACGACCAGCGCGACCAGCGCACTCAGTACGGCATAACCACGACGTCTGGTCACGCTTGTGTTGTTCTCCTCGGGGATGGGAGCCCGAGGCTCCGATCTTGCTGAGCCCATGATGCGTCATGGGCCGGGGAGAGCTGTCAGGGCCCTGCCCAAACCCCCTTTCTGACAGACGCCGGGAACTCTTGTTCCGTTCCGGGAGTCGGTCAGGAAGGGACAATTGTGTGCGGGATCACCGAGCGGGTGGAACTGAACGGGTGGAGCTGATGGAAACGACCGAGACGGAAGCGGCGTCGGCGCGGGGTGTGTCGTACAAGTCCATGACGGCCTTCACCCCGGCCGACGAGGAGCGCCGGCGCGGGGTGCGGCGCATGAAGCTCACGGCGACGAGCATGCTGCTGTTCGTGGCGTTGGTCTACGTCCTGGCCAAGCTCGTCTCGCACGAGGGCGCCGGGCCCTGGGCCGACTACGTCGCGGCGGCTGCCGAGGCCGGCATGGTGGGCGCGCTGGCGGACTGGTTCGCCGTGACCGCGCTCTTCCGGCATCCGCTGGGGCTGCCGATCCCGCACACCGCGATCATCCCCACCAAGAAGGATCAGCTGGGCATCTCGCTGGGGGAGTTCGTCGGCGAGAACTTCCTCTCCCAGGACGTCGTACGGCAGCGGCTGCGCGCGGTCGGCATCGGCAGCCGGCTCGGGGTGTGGCTGGCCGAGCCGGCGCACGCGGACCGGGTGACGGCGGAGCTGGCCACGGCGCTGCGCGGTGCTCTCACCGTGCTGCGGGACAGGGATGTGCAGGTGGTCGTGAGTGAGGCGATCACCCGGCGGGCCAACACCAAGGAGATCGCGCCGGGCATCGGCAAGATGCTGGAGGGGATCGTCGCCGACGGCGGGCACCGGCGGGCGGTGGACCTGGTGGTGGCCCGGGCGCACGACTGGCTGGTGCTGCACCGGGACGACGTGATGGTGGCCGTGGAGGGTGGTGCGCCCGGCTGGACCCCGCGGTTCGTGGACCGGAAGGTCGGCGAGCGGGTCTACAAGGAGCTGCTGCGGTTCGTCACCGAGATGCGGGACATGCCCTCCCATCCGGCGCGTGGCGCGCTGGACCGTTTCCTCACCGACTTCGCCTCCGATCTGCAGTCCGACACGGACACCCGGGCGCGGGTGGAGCGGCTCAAGGGCGAGGTGCTGGGCCGGGGCGAGGTGCAGGATCTGATCGTGTCCGCCTGGACGGCCGTACGGGCCATGGTGGTGGCGGCGGCCGAGGACGAGCGGAGCGAGCTGCGGATGCGGGTGCGGGCGGGGCTGCTGTCGTTGGGCACGCGGATGGCGACCGAGCCGAAGGTGCAGGAGAAGGTCGACAGCTGGCTGGAGGGTGCGGCGGTGCACGTGGTGACGACGTACCGCAGGGAGATCACCTCGCTGATCACGGACACCGTGGCGAGCTGGGACGCCGAGCACACCACCCGGAAGATCGAGGCGCACATCGGCCGCGACCTGCAGTTCATCCGGATCAATGGCACGGTGGTGGGGTCACTGGCGGGGCTGTTGATCTATGCCGTGACGCGGACGCTGGGCGCCTGAAACCGCGGGACACGGGCACCCGTTCTGCCGTCCCCCTCGCGTCGGGGGGCGTCCTTCGACGAGGAGGGAGCCCATGGCCGCAGCGCGGACGCCGTCACCGGACACCGGCAGGCCCGGGGAGACCGGCCGGACCGTCACCACCGACATCCCCGCCCGGCTGGACCGTCTGCCCTGGTCCCGTTGGCACTGGACGATCGTGATCGGCCTGGGGACGGTCTGGGTCCTCGACGGCCTGGAGGTCACGGTCGTCGGCAACATCGCCGGCCGTCTGGCCGAGCCGGGCAGCGGGGTGTCGATCACCTCGGGCCAGATCACCGGCACGGCCGCCGCGCTGTATGTGGCCGGGGCCTGCTCGGGCGCCCTCTTCTGGGGCCGGCTGACCGACCGCTTCGGCCGCAAGAAGCTCTTCATGATCACCCTGGCGGTGTACCTGGCGGCGACGGCGCTGACCGCCGTCTCCTGGGAGGCCTGGTGGTTCTTCCTGTTCCGCTTTCTGACCGGCTTCGGCATCGGCGGTGAGTACGCGGCGATCAACTCCGCGATCGACGAGCTGATCCCGGCCGCCCACCGCGGCCGGGTCGACCTGATCATCAACGGCAGCTTCTGGCTGGGCGCGGTGGGCGGTTCGCTGCTGTCGATCGTGGCGCTCGACACGGACCTGCTGGCCAGGAACGTCGGCTGGCGGCTGACGTTCGCCCTCGGAGCCGTACTGGCCCTGGTCATCCTGCTGGTCCGCAGGCACGTCCCGGAGAGCCCGCGCTGGCTGCTGATCCACGGCAGGGACCGGGAGGCGGAGGAGATCGTCTTTGGCATCGAGCGTCAGGTGGAGCGGGAGAAGGGCGTGACGCTGCCCGAGCCGCGGGGCGAGCTGGAGATCCACCAGCGCAAGAGTGTGACGTTCAGGGAGATCGCCCGCACGGTCTTCGCCCATTACCGCAGGCGCGCGGTCCTCGGCTTCTCCCTCTTCATCGGCCAGGCGTTCCTGTACAACGCGATCACCTTCGGCTTCGGCGCGATCCTGACCAGGTTCTTCGACGTGCCCTCCGGTCACACCGGTTACTACTTCGCGGTGATCGCGGTCGGCAACTTCTGCGGCCCGCTGCTGCTGGGCAGGCTGTTCGACACGGTGGGCCGCCGGGTGATGATCTCCTCGACGTACCTGCTGTCGGGCCTGCTCCTGTTCGGCACGGCGTGGCTGTTCGACCGGGGCGCGCTGAGCGCGGGCACGCTGACGGCCTGCTGGTGCGCGGTGCTGTTCTTCGCCTCGGCGGGTGCCTCCAGCGCGTATCTGACGGTCTCCGAGGTCTTCCCGATGGAGACACGGGCGATGTCCATCGCCTTCTTCTACGCCCTCGGCACGGCGGCCGGCGGCATCAGCGGTCCCCTGCTGTTCGCCGACCTCACCGGCACGGGCAGGGTCGGCGACACGGTCCTGGCCTTCTCCATCGGCGCGGCCCTGATGTGCGCGGCGGGCCTGGTCGCGGCCTTCCTGGCCGTACGGGCGGAGCGCCGTTCCCTGGAGGACATCGCCCGCCCGCTGACCGCGGTGGCGACCCGGGCCGGGGCGGCGACGCGGGGTGCGTCTGGTACCGGAGGTACGAGGGGTACGCAGGGGCCGTCGGCACCGCCGGCGACACCGCGCACGCCGTAAGTCCCTTGTGCCGTCAGGCCCCTGTCGTGGAGCCGGGCCGCACGATCATCAGGACGGTCACAGTGGCCCACAGCAGGTTGAACATCCCGGTGAACATGGCGAGCCGCGCGGGGTTCGTGCCCCGGCCCTCCACCACCGCGTTCTGTGCGGGGAGCACCAGCGCGGCCAGGACGGCGGCGGCGAGAGCGGTCAGCACGATGGACACGATCAGCCAGGCGCTGCCGAGCACGCCCATCTCGCTCGCGGTGGCGAATCCGAAGACCGGGACGACGACGCCGACGAGGGCGTAGATCCGGCAGATGCGGTGGAGCAGGTGCAGCGTGCCGGTGGCACCGGGATCGCCGGGCACGGCGAGGGCCCGGCGTGCGGCGGGCGGGAACATGCTGGCGGCGATGGTCACGGGGCCCACGGCGACGATGGCGGCGAGGACGTGGACGGCGAGGAGGAACTTGGTCACGCGGTGACGGTAGGCGGCGGGCGGATCTTGCAGAAGTGGCGGGAGTGCCAGTCTTCGACGGATTCCCGCCAGAGAGTGGTGCTCGGTGTCCGTGGTCGGTGTCTGCGGTTACGGCGCTGATGGGCGCCGTTGGCCGCAATCCGTCGTAGGTCTAGGATCCCGCCATGCACACCGTTGCCGTACTGGCACTGGACGGAGTCATCCCCTTCGACCTCTCCGCCCCCATCGACACCTTCGGCTGGGCGCGGCTGCCCGACGGCCGGGTGCCCTACCGGGTGCGGGTGTGCTCGGTGCGGGGGGAGGTGAGCGCCGGGGCCTTCACGGTGCGGGCGCCGTACGGCGTGGAGGCGCTGGCGGAGGCGGACACAATCATCCTGCCGGGCGTGGCGGAGCCCCCGGAGGAACTCCCGGCGGGAGTGGCGCAGGCGCTTCGCGCGGCGGCGGCGAACGGCACGCGGATCGCCTCGATCTGCGTGGGCGCGTTCGTATTCGCGGCGACGGGCCTGCTGGACGGCCTGCGCGCGACGACCCACTGGTGCGCGGCGGGGGACCTGGCGGCCCGGCACCCGAGGGTGACGGTGGACCCGAACGTCCTGTACGTCGACAACGGCCAGTTCCTGACGTCGGCGGGCGCCGCGGCCGCCCTGGACATGTGCCTGCACATGATCCGCAAGGACTTCGGCTCGGCGGTCGCCGCGCACGCGGCACGCATGTCGGTGATGCCGCTGGAACGGGAGGGCGGCCAGTCCCAGTTCATCGTCCACGACCTGCCCCCGGCACCGTCGGGCGCCACCCTGGAGCCCCTGCTGCACTGGCTGGAGGACCACTGCGAGCGCGATCTGACGGTGGACGAGATCGCGACCCAGGCGGGCATGAGCACCCGCACCCTCAACCGCCGCTTCCGTGAACAGACCGGCACGACGCCACTGCAGTGGCTGCACCGGGCCCGGGTACGCCGCGCCCAGCACCTGTTGGAGACGACGCCGTACCCGGTGGAGCGCATCGCCACCCAGACCGGCTTCGGCTCACCGACGGCTTTCCGGGAGCGCTTCCGAAGGGTGGTGGGGACGAGCCCGCAGGCGTATCGGAGGGCGTTCCGGCGGGGCGACGGCTTTCCGGCGGCGTGACCAAGGGTTTCGAGGTTGGCTGGAGTATTGGCCGGTGCCGTGGGGCACACGGCCGGCGGCCCGGACGTCGCGGCCCCGCCCGTGCTCATGGGGACGGGCGGCGGGGTCTCGCGGAGCCGGCCGAAGCGCTGATGCCGGGGGCCGGCGCCGGCGGTCGGCGGCGGCCGGAGTGCCGGCGTCCTGGGTCGGTCAGCCCCGGCGGTCGGCGACGGCCCAGGAGGCGAGGGCGACGACGCCGGCGACACCGAGGACGGACGGCCAGGCGCCGACCTTCTTGGCCAGCGGATGGGACCCGGCGAACGCGGCCACGTAGGCGGCCGTGAGGGCGCCCGCGGCCTTCCCGCCGGCCTGCGCCCGCCACTGCTGGGCGGCAGCGACCCCGGCTACGGCCAGCACGGCCCCACCCAGCTGCCGCTTCTTGGTCCAACGGGCCACGCCGTATCCACCGACGAGCCCGGTGGCGGCGACGACTGCACTGGGAACCCTGGCCACGACTGCGTCCTCTTTCTCCACTTTTGCGTTGTCTCTGCGCCGAGGCTAACGCGCAGGTCAGCCGACTCGACCAACCTGAGTCGAGGCTTGTCAACTTTCCGTCCTGGAGTTATATAAGAAGCCGTAGGGCATCGCATCCCAGTCCCTGTAGAGAGGAGTGACCCGTGATGCTCATGCGCACGGACCCCTTCCGTGAATTCGATCGCCTCACACAGCAGCTCTTCGGAGACGCCACGCGCCCGGCCGCGATGCCGATGGACGCCTACCGTTCCGGGGACGACTTCCTGGTCCACTTCGATCTGCCCGGCATCGATCCCGAGTCGATCGAGCTGGACGTCGAGCGCAACGTCCTCAACGTCCGCGCCGAGCGCCGCAACCCGGCCCCCGAGGACGCGGAGATGCTTGTCGCCGAACGCCCCTCGGGCACCTTCAACCGCCAGCTGTTCCTCGGCGACACCCTCGACACGGACCGCATCGACGCGTCGTACGAGGCCGGCGTCCTGACCCTGCGCATCCCGGTGGCCGAAGCGGCCAAGCCACGCCGCATCCAGATCACGGGCGGCGACGCCGGCCGCAAGCAGATCAGCGGCTGACCGCCCGCACGGCGGACAGGCGACGGCTGACGGCTGACGACTGACGGCACAGAGCGTCCCGGGTCACGAGCGGAACCCGGGACGCGCCGATCCACCCACTCAAGTCCCCTGCATCACGGGGCACCGGCTCTGCCCGTGCCCCGACGTGTCCCGGAGGAGGAGCCAGCACGATGACCGTGACGACCCCGCAACCGAGAACAACGATACCCACCCCGTCCACCCTGGCGGCCCGTGACGGCGATGCCGACACCAGGCGCTGGCACGAACTGACGGAGCGGGTGCGCGAGGCGGGTCAGTACACCACGAGGGCGGAGGCGGAACGCGTGACCCGGATAGTCCTCTCAGCCCTCGGCGGCCACGTGACCGGCGACGAACGCGTCGCCCTGGCCCAGTCCCTCCCCCGAGAAGCGGCCCGAGTGATCGCCTCCCAGATCCCCGCGACCCACCCCCTGACGGCCAGGGAGTTCGTGGAGCAGGTGGCGACGCGCATCGAGGGCTCAACCCCCGCGACGGCCCGCTGGGACGTCAGCTCGGTCCTCAGCACCCTGGCGAACTGGGTGGGCGACCCTCTGACCACCCGCGTCCTGGCCCAACTCCCCGCGGGTTACGCCCTGCTCTTCGGCCGGGCGGACCTGGCCCCGACGGCGTAACGCAACAGGCACCGGGCGCCGCAGTGGTGTGCGGCGCCCGCGCGCCCTCCACCGACGCCGCGAAGACAACACCCCAAGGGCCCAACCCCACCAAGCCGCCCACTTTCCCGGGCGGCTTCCTACGGCAACTGCCTCCAACGCCAAGCCTCGAAGGGTGCGGGTCCTATCTGAGCGCATCCTGGGCTATGGCATGTGTGAATACACGCCATGTACCAAGTCGGAGTCTGACCACAGGCCCGCCTGTCACCTTTGAATCACGTATGAGCGTGTCGTCACCGGTGTGGGTGCATTCCACGCACTCGGTCCCGCTGCCACCACTGTAGGAGGACTTGAACCAGTGCAGTTCTGAGGACGCTGCCATTAAGGCTCCTTGCTGATCCGTTCGATGAGCTCGGCTGACGACTCGAAGTCGAGTGCTTGAGCGCTGAGGTACTCGAACGCCAACTTATAACGGTCCAGTTCCTGCGGTTTCTCCATGAAGAGGCCACCGCCGATGAGGTCTACGTACACCACGTCAAGTTCTCGCGCCTGCCCCCGCAAGACAGCGAAGCTGCCTACCGCTGCAGCGTGGGCGCCACGTGCGAACGGTAGTACCTGGACTGTGATGTGGGGCCGTTGCGATTGGGCGAGCAAGTGCTCCAACTGCTGTCGCATGACCTCTCGACCGCCGACCAATCGGCGGATGGCCGCCTCGTCGATCACACACCAGATGTGCGGTGGATCACTGCGGTCCAGCAACTCCTGACGTTTGATGCGGATATCAACCATGTGCTGGACCTCGCGCTCCGGGCACTGCACCTCCGATGCCCGGTGTACGGCTTCGGCGTACGCCCGCGTCTGAAGTAGGCCGGGGATGTACATGCAGGCGTAGTGGTCCTCGCGTACGACCTCGTCTTCGAGGGTCAGCATGAGATTCATGGACTCTGGGATGGGATCAGCGAGTGAACGCCACCACCCCTGGATCTTGGCGCCCTTGGCTAGCTCGACCAGCGCCAGGCGCTCCTCGTCTGTGGCGCCGTACTCACGACAGAGGGCGTCGACGGCCAGCCACTTGACCGTGCCTTCCTTCGTCTCGTACCGGCTGAGTGTCGCCTTGGAGATGCCGACGCGCGCCCCTGCCTCCTCCAGTGTCAGCCCTTTCAACTCCCGGAGTCGACGTAGGTCGGCTCCCAGTTGGCGCCTACGAGTGGTGGGTCCAACTGCCATGCCCACGGCCCTTTCTGTTTATGCGGTAGATCGTCCTCGACCCCTGCGAGGACTGCAAGGTGGTGCGCGCGGGGGCGCGTTGCGTTGCCTCACGCTCCTCTTCGCAATAAATGAGAGTTCCATTCTGGAAGTCTCAATGCAACTCTTGGTTGTCGTGAGGTTACTTGGCGCATTGAGCGTCATCCGCCGTGTGAGCGAGAGAGCGGAGTACGTCATGGACTGCATGGGTTGTATGCCTCGAAGGGCGTGGAAGCTGCCGTTTCTGGCTGAGGCGGAGGAAGTTGCCGCACTACGGCGGATCCTGCGGCTTCACCTTGAACGCTGGGGGCTGCAGGAGCTCAGCGCAACTGTGCGTCAGTGAGCTCGTCGCCAACGTCATCAAGCACGTGGGCCCTGGCACCCCGACTACGCTCGCGGTCTCCATGAGCGGGACCCGCTTGCGTATTGAAGTCCACGACCCCGACCCCCGGGCCCTTCCGACGCTGACGGACGTAGACGCGGATGCCGAGTCGGGACGTGGCATGGCCCTCATCGAGGCCATCGCCGACCGTTGGGGCGTCGACCTTGCCCCCGGGCATAAGGCGACCTGGTGCGAGTTCCGCACGGGCCTCAAGACGGCTGACGGGCACACCACGGGCCCTCGGGTGGACCGGGCCGCGAATGTTCTTGGGTTCTACGTCGACGTTTCGAAGCTGTTGCCATGGTCGCAGCGTGGCTGGCTGGGGACGGCAGTGGCGGAGGAGGCGGCGATCAACGTGATCGCCGACCTCCTGCACTGGCTCGGGGCACACGGCCGGGACTCCGACGAGGTACTGGAGCGAGCCCAGACCCATTTCCTGGCCGACGTTGAGGCCCTGTGATCGTCAGTGCCGGTCAGCTCGCAGTGATAGCCGAGTACGTCCACACGTCGGCCGGTACTTCGTGCTTCAGGCGCCAGGTGATCGCCATCGGCTTGCTGCCGGTGTGTCCTTCGTAGGTGGCGGGGCCGAGCAGCATCCACGGCTGGGAATTGCCTATGTCGGTGTTCTTGTAACGCCGCATGAACAGCAGGACGTGGCTGCCGTGTTTCTTGTGTTGCTGGTAGCGCAGGCCGGTGGGGGAGTTGGCGGCCGTTGAGTTCTGGGACTCCCAGTGGAAGAGCGTGGGGCTCAGTGCGTAGTCCTTGTACCGGATGGTGGGCGAGAAGTCCTTCTCGTTCTTCTCCAGCGTGATGAGGAGTGCGTCGGTTTTGAGCTCCTCGACCCATTGCACACCCTGTGCGAAGGAGCGGGGCATCTGGCCGCCGAAGCGGGCCACGCCGAGGGCGGCGAGGATCTCGGAGCGGTTGTAGGCGCTGTGCACCTTCAGTGGGACATGACTGAGGGGGCCGGAGAGTGGGACGGGGACATGGTCGGCCTGTTCGATGACGTGTGAGATCACCTGCCGCAGTTCGTCTCGGAATACCCCCTGGTCCCGCAGCGATTCCAGACCCTCCTGGAAGCTGGTGAAGCCACCTGCGTTGTCCCAGAGGTTGAAGAACAGCATGCGGGCGAACGGCTTGTCGGTGGGGCTGAGCTCCTCGTACGCCGGAGCGTCGTCCTGGAGAAGGCGGAGGTAGACCTCCGCGCGCTCCGGGTCGTCTACGTGCAGGAAGGCGTGGACCCGTTTGAGGAGTGCGGTCTCTCCAGAGGGCGTGGGTTCGTCGATCAGGCCGGCGCGGCGCAGCACTGTCGTCCAGGAACTGCCGCTCTTGTACAGCTCCTTGATCTCCCGACGGCTCTCCCGTAGGTAACTGGCAAGGCGGGGCGTGCCGTAGGCCCTGACCTCCTTCACCAGTGTCTTCACCGTGGCACCCAACTGGGTCCGGATGTTGTCGATGACGAGGTCTTTCGACTTGCCCACCAGGATGATCTGGCAGCCGGACGGCAGCTGGGGGAAGTCGTGCTCGATGTGATCAAGGAGTCGGTTCCGCGACAGGTTGGTCAGTGCTCGGAACTGTTCCTCGAAGCGGAACTCGGCCCGGTGCTGACCGATGAAGTCAAGGACGGTGAGGACGGGCTTCGATTCGGTGCGGCGCAGGCCCCGGCCCAGCTGCTGGAGGAAGACGGTGGCGCTGTTGGTAGGGCGGAGGAGGAGCAGCGTGTCGACGTCGGGGATGTCGAGACCCTCGTTGAACAGGTCGACAGAAAAGATCACTTGGAGTTTTCCGTCACGAAGGTCGGACAAGGCCTGGGAGCGCACTTCAGCGGGCGAGTCGCTGCCGAGCGCCACTGCCTCGAAGCCGGCCTTTCGGAAGAAGTCCGCCATGAAGTGGGCGTGCGCTCTGGTCACGCAGAAGCCCAGAGCCCGCATGGCGCCAGGGTTGGAGACCTTGTCCTGGATCTGCTTCACCACGATCCTGGCGCGCGCGTGGTTGCCTGTGTAGAGGTTGCCGAGCTCCTGGTCGGCGTACGAACCCCTCTGCCAGCCAAGATTCGTCAGATCCGTGCCGTCGGGGATACCGAAATAGTGGAAGGGGCAGAGCAGGTCGTTCTCCAGGGCTTCCCAGAGCCGCATCTCGGCCGCGATGCGGCCCTCGAAGAACTCGTCTTGGACGTTGAGCCCATCCATCCGTTCGGGGGTGGCTGTCAGGCCCAGCAGTTCCTTCGGCGTGAAGTGGTTGATGACGCGCCGATACGTGGCGGCGGTGGCGTGGTGGAACTCATCGATGACGATGACGTCGAAGTGATCCGGCGCCAGTTGCTCAAGACGCTGAACGTTGAGCGATTGGACGCTGGCGAAGACGTGGTTCCAGTCGCGTGGATCCTGCCCTGCGTGTAGCAGCTCTCCGAAGGAAGCATCGTCCAGTACCTCCTGGTAAGTACGCAGGGACTGCTTAAGGATCTCCTTGCGGTGGGCCACGAACAGCAG
This sequence comes from Streptomyces sp. NPDC052107, assembly GCF_040680215.1. NCBI lineage: Bacteria > Bacillati > Actinomycetota > Actinomycetes > Kitasatosporales > Streptomycetaceae > Streptomyces > Streptomyces sp. NPDC052107. Next base: position 161,231 of record NZ_JBFAWG010000006.1, read on the forward strand.
CCTTGGTCGGTCACCCTCCGACTTGCTGCACAGACTGCGGTAGTCGAGGGCGGCCATCACTGTCTTCCCGGTGCCGGTCGCCGCGACCAGAAGGTTCCGATGCTGCCCGCGCAGCTCCCGCTCGACAGTGAGCCGCTCCAGCATGTCCCGCTGGTGGGGATAGGGGCGCACTTCGAGACCAGAAAGGCTGATCTTCAGGTCCGCCCCCGTGTTGGCCTTGGTGCCACTCGCCTGGGCCAGCGCTTCATCGAGGCGCTCGCTGTGGAGGTCGGGGTCGTATGTCTCGAAGGCGATGTCGTTCCAGTATGCGTCGAAGGTCGCCTCGAACTTGTTCAGTACGGCAGGTGTCGCGACGGACGACAGCCGTACGTTCCACTCCAGACCATCGAGCAGCGCCGCCTTCGAGAGGTTGGAGCTGCCGACGTACGCCGTGTCGAAGCCTGTCTTGCGCCTGAACAGCCAGGCCTTGGCATGCAGTCGAGTGGAACGGGTTTCGTAGTTGACCTTGACCGTGGCACCGAAGTCCCGGACCAGACGGTCGAGCGCGTGGCGGTCGGTGGCGCCGATGTAGGTGGTTGTTATGACGCGTATCGGCACGCCGCGTTCCCTCGCGGCGCGCAGTGAGTCCTCCAGGACGCGAATGCCATACCACTTCACGAACGCGCAAAGCAGGTCGATACGGTCTGCCGTGGCCAGCTCCGCCCTGAGTTCGGCACCGAGGCTGAGGTCCTCTGGGGAGTTGGTGATGAGCGACGTCTCGGACAGAGGGGTCAAGGGGCGCAAGGTGTAGACGCCCGCAGCCTCCTGCCGTGCGAGAGTCAGAAGCTGTCGCGGACCCTCGATAATGGAGCTGACGGTTTCGGCATCGCTCCGTTCTGGAGCGTTTGTAGCGGCCAGTGCCTCGAGGACGCGGTTCGCGACGCTGACACGATCCTCGGCCGGAACTTGAGCCAGCCTTTGGCCGACAGCTTCACCGATGTAGCGAGCCAGGACATGGGGTGCGGACTCCGAGCTGACCTCGGCGTCAATGGCTTTCCAGCCAGCCGCCTCGAATCGCTCCAGCTCGTCGCGTACGTCATGCGTGATCAGCTTCTCGTAGACGCCAGCGATCGGCTCCGATCGGCCCACCGGGTTTGCCACGGCTGCTCCCCCTCTGATCCCTCGTGTGCTCGTGCGCGACCTTGCGCGCCGATGTGGATCAGTTCTAACAGCAGCCACTGACAAGTGGAGGTTGTGTGCCCAAATCAGGGCACCGGGGTCCTTCAGTGGCTGTGGGGCCGCCCGCTTCTCGGCATTGTCGTGTTTCCGCGGCCCGCCTCAAGGGCGCGTCCGTTCCGCTGCGCTCCACTCCCGCGTCGGCTGGCGCCGATGGCCCTTCGGGCCACCTTTGACCCGGGCCGCTCCAGCACGGGGAAGAAGCGAGCGGGCGGCCCGGGGGAGGGTGGATGGCCTTTCGGTGGGCTGGATGGGCAGCCGGGAACCAGGGGTGTGCGTCAGCTGGGTGGCGGTACGCCGGGCCCGGGCGGCGGCTTGCGGTCGTGGGCGGATCGGGGCGCTCCTACGCTCCGTGGCAGGCGTCATATACCTGGGGAGAGCCACACCAGCACCCCGCCCCCCTCACCGGCGGCCAGGCAACCGCCCGCCCCCGTGCCGCGAGCGTCGTCGCGTACTGCGGCAGCAGTGTCACGTCCTCCGGTGACGAGCCCTCCGACGCCGCGAAGGCCTCGTACGACGGGACCGTGCCCGTGACGATGCCCAGGTTGGGTGTGCCCGACGAGGACAGCTCGCGCAGGGACGACTCTATGGTCGCGAGGTGGGTCTCGTGGGTCGGGTACTCCACGGTCAGGGTCGGGTAGGCCGACAGGAGTTCCGCCAGCTCCGGTGCCGGCCAGTGGAGGACCGCCACCGGGAAGGGGCGGGAGAGGGCCTCCCGGTAGGCGCCCAGTTCGGCTTGGAGGCGGGTGATCTCCGCCTGGAGTTCCGCCGGGTTCTCCGAGCCCAGGGACCAGACGCGTTTCGGGTCGTGGAGTTCGTCCAGGGACACGGGGGACGTGTGGAGCGTGTCCGCCAGGGTGTCCCAGGTGTCGTGGGGCAGGCCCAGCATGCGGCGGACTCGGTGGCGGCCGTAGAGGAGGGGGTGGGTGGCGAGTGCGGGTTCCGTGTCGTCCCCCTCCGGCAGGAGCAGGCTCGCCCCCTCCGTGAAGGTCTCCGCCGCTGCCTCCAGCTCGTCGTGTGACTCCAGGGACTCCGCGATGATCACCCAGGGGGCCGGATCGCGGGGAGCGGATGTGCGCAGCCCGTCGATGATCGCCCTTGCCTCCGCCTCGTGGCCGTACTCCCAGAGGTTCGACGCCTTCAGGGCGCGGACCAGGGGAGGGTTTTCCAGGCCGTCGTCAGCAGACAGCAGGCGGTCGTAGAGCGCGGTGGCCGCGGGGCGGTCGCCGGACAGTTCGAGGTGGGCCGCCGCCCGCAGAAGCAGGGCCTCGGCGTCCTCGGGGTACAGTCCGGCGGTTCGCTCCAGGCGTGCCGCTTCGGCGGTGTGGTCGACGTTCTCGGCAGGCGTGTCGGGGCGCATGGGGGACACCGTACTGCCGAGGGGTGACAGGGCGGGGTAAGGACTGGTCAGGCTCCTGCCAGATCTCTCCTACACCGTCACCCCGTCCAGCTGAAGCGTCTGGATCGACTTCGGCGCGAAGGGGACGGACACGGATTTACCCGACAGGTATGTGTCCGAGTGCGGGGTGTAGAGGTCCGATCCGCCCGTCGTCACCGTGTTCCAGCGGGGGACCAGGCCTCCCGGGCCGCCGGTCACCGAGGAGAAGCGGGACAGGTCGAAGGTCAGGGTCGTCGCCGCCGACGACGTGTTCGCCGCGACTATCACCAGGCGTTTCGCCTGCCTGTCCAGGGCCGCCGCCGCGTAGCTCGCTCCCGTGTCCAGGATCGTCGTTCCGGGGCGGGGACCGGTGGGGCCTCGAGGGTTCATCCCTGAGAACTCGATTCGCTTGCGACTATGGCCAGTTGTGCCCGTTGCGCCTACCCTGCGGGCGGCTCCCGTGGGGCCCGGGGAGGTGGGTGCGGATGCCGGCATGGTCGGGTGTGCGGGTCGTACGGCACAGCGATCGGCGGCGGCGTGCCCGGCGGCGGCGCGTGCTGTGGGGTGGGGCCGAGGCGCTCGTCACCGTCGGTGTGCTGCTCATGCTGCTGGTCGTGCACCAGCTGTGGTGGACCAACCGGGAGGCCCGGCGCGGCGCCGAGCGGCAGGTGGAGGCGCTGGAGCGGGAGTGGGGCCATGGGGGTCTCGGCGCCGGTGACGCGGACCCGGCGCCTGCCGGTTCCGGCTCGCCCACCGGCTCCGGTCCGACCGCCGCCCCCGCATCGACCCCGGACCCCTCCGAGTCCCGTGCGCCGCGGCGGTCGTACACGCCCGTCAGCCTCCCTGGGCGGTCCCAGGCGTACGCCGTCCTCACCATCCCCCGGCTCGGGCTGCGCGTTCCCGTCGCCGAGGGTGTGAGCAAGGCCGACGTCCTCAACAAGGGGTACGTCGGCCATTACCGGGGGACCGGGCAGCCGGGGCAGGCGGGCAACTTCGCGCTCGCCGGGCACCGGAACACGCACGGCGAGCCCTTCCGGTACCTGCCCCGGCTGCGGCGCGGGGACGACATCGAGGTGGAGACGCGGACGGCGACGTACACGTACGACGTCGACCAGATCCTGCCGCAGACCTCCGCGACGGACTCGGGGGTCGTCCGGCCCGTCCCGCGCTCCCTCGTCCGGCCGTCCTACGGCTACGACTCACCCGGTTACTACATCACCCTGACCACCTGCACCCCCGAGTTCACCTCGCGCTACCGGATGGTGGTGTGGGGCAAGCTGGTATCCATGCGGCCCCGCTAGCGCGCCGCTACGCCCGCTCCCGCAGCACCATCACACTCACCGCCCCGACCGCCGCCAGCACCGCCGACACCAGCAGGGCGGTGTTCGCGCCGTGGGACAGGTTTCCGGACGAGGTGGCGAGGGCGATGGTCAGGGCCACGCCGGCGCAGGAGCCGATGTAGCGGAAGGTCTGCTGGGCGCCGGAGCCCATCGCGGCGCGTTCGCGGGGGACCGATTCGACGGCCAGCAACGGCAGGGCGCCGTTGAGCAGGCCGCTGCCGACACCGCTGATGATCAGGCCGGGGAGCAGGCGGGTCCAGGAGCCGGAGGCCAGGGCGCCGAGCATGGTCAGGACGGCGACCGTGTGCAGGGCGAAGCCGATGGTCAGCTGGGCGCGCGGGGCGATACGGCCGGCCAGGTGCTTGACCTGGAGGGCCACCGCGAAGCTCAGGCCGGACCAGAGCAGGAGCAGCCAGGCCGTGCCCATCGGGGACAGGCGGAGGGTCTGCTGGAGCAGGGCCGGCAGGAAGCTGAACATGCCGATCACCGCGAGGCCCGTGAACAGGCCGCCGGCGGCCGAGGCCAGGAAGCGGGCGTGGCGCAGCAGGCCGAGGTCGATCATCGGCGTGCCGGTCCGGTGTTCCACGGCGGCGAAGAGCGCGATGAGGAGCACGGCGGCGGCCAGCAGCAGTCCCACCGGTGCGCGGAGCCAGCCGTCGCGGCCCAGGGTCAGGGCCGCCACCAGGGCGACCAGGGCCAGGCCGAAGGTCAGGGCGCCGAGGACGTCGGGGCGGCCGCCGCGCGGGGCGCGGGACTCGGCCAGCGTGCGGGTGCCCAGCGCGGCCACGACGACGGCGGCGGCGCCCAGGACGCCGTACGCCACCCGCCAGGTCGGCAGCGCGCCCGCGACCAGCGGGCCCACCGCGATGCCGCCGCTGACGAAGGCGCCCCACACGCCGGTCGCGTGCAGCCGGCCGCGCGGTGAGGGGAAGGCGGTCACCAGCAGGCCGAGGCTGCTCGCCAGGATCGCCGCGCTCGCCGCGCCCTGGGCGATACGGGCCAGGGTGAACTGCCAGGTCGAGGTGGTGAAGGCGCCGAGTGCGGTGGTGATGCCGAGGGCCAGGGTGCCGCCGAGGAAGATGCGGCGGCGGCCGTAGTCGTCGGCGAGGCTGCCGGCCACCAGCAGCAGGGCGGCGAGGCCCAGCGGGGTGCCGTTCAGCAGCCAGGCCTGGCCGGAGAGCGGGGTGTGCAGGGCGGCCGCCGTGCCCGGGAGCGTGACCATCGGGGCCGTGTACGTCATCAGCGCCACGGCGGTGGCCGCGCTGGTCAGGGCGAGGGTGGCCCGGGGGCGTGCGGGGGCGTCGCGGGCGCTCGGGCCGCGTACGGCGGTGGCGGCGGGGGTGGTGGCGGAGTCGAGCCCGGTCATGGCGTGGTCCTGTCCTTCCGGGGCCTGCGGTGACGTGTGGATCACTCGGCGAACCAACTGTCAGTTCGTTCATTGAACTGACCTGACTCCACCACCGTAACACCGTGGGTTCGGTCACCGAACCAACCTGTCGGAAAGTGGCTACAGTGGACGGCATGGCACTGGGCAAGGACTACGCGACACAGGAGTGCTCGATCGCCCGCGCGCTCGAGATCGTCGGCGAGCGCTGGACGCTTCTCGTCGTCCGGGACGCGCTCTACGGCGTGCGGCGCTACAACGACTTCCTGGTCCACCTCGGCATCCCGCGCGCCGTCCTGGCCGCCCGCCTGCAGACCCTGACCGCCGAGGGCATCCTCGAAAAACGCCGGTACCAGCAGTCGCCGCCGCGGGACGAGTACGTCCTCACCGAGCGCGGCATCGCCCTGTGGCCCACCCTGCGCGCCCTCGGCCTGTGGGGCCGCGAGCACTTCACCGGGACACTGCTGCGGTACTTCCGGCACGCGGACTGCGGCACGGACCTCGGGCCGTACGGCGAATGCCGCGCCTGCGGGGTCGTCGTACCGGTCGAGGACGTGGTCATGGAGCCCGGCCCGGGCCTCGACCCCGACCCGGCGGACCCGGTCAGCCGGGCGCTGCTGAAGCCGAAGCGGTTGCTGGAGCCGCTTCAGACGGAACCCGCCTGACCCCCGGGGGGCGTCGCTCGCCGGTCAGGAGGAGCCCGGGCCGGCGTCCCTGAGGAGGTCGATGCCGGCCTGGTCGGTCGCCTCCGGCCTGCCCCCCAACCGGTGGACGACCACCCACCGGCCGTCCGCCATGGCGCCGGCGAAGACCGAGGCGTGGCGGGTCGCGCCGTTGTGCCAGAGCAGGGGGCCGGCCGTCTGCCAGGAGGGAGCGGGATCTCCCAGCCGGCGCTCGATCACCAGCCGGACGAGCAGCTCGGCGACCGCACGCGGGGTCGCCCACAGGCCGCCCGCCGGAAGGATCGCCCCGTCCATGGTCCAGGGCCTGCGGCCCCTGCCGAGGAACCCGGGAGCCAGCAGTCGCCGGCCCGGCTCGGGACGTGCGCTCACCCCATGGACGTCCAGCGGCCGCAGGACGTGCTCGGCGAGCAGTTCCTCGTACGGCGCACCGGCCGCGCCCACCAGTGCCGCGCCCAGGACGGCGTACCCGAGGTTGGAGTACTCCTCCCGCTGTCCCGGCGGCCGGACCACGACCCCGTCCAGCCGCCCGAGCAGCCGGCGCAGGGCGTCAGCGTCGAACGCGGCGTACGGATCGCGGCGCCCGGTGCCGGGCGGGAGACGCGGCAGCCCGGACGTGTGCTCGGCCAGGTGCCGCAGCGTGATGCCGGTGCGCGGGGCGGCGGGGAGCCGGCGCTCGACGGGCTCGTCGGCGTCGAGCAGGCCCGCGGCGGCCATGCGCATGAGCGCCGTACCGGTGAGCACCTTGGTGAAGGAGCCGATCTCGACGAACCGGTCCACGGCGTGACCGTCGTCGACCTGTGCGGGTGACGTGTCGGTCAGGACGCAGGTGGGAGTGCGGGGCATGCGGGGGTCCTTCAGGTATCTGGTCAGGTCTACCTGTATAAAGGGCAAACAGGCATGGATGGTTGAGGCCGTGGGGAGGGGGAGCCGAGTGGTCCGCAGTCTGACGCGGTCGCGTGCGCTCGCCTCGCTGTTGCTGCTTGTGCTGCTGCCGGTCGTGCTGCTCGACGCCGGCAATCTCTCCGCGACCGTGGCGCTCGCCGCGACCACGGCGGCCGGGGCCGCGTTCGCCGCCTGCTCGCTGATCGCCGCACGCTCCGCGCCCGTCGTCCCGCCCACCCGGGTCCGTACGGCGATCCGCGACCGGGCCCGGCGTACGGCCTTCCTGCCACAGCGCGATCCCGACGCGCCCGGCCGGCGCCGGCCGAGGGCACCCGGGTACGCCCTTCCGGCGACCGCCGCGTAGGGCACGTCACTCCTACTGTCTGCGTGACCCCGCGCGGGTCGTCATGCCGTCGATTCACTCCGTTCCGGCACGACGAGACCCCCGGAGGGCTCACGCATGTCCGTCTTCTCCCTCTTCGCCCGCCTGGTCGAGCAGCTCGCCGACCTGCTCCAGCCGCTCTTCCACGCTTCCGCGGCCGCCGCCGCGATCGTCCTGTTCACCGCGCTCGTACGACTCCTCGTCCATCCGCTGTCCCGCGCCGCCGCCCGCGGCCAGCGCGCCCGCACCGCACTGCAGCCGCGCATCGCCGAGCTGCGCGAGAAGCACGCCAAGGACCCGAAGCGGCTGCAGCAGGCGGTGCTCGAACTGCACGCCGAGGAAAAGGTGTCACCGCTGTCCGGGTGCCTGCCCAGCCTGCTCCAGCTGCCCGCCTTCTTCCTGCTCTACCACCTCTTCTCCAGCTCCACGATCGGCGGCGACAGCAACGGGCTGCTCGGCCACCGGCTGTTCGCGGCGCCGCTGGGCGGGCGCTGGGCCGACGCCCTCGCCGGCGGCGGGCTGTTCGGCCCGGCCGGGCTGGTCTATCTCGGGCTCTTCGTGATCGTCGCGGCCGTCGCCGCCTTCAACTACCGGCGCACCAAGCGGATGATGGCCGCCAACCCGGTCGCGGTGGGCGCCGGGGACGGCGAGCAGGTGCCGGGGCTCGGCGCGGTCAACAAGGTCATGCCGTTCATGTCCTTCTTCACGCTCGTCACCGTGGCCGTCGTACCGCTCGCCGCCGCGCTGTACGTCGTCACCAGCACTGCCTGGACCGCGGTGGAGCGAGCCGCGCTGTACCGGTAGCAGGGGGCGGTTACGGTCCAGTAGGTGAACAGGGTCTTGCGGAGTGGACGGCTCGATTGGAGGATCGACCAGTCCTCCGATGGCTGCACACATCGGTCCGGGCGTCCGCGATCGAGGGAGATTGTGACCATGAAGCTGCTGCGAGTCGGTACGGCAGGGGCCGAGCGGCCCGCGCTGCTCGACGCCGAGGGGACCCTCCGCGACCTGTCGGGCCTCGTGGACGACATCGACGGCGCGCTCCTCGCCGACGAGGCCGCGCTCGACCGGGTACGGGCGGCGGCCGAGTCCGGCGAGCTGCCCGCGCTGGACGCGACGGGACTGCGGATCGGGCCGCCGCTCGGCCGCATCGGCAAGATCGTGTGCATCGGGCTCAACTACCACGACCACGCCCGCGAGACCGGCGCCGAACCGCCCGCCGAGCCGGTGGTCTTCTTCAAGGCGCCGGACACGGTGGTCGGGCCGAACGACACCGTGCTCGTCCCGAGGGGATCGGCCAAGACCGACTGGGAGGTGGAGCTGGCGGTCGTCATCGGGCGTACGGCCCGCTACCTGTCGTCGGCCGAGGAGGGGCTTGCGCATGTCGCCGGGTACGCGGTGGCACACGACGTGTCCGAGCGGGAGTTCCAGATCGAGCGCGGCGGCACCTGGGACAAGGGCAAGAACTGCGAGACGTTCAACCCGCTGGGGCCGTGGCTGGTGACGGCCGACGAGGTCGCCGACCCGCAGAACCTGTCGCTGAAGCTGTGGGTCAACGGGCAGCTGAAGCAGGACGGTACGACGGCCCAGCAGATCTTTCCCGTGGGCGAGGTCGTGCGGTACGTCAGCCAGTTCATGACGCTGTACCCCGGGGACGTCATCAACACCGGGACACCGGCGGGGGTGGCCATGGGGCAGCCCGAGCCGAAGCCGTATCTGCGGGCCGGGGACGTGGTCGAGCTGGAGGTTCCTGGACTCGGTCGGCAGCGGCAGGAGCTCAAGGACGCGTAGACGCTCCGCCGGGGAGCGCCGGGGAACTGCGTTGCGTCGCCGGCTGCGGATGGCCGGTGGCTGGTCGCGCAGTTCCCCGCGCCCCTGTGGGGCGCCCGAGCTCACCCCAGCAGAGAAGCGAGGCGGCGCCATTCCTCCCTCGGGAGGGTGTCCCTGTCGCCGCCTGCCACCACCTGGAGAGCCACGTGGTCCGCGCCCGCCTCGTGGAAGGCGTTGACCCGCTCCCGGATGCGGCTGTCGTCGCCCCAGGCGAAGACCGCGTCGACCAGGCGGTCGCTGCCGCCGTCGGCCAGGTCGTCCTCGGTGAAGCCGTGCCGCAGGAAGTTGTTGGTGTAGTTCGGCAGGGCGAGGTACATCGCCAGGGTGTCGCGGGCGAGGGAGCGGGCGCGGGACGGGCCGGTCTCCAGGACCACCTTCAGCTCCGGGGCCAGCAGCGGGCCGGCGCCGAGGATCTCGCGGGCCTGCGCGGTGTGCTCGGGCGTGACCAGGTACGGCACCGCGCCCGCCGCCCGGTCGCGGGACAGCTCCAGGGTCTTCGGGCCAAGGGCGGCCAGCACCCGGCGGTCCGCGGGCACCCCGGCCTTGTCCAGGGCGTCCAGATAGGAGACCAGGGCCGAGTACGGCCGGCGGTACTGGTCGGCGAGCTTGGCGTGGCTCACGCCGAGGCCGAGCACGAAACGGCCGGGGTGGGCCGCGTCCACCTCGGCGAAGGCCGCCGCGCTCGTCTCGGCGTCGTACTGCCAGATGCTCTGGATGCTGGTGCCGACGACGAGGCGGTCGGTCCCCTCCAGAAGGGGTACGGCGTGCCGGGCGGCGCTGCTGCCGCCGAGCCAGGCGGCGCCGTAGCCGAGTTCCTCCAACTCGGCCGCCGCTTCCGTCAGTTCACCGCGCCGGGAGGGATCCTCCGCGCGCAGGCCGACGCTCCAGATGCCGTACCGGCCGATCCTGTCCTTCAAGGTGCTCACGGTGCTCATGGGGCTGTCCCTCCAGGTGGGGCCGTGATCATCACGTCTGCAGCCATTCCCAACCGGAGGGATCCGTCACGTAATCCCCGCGAGTGTCACACCTTCAGGAACTGCTCCAACGCCTCTACGACGAACCGGTGGTCCTGGAGCTGGGGCAGGCCGGAGACCGTCACCGCGCCGATGACGCCCACGTTCTCGACGGTGACCGGGAACGAGCCGCCGTGGGCCGCGTGGGTGCCGGGGTCGAGGCGGGAGGAGTCCTCGAACGTCGTGCCCTTGGCGCGGAAGCGGGCGCCGACCAGGTAGGAGGAGGCACCGTAGCGCTCGACGACCCGGCGCTTGCGGGCGATCCAGGCGTCGTTGTCGGGGGTGGAGCCCGGCAGCGCCGCGTGGAAGAGCTGCTGGCCGGCGCGGTGGATGTCGATGGCGACCGGGGCCTGGCGCTCCCGGGCCAGTTCGACCAGCAGCGAGCCGAGTGCCCAGGCGTCGTCGTACGTGAACTGCCGGAAGACCAGGCGGCGTTCCTGCGCCTCCAGCTCCTCGACGGACGGGGTGAGTTCGGGGTTGGTCCTGGGCGTGATCTGAGGATGGTGCTGCTGGTGTGGCATCAGAGGGTCACCGTCACCTTGTCCGTGGCCGACCTGCGGGCCGCTTCCAGTACGTCGAGGGCGGCGGCCGCCTCCAGGGCGGTCACCGGGTTGGGGCCGGCGCCCGTCAGGGCGCGGGCGACGGCCGCGTAGTAGGCGGGGTAGTCGCCGGGGAGGGTCGGTACGGGGGTGCCGCCGCCGGTCAGCGGGGACTCTCCGGCGCCGATACGGCCGTACAGGGACTCCGGCTCCGCGCCCCACTGCGGGCCGGGGCGCAGGCCCTCGCGCAGGGCCGCCTCCTGCGGGTCGAGGCCGTACTTCACATAGCCCGCGCGAGAGCCGAGCACCCGGAAGCGGGGGCCGAGCTGGGCGGTCGTCGCGGAGACGTAGAGGTGGGAGCGGACGCCGTTCGCGTGCGTGAGCGCGATGAAGGTGTCGTCGTCGGTCTCGGCGCCGGGGCGGCGGATGTCCGTCTCGGCGTACACCTCGGTGACCGGGCCGAAGAGGACCAGGGCCTGGTCGACGACATGGCTGCCGAGGTCGTAGAGCAGACCTCCGATCTCTGCCGGATCGCCGGACTCGCGCCAGCCGCCCTTGGGCTGGGGGCGCCAGCGCTCGAAGCGGGACTCGAAGCGCCAGACGTCACCCAGGTCGTCCTGGGAGATCAGCTCGCGGAGGGTCAGGAAGTCGTTGTCCCAGCGGCGGTTCTGGAAGACCGACAGGAGCAGGCCGCGCTCCTCGGCGAGGGCGGCGAGGTCGCGGGCCTCTGCCGCGGTGCCGGCGACCGGCTTGTCGACGACGACCGGCAGGCCCGCCTTCAGGGCGGCGGAGGCGAGCGGGACGTGCGTCTTGTTCGGGGAGGCGATGACGACCAGGTCCAGCTCGTCCGCGCGGTCGAACAGCGCTTCGGCGCCGGCGGCGAGCGTCACGTCCGGGAACTCGGCGCGGGCCTGCTGCTGCCGCTCCGGATTGGAGGTGACCACGGTGTCCAGGGCCAGGCCCTCGGCGGCGGCGATCAGCGGGGCGTGGAAGACGGAGCCGGCGAGGCCGTAGCCGATCAGGCCGACGCGGAGGGGGGTGGCGGTCGTGCGTCCTGTCATGGATCCCATGGACCCACTTTCGCAACGCTGTTGCCAAAGTGCAAGTGGAGAGGACAATGGGTGGCGTGAACAGGACGAGCACGGGGACGCGGACGGGGTCGGGGACCAGGGGATCGGGGACCGCGGGCTCGGGGACCGGGGCGCGGATGGCCGGCGGCGCGTCGGCGGGAGCGAACCTCGTCGCGGTGCGGTCGCACAACACCGCGCTGGTGCTGGGGCTGCTGCGGGACGCCGGGGCGGAGGGGATCAGCCGGCTCGAACTCGCCGAGCGGACCGGGCTGACCCCGCAGGCTGTCAGCAAGATCACCGCACGGCTGCGGGAGGAGGGGTTCGCGGCGGAGGCCGGGCGGCGGGCGTCGACGGGCGGCAAGCCGCGGACCGTGCTGCGGCTGGTGCCGGAGGCGGGACACGCGGTGGGGGTCCATCTCGACCGGGACGAACTGCGGGTGGTGCTGGTCGATCTCGACGGGGCCGTGGTGGGGGAACGGCGGGCCGAGCTGGATCTGGGGGCCGGGGCGGAGGCGGTGCTCGCGGTGGTCGGGGATGCGGTGGAGGGGGTGGTGCGGGAGGGGCTGGGTGCGTTTCCGGGCATGGAGGTGCCTGCTGAGGTGGGGTCGCTGCTCGGGGTGGGGGTGGCGCTTCCGGGGCCGCTCGATCATGCACGGGGGGTGCTGCACCGGGTGACCGGGTTTCCCGAGTGGGACGGGTTCCCGCTGCGGGACGCGCTCGGGGAGCGGTTGGGGGTGCCGGTGGTGGTGGACAAGGACACGAATGCGGCGGCGCTCGGGCTGTCGGTCGGGGTTGAGGGCGGCGAGTACGGCGAGGGCGGCGAGGTCGGATCCTTCGCGTATCTGCATCTCGGTACGGGGCTCGGAGCCGGGCTGGTGATCGGTGGGCGCGTGCATCGGGGGGCGCGGACCGGGGCGGGCGAGTTCGGGCACCAGGTGATTCAGCTGGACGGGCCGATGTGCGAGTGCGGGAACCGGGGGTGCGTGGAGGCGCTGTGCCTGGCGGCGGTGGAGCGCGGGGAGGCCGGGGAGGCGGCACGTGTGCTGGGGGTGGCGGCGGCGAATCTGGTCGGGCTGCTGGACATCGATGCGGTGCTGCTCGGGGGGCGGACGATCGCGGGGGCGCCGGAGGGTTTCGTCCGGGGAGTCGGGGAGGTGCTCGACGCCCGGGCCCGGCGGGAGGGGGTGCGTGGGGGTTCCGTGCCGGTGCGGGTCGCTCCGCGGGGGGAGCGGGTGGTGGCCGAGGGGGCCGCGCAGCTGCTGTTGGCTCCGGTGTTCGGGCGGGGGGATGCGTGACGGGTGCGCTGTGGCGGTGAGGGCGCTTGCTGGGTGCCTCGCCCGCAGTCGGCCGGGGGTTGGTTTCGCTTGCCCGCGCTTGCGGTGCCGGCGGCGCCATCAAGCCGGCGGGTGCCGCAGCGCCCTGAAGGGGCGCGGGGAACTGCGCGAGCGGCCGCGGACGGCCCGCAGTCGCGCGCGGTCTCAGGCAACTCGGTGGGTGGGCGCCGCTCAGGCGCTGGGTGGGCGGCGGCGCCGCCCAGGCCGCGGCGTGGCTCACTCCGGGAGGTTCAGCTGCCAGGAGACGCCGAAGCGGTCGTTGACCCAGGCGAACTTGGCGCTGAAGCCGTAGTTGCCCAGGGGCATGAGTTCCGTGCCCCGCTCGGTGAGGGCGGCGTGGAGGCGGTCGATCTCGGCCTCGTTCTCGCACTGCACGAAGAGTGAGACCGCGGGCGTGAACGTGAAGTCGTGGTGCGCGGGGCTGTCGATGCACATGAACTGCTGACCGGCGAGCGAGAACGTGGCGTGCTGCACGCTCCCCTCCTTGCCGGGACCGTCGCCCCCGTAGCGAGTGATGTTGACGACCTCGGCGTCGTCGAAGAGCGAGATGTAGAAGGTCATCGCGTCCTCGGCGTTGCCCTCGAACATCAGGAACGTGGTGATCTTCTGTGACGTCGCGATCTGCATGCTGCATGCTCCTCAGCGCTGTCGGGCAGGGTGCGCAGGCCTGTCCAAGTGTTCACACCGGACTCAAGCGCATCAACCGAATCACACGGACACTGTTGTCTCACTGAACGCACCGCTCGGTGCAGTGGGGAGTGAGTATGCGCTGCCCTCGCATCACCACCCCGATCCTCGTCGGCGCCGGTCTCGTGGCCGTCCTGGCCGGAACGGCCGCCGCCTCACCGGTCGGCACCGTCGCGAAGGTGAAGCCCGGGCAGGTCGTCTCCCTCACGCTCGCGGGACGCAGTGATCCCAGCGAGGGTGGCCGCGCCGAAGGAGAGCTGGTCGGCAATGGCACGACGGAGCGCAGCCCCATCGGCATCGTCGACCTCCAGCCGACGGCGAACGGCACTCTGGCCGGGATCACCGCGATCGTGCGGGACGCGCGACCGGGCGTGGCCCTCCACCTGGCCTGCGGCTCCGATCCGGACACGGTGGTCACGGTGGACGTCACCATCACCGGCTGACGCCGCTGATCGAGATCCGTCAACCGTCCGATCTCCGCTGAGCGGACCCCGTCACCGGCCGCCCACCCGCCGATCGAGCGGACTTCGCGGCCCGTACCGGAATGGCGGTCGCAGGTGTGCCGACCCAGCCGGGATGGTTATGTGTTTATGCGACTGTGTACACCTCTGTCCCTGTCCCTCTGCCTCGCCGCAGCCGCCGCGTCCGCCTCCGCCTGGCTGATCGGCCCCGCGGCACCGGCCGCTGCCCTCGCGGCCCCGCACCCCGCCCGGCCGCGTCCGGCCGCCGCCCTCGCCGACCCGCCCTCCGCCTGCGTCGACGGCGATCCCCGGGCCTTCCCGCTGGCCGCCCGGATCCGCGGTGGCCCGCCCTCCTACGAGGCGGGCGGCGGATACGGCACCTGGTACATCGACCTCACCAACACCACCCGCCGGACCTGCACCGGCGTCCACCCGGTGATCGTCCTCACCGACGACAAGCGCGAGCTGAAGCCGGACCAGCCCAAGCTGGAGTTCTACGACGGCCCCACGGCCCGGCCGGTGACGTTCGAGAGCACCGACGAGGAGGAACTGGTCGGCGTGCTCGACGCCGCCGGGTTCGACGGGTTCGCCGTACCGCCCGGCAGGACCGTCAGCGTGAAGGTCAGGCTCGTGTTCCCCTCCGACACCGCGTCCGACCAGGTCACCGCCAACGCCGCCGTCGTCCAGCGTCGGGGCGACGACGGGGACTGGGTCGGGGAGTCCAACGCCTACCGGTTCGGGATCGGGGAGTACGCGTCGCCTGCTCCGGACGCCACGCAGGACGGCGGCGTGGCACCCCGCCAGTCCGGCAACCCCCGGCCCACACCCAGCACCGGCACCGGCACTGCCACCCCCGAGCCCGAGCCCGAGCCCGAGCCGAACCTGCCGTTCCCCGTTGGGGCGGAGGAGGCCGGGGAGCGGGCCGGTGAACTGGCGCGCACCGGCCCCGGCCTCGCCCACGGACTGCTCGCGGCCACCGCCGCACTCGTCGGAGTCAGCGGCGGCGCACTGCTGCTGGCCCGCAGACGCCGCTGACCCGGAGTCGTACGACAGACACCGCACCGTTCCTTGGCGGTGAGCGGGAGTGAGTCCGTCCACCGGCACGCCCCGAACGGTCTTGGGCGCACTGGTCATCCGCTTTCGCATCCGGGCAGCGACGCGGATCCTGCCCATGGTCCGATCCGGAAGAGCAGAGTCCCTCACGACCTGGCCAGGTGAGCGCGGCCAGAGGCGACGGGGAGGCCCTGAACCACCCATGCGCGCTCCACCGCGAGCAGTTCCCAACCCCTGCCGCCCATGACCGCCGCTGAACCGTACGACAGGCACCCCTGCCGTCTGCGGTGATCCCCGCCGTCTGCGACGATCCCTGCGTGGACTACCCGAACGACCAGGCCCCCGGCGCCCCCGTCCGCTCCGGCATCCCCGAGCACGGGCGTATCCCCAAGTACTACGCGGTCAAGGCGCGGATCGCCGCATTGCTGGAGGAGCTGGGGGAGGACAGCGTGATCCCCACCGAGCGGGATCTAGCCGAGCGGTACGACGTCGCCCGGGAGACCGTGCGGCAGGCCGTACGGGAGCTGGTGCTGGAAGGGCGGCTGAGGCGGAAGGGGCGGGGGACCGTCGTCGCCGGGGCCAAGCTCGCCCAGCCGCTGTCCCTGGCGAGCTACACCGAGGGCGTGCGCCGGCAGGGCCGTACGCCCGGTCGTACGCTCGTCGGCCTGGACCGTTTCCCCTGTCCGGACGCCCTCGCCGCCGAGACCGGGCTCACTCGGGGCGAACCCGTGTGGCACCTGGAGCGCGTGCTGCTCGCCGACGAGGAGCGGGTCGGCCTGGAGAGCACGTACGTGGCCGTCGAGCGGGTGCCCCGGCTGGACGCCGACTTCGACCCCGACTCCTCCTTCTACGGCTATCTCACCAGCCAGGGCATCTCCTTCGGCGACGCCGACGAGCGCATCGAGACCGTGCTGGCCACGCCCCGCGAAGCCCTGCTCATCGGCACCCCGCCCGCCCTGCCCATGCTGCTGATCCACCGGGTCTCCCGGGACACGGAGGGCCGGCCCCTGGAGCGGGTGCGGTCGCTGTACCGGGGGGACCGCTTCTCCTTCACGGCGCATCTCAAAGGCTGAAAAATCCACTCATGGGCGGCCATTGTAATGTCACGGAAGGATAACGGGTCTAGCCCAAATGTGATGGGTCGTTCACGCTCTCGTTGTCAGCCGGATGTCTCCGGTTCCCCGATCCCCAGGAGCGTTGCCGTCGTGAAAGTGACAGTCGTCGGAGCAGGCGTGGTGGGCACCATGCACGCCTGGCATGCGGTGCAGCGTGGCCACCAGGTCGTCCAGATCGAGCGCGAGGCCGAGGCGCGCGGCGCCTCGCTGCGCAACTTCGGGCAGATCTGGGTCAGTGGCCGCGCCGCAGGAGAAGAGCTGGAGACCGCGCTGCGGGCGCGGGAGCTGTGGGAAGGGATCGGCGCACGGGTGCCGGCGCTGGGCTTCCGGGCGAACGGGTCCCTGACCCCCGTCCGCGGCCCCCTGGAGCTCGCCGTCGCCGAGGCCGCCGTGGCCCGCCCGGACGCCGCCGCCCGCGGTTACAAGCTCCTCATCCCGAGCGAGGCCCGCGCCCTCAACCCCGCCCTGCGCGGCGACCTCACCGCCGCCCTGTACTGCGAGCGGGACGCGGCGGTCGAGCCGAGGACCGCCCAACTCGCCCTCCGCGCCGAGCTGTTGAAATCCCCGAACTACACCTTCCTGCCGGGCCGGGAGGTGCGCGAGGTCGTCGGCGCCGGCACCGTCCGGGACGACCACGGGGACGTGCACCGGGCCGACACGGTGGTCCTGTGCACCGGCGCCTGGCTCGGCGGACTGGTCCGCGAACTCGCCGGACCGGACCTTCCGGTGCGCCGGGTCCGCCTCCAGATGATGCAGACCGACCCGCTGGGCGAGCCGCTGCCCACCTCCGTCGCCGACGCCGACAGCTTCCGCTACTACCCGGCCTACGTCTCCCCCGCGCTGGACGAGCTCAACGCCCGGCAGCCGCAGCCGGAGACCGCCGCCACGCACAAGATGCAGCTGCTCATGGTCCAGCGCGCCGACGGCGGACTGACCATCGGCGACACCCACGAGTACGAGCACCCCTTCGCCTTCGACACCGTCGAGGAGCCCTACGAGCACCTCACCGGCGTCGTCGAGTCCCTCCTCGGCCGGCCGCTGCCGCGCATCCGCCGCCGCTGGGCGGGCGTGTACGCGCAGTGCACCGACACCGGCCGGGTGGTGCACCGCCAGCAGGTGCGCGAGGGGGTGTGGCTGGTCACCGGGCCCGGCGGGCGCGGCATGACCTGCGCCCCCGCGATAGCCGAGACCACCGCGAACGAACTGGGCTGGTGAGCACCATGACCAACACCCTGGAGACCGTCCGTCTCGTCGTCCTCGACATGGCCGGCACGACCGTCGCCGACGGCGGACTGGTCGAGCGCGCCTTCGAGGCGGCCGCCACCGAGCTCGGCGTGGAACCCGGCTCTGCCGAGCACGCCGAGCACCTCGCCTACGTCCGCGCCACCATGGGCGAGTCCAAGATCTCCGTCTTCCGGCACCTGTTCGGCGCCGAGGACCGCGCCCAGCGCGCCAACACGGCCTTCGAGAAGGCGTACGGGGAGCTCGTCGAGGGCGGTCTGATCGCCCCGGTGCCGGGGGCCGAGGAGGCCATCCGGGAGCTGGCGGACAGCGGCCGTACCGTCGCCTTGACCACCGGCTTCGCCCGGGTCACCCAGGACGCCATCCTCGACGCCCTCGGCTGGCGGGACCTCGTCCCGCTCACCCTGTGCCCGGCCGACGCCGGCGGGCGCGGGCGGCCGTACCCGGACATGGTCCTGGAGGCCTTCGTCCGCACCAAGGCCGCCGAGGACGTGACGCAGGTCGCCGTCGTCGGGGACACCTCCTACGACGTGCTCAGCGGGGTGCGCGCCGGGGCCGGGCTGGTCGCCGGGGTGCGCTCCGGCGCCCACGGCGACGAGGCGTTCCGCGCGGCCGGCGCCACACACGTCCTCGACTCCGTCGCCGACCTTCCCGAGCTGCTGCTGGGAGACCGCTGAGATGGGCATCCGCTTCGACTCCGTCACCGTCGCCTACGACGGCAACGTCGACAACCCGTGTACCTGTCCTTCCCGTCCTTCCTGATCACGCTGGCGCTGCTGTTCATCTACGTAGCCGCACGGCCAGGTGGGCCGTGTGGGCGGTGTTCCTCGTCCTGTTCGTGCCGGTGTTCGTGCTTCCCCTGCTCGTCGTCCTCGGCGCCTCCTTCGCCACCCACTGGTCCGGCGTGCTGCCCTCGGGACTGACCACCGCCGACTACCGTGCCGCCACCCGCGGCGAGGCCCTCCAGGCGCTCACCACCAGCCTGCTCACCGCCACCGCGGCGAGCCTGCTCGCGCTGACCGTCGGGACCTGGGCCGCGCTGGCCGCCGCCGCGCAGAAGCGGTACCGACGGCTCATGGACGCCCTGTTCGTGCTGCCGGTCGCCGTGCCGTCGATCGTGGTCGGACTGTCGGTGATGGTCGCCTTCTCCCAGCCGCCGATTCGCGCAGAAGCAGCAGCGGGAGGTCAGCGGGATCGGCGGCGGGTTCGCCGCCCGCCAGGACGTCAAGGCCACCGACGCCAACGCCGTCGCCCTCACCAAGCTCATGGACGGCGTGGAGACCTTCGAGCAGGACTGGAACGACATCGACAAGAACCTCACCTCGTACGTCGAGGACTGGAAGTCGGCCACCGGAAGCTGAGCCCTCCGGGGGGCCGGCGGTTCATAGGGGTCCGCCCCGCCGGTTACCAAGCACCGCGTCTCGTCGCACCGCCCCTGGCACCACCAGGGGCGGTGGCATGTCTCCCCCGCACGTCCACCCTCTCCTCCGGGGGACTCCGCGCCCAACCCGTCCCGCCGTACGGCGGCGGCACCCCGGTGAGCGCCGTTTCCGCTGCACCGCGGGCAACAACTGGTACTGGGTGATCGACGGGGTACGGATCACGCAGGTCTGATTAGGCTTGGGGCGTCGGTACGCCGTGGTTCCGGCGCCCCCGCTTTCTTGACCGTACGCACGCCAGGAGACGCACAACATGGCAGACCGCAAGCCGATCGAGTCATGGCTCACCGACATGGACGGTGTCCTGATCCACGAGGGCGTTCCGATCCCCGGCGCCGATGCCTTCCTCAAGAAGCTGCGCGAGTCCGGGCGGCCCTTCCTGGTGCTCACCAACAACTCCATCTACACCGCCCGTGACCTGCACGCCCGGCTGAACCGCATGGGCCTGGAGGTGCCGGTGGAGAACATCTGGACCTCGGCGCTGGCCACCGCCCAGTTCCTGAACGACCAGCGGCCCGGCGGCAGCGCCTACGTCATCGGCGAGGCCGGTCTGACCACGGCGCTGCACGACATCGGCTACATCCTCACCGACCACGACCCCGACTTCGTGATCCTCGGCGAGACCCGCACCTACTCCTTCGAGGCCCTGACCAAGGCCGTGCGGCTGATCAACGGCGGCGCCCGGTTCATCGCCACCAACCCGGACAACGTCGGCCCCTCCGCCGAGGGCGACCTGCCCGCCACCGGCTCGGTCGCCGCCCTGATCACCGCCGCGACCGGCAAGAAGCCGTACTTCGTGGGCAAGCCCAACCCGCTGATGATGCGGGCCGGGCTCAACGCCATCGGCGCCCACTCCGAGACCTCCGCGATGATCGGCGACCGCATGGACACCGACGTCCTCGCGGGCCTGGAGGCCGGAATGCGCACCTTCCTGGTGCTGTCCGGCGTCACCCAGCCCGACGACGTCGACCGCTACCCCTTCCGCCCCTCGCAGGTCGCCGACTCCATCGCGGACCTGGTCGACCTCGTCTGAACCTGGCCCGGACCGGGTCCGCCCCAGCCCCATCGGGTCTGACCTGGGGCTTTCAAACGTCCATCCACCCGTTTGGAGCAACCGGGCGCCTCCCGAGGATGCGGAGGCGCCCGGGGCGGGGGAGCCTCCTGGTAACTGGAGGTTCACGATGGGCTCACTACGTCTCACTCTCTGTACAGGAATCCTGGCCGTCGCCGCGGTCGCCCCGGCGGCCCACGCGGCCGACGGAGGCGCGGTCTCCGTGACGCCCGCCGCCCCCGGACCCGGCGCCGACGTGTCCGTGCGGGTCCGCGGCTGCTCCGGGCCGCAGGGCACCGCCGTCTCGGACGCGTTCGTCGCCGACGCCCGGCTGACCGGCAGCGACGGCACCCTGTCCGGCGAGACCCGCGTCCGCTCCGCCCTCAGGGCGGGCGCCTACGACGTCAGGATCACCTGCGCCGACTACGTGATCAACGGGAGGATCACGGTGGTCGGCGGGGGAACGGCGCCAGGCCAGGCAACCGGGCCGTACCTGGATCCCGGCCGCTGGCCCGGCGGGCCCGCCTCGCCCGTCGCCCCGGTCCCCGCCGGCGGCGGCGGCACCGCCCACTTCGCCACGGTGGCCACCACCGACTCCGGCCCCGACACCGCCCAGACGGTGACCGGCCTGGCCCTCGCGGGGATCGCGGCGGTCGCCGTCGGGCTCCGGGCCCGCCGCGGCCGCGGCACCCGCTGAGCGCGGCCCATGTCCGTCGACCGCGAGCGCACCACCGGCACCGAGCGGCTCATCGCCTGCCTGACCTGGGCGGTGCTGCTGTTCGGGCTGTGGCTGTGGGGGCGCGGGCTGACCGGCGTACCGCACACCACGGACGGCCCCGCCACGGGCAACCTGTTCGGTCTCGCACCCGCCCAGGCCGCCCGGCTGCCCGGCCCGGCCAAGCCGCTCGGGGCGGACGCCGTGCCCCAGCGCGTCGACATCCCCCAACTGGGCGTCCAGGCACCAGTGGTGAGCCGGGGCCTCGACGCCCGGGGCGCCGTCGACCCGCCCCCCTTCGACCAGCCGGGCGTGGTCGGCTGGTACGGCGCCGGCACCACACCCGGCGCCAAGGGCGCGGCGCTCCTGGTCGGGCACGTCGACACCGAGACCCGGCCCGCGGTCTTCTACAAGCTCAGCACCCTCAAGCCCGGCGAGACGGTCCGGGTGGTCCGCTCGGACGGCGAGGTCGCCCGGTTCGTCATCGACGACGTCCGCGTCCTGCCCCGCACCGGCTTCGACGCCCGGCAGGCCTACGGCCCCCACCGGCCCGGTCGCGCCGAACTCCGCCTGATCACCTGCGGCGGCCCCTTCGACCGCACCCTCCACAGCTACACGGCCAACGTCGTGGTCTCCGCGTACCTCACCGGAACCGCCCACTGACCCTCGTACGCCCCGCCCCGTGCGCCCCGCCACGCGACCTCGCGACCTCGTGAGGGACCGGCCGGATATGCCAGGATTGGCACCCGGACCGGTGCGCCCAGGGGGGACCAGGGGGGAATCGCATGTACGACAGCAGGGGGGCCCGTGCGTCGGCGGCGGTGGTGCTGGGGGCGGCACTGCTGCTCGCCGGATGCTCCGACGACGGCGGGGACAAGAACGGCGATCCGGGGGCCGGGATCACCCAACAGCCCAAGGCCGCCGACCCGTTCTGGGTCAATCCGGACGGCACCGCGGCCCGTCAGGTCGCCGCCTACGAGAAGTCCGGCAAGAAGACCGAGGCCGCGCGGATCCGCAGGATCGCCGAGCAGCCGATGGGGGAGTGGATCGGCCCGGAGAACCCGGAGAAGGAGGCGCGCGGCTTCACCGAGGCCGCCGAGAGGTCCGACCGCACGGCCCTGCTCGTCCTCTACGACATCCCGCACCGCGACTGCGGCCAGTACTCCCAGGGCGGCGCCGCCGACGGCAACGCCTACCGAGCCTGGATCGACGGCGTGGCCCGGGGCATCGAGGACCGCTCCGCCATCGTGATCCTGGAACCGGACGCCGTACTCCACCTCGCGGACGGCTGCACCCCGGCCCAGTTCCACGAGGAGCGCTACGACCTCCTCAAGGGCGCGATCGCCAAGCTCAAGTCCCTGAAGAACACCAAGGTCTACCTGGACGCGGGCAACGTCGGCTGGGGCCACCCCGACCAGATCTTCCAGCCCCTCCAGCAGGCCGGCATCGACCAGGCCGACGGCTTCTCCGTCAACGTCTCCAACTTCTACTCCACACAGGACTCCATCGCCTACGGCAAGCAGCTCTCGGCGAAGCTGGGCAACAAGCACTTCGTCATCGACACCAGCCGCAACGGCAACGGCCCTTACACCGGCGGCGACCCGGCCCAGCGCTGGTGCAACCCGCCGGGCCGGGCCCTGGGAGAAACCCCGACGACGAAGACGGCCGACCCCCTGGTGGACGCCTACCTGTGGGTCAAGCGGCCGGGGGAGTCGGACGGCACGTGCAAGGGGGGACCGAAGGCGGGGGATTGGTGGGCCACCTACGCTCTCGAACTCGCCAGGAACAGCCAACCGTGAGGGGCGCGGGGCCGCATTGAATATACGGCCCCGCCGCGTGAGCGCGGCAGGCCACGACGAGCCCGCAGCCACCGAACTCGTGTGGTTCCCCCCTTTGGCGCTACGGCACCCGCACCCACTGCGCCTTCGAAGGCGTCCCCTGATCATCGTCCACGAACAACATGTACCACCCGGACTGCACCAGATTCCGATTCCCCGGCACAGTCACCGTGATCTTGTTCCCAGCCGTCTTGAAGTCCAGTGCGATCGACCGCTGATCCACATCCGTCACATGCGTGGACGCACTCGGCCGAATCAACCGCACCTTCTTGATGCTGGCCGCGTGATCCGACGTGAACGTCCCCGAAGCGCCGCGGGCAATCGTCTGCGGGCCTCCACTGACCGTCGGCCGCGAGTCCCGGTACAGATACGGCGGCGTGTAGATCTCGATCCGCTGCTCGAACCTCCCCGGCCTGGTGTTGGCCTTGTCGCCGTACAGCGAGTCGGACCCGAAGAACATCACCCGCCCGTCCGGCAACAGGATCGACCCGGAGTGGTAGTTCCGGCCCACCAGCGGATCGGCGACCCGGGTGAAGCTGTTGCTGTCGGGGTGGTACAGCCGCGCCTGCAGGATGTTGGAGTCGCCGCGCCCCCGGTAGTCCTCCGAGCCACCGGAGACCAGCACCGTGTCGTCGGGCAGTACTGAGGACTGCGGATACCGGGTGCCCTTCTCCAGTTCGGGACCGTCCACGAACTTGGTGTTCCTGGCCTTCAGGCCGATCAGCCGGGTCCTCTTGCTGGACAGCTTCGACTCACCGACGCCACCACCCCCGATCACCATGAACTTCTCGTTCTGCGCCGGGGGCAGCAGCACCGTCCCGGACGTCTCCATCATGTTCGCGTCGCTCAGTCCGGGCAGCTTGGTGAACTTGTTGGTGTCGACGTCCCAGATGCCGGGGTCGCGGCCGACGTTGTCGGGTCCGTAGCCCGCGTTCGAACCCGAGTAGAAGATCTTCCCGTTCTGCATCAGGAACAGCGCGGGATAGGTCGGGAACTGCCGGACGGTCTTGGTGTACGTCCACTTCCTGGTCTTGGGGTCGAAGACCTCGTTCTTGCCCGGCACCAGCTGACCGATGTCGTCGAGGCCGGACACACTGAGGATCTTGCCGTCCGACAGGGTGGTGAGCGTCGGGTACCAGCGGGCCTCGTTCATCGGGTCGACCTTGATGTACCGCTCGGCGACCGGATCGAACTCGTAGGCGTCCTTGATCCCCTCGAAGTCCTTCTTGTCGAGGGCGAGTTTCTGCGCGATGCCGTAGGTGTTGCGCGCCTCGGCGCCGGTCAGGCCCTGGATCAGGTAGTTGTCCTGGGTGCCGGTCTCGTACTGGCTGCCCTCCGCTTGCGCCTCGACGTAGACACGGCCGTAACCGGGGTTGTTCCGCAGCCACTTGCCGCTCTTGTCGAAGACCTTCGTGGCGCGCGGGACCAGCACCGGGTCCTGGGAGACGAACGTCTTGCCGTTCTGCTTGCCGGTGAACTTGGTGCCCGCGGGCAGGGTGATCGGCTTGTCCGGGTTCTCGTTGTAGAGAATCATGACGCCGCCGGCCTTCTTGACGTCACCCTTGAGCTTCTCGTACTGCTTGGTGCCGCCCGCGATCAGCAGGTTGCCGTTGGCCAGCTGGGTGTGGCCGGTGCAGAACAGGTCGTTGGGCGTGGGGATCTTCTTGATCGTGCCCTTGACCGGGTCCCAGATCCGGGTGTCGAACTTCTTCTTGTCGAAGTTGTCCTGGTTGTTGCCCGAGCCGGCGACGAGCAGCACCTTGCCGGTGTGCAGGAGCGCCGCGTGGATGGTGTCCTGGCGGTACTCCGGCGGGAACTCGATGATGTCCCAGTGGCCGTTCTCGGCCTTGTACTCAGGTCTGTTGATCTTGTAGTGGTGGTACTGCGCGGTGCCGAAGCGGTAGAGCCACGGCCCGTTCATCCCGGCCAGCGCGAGTACCACCGCCGTACCGATCGCGAGTCTGCGGGCGCGACGGCGGCCGGCCTGGTCCTTCATTCCTTACGTCCCCCAAGTCCGCCAAGGGCGATCTGCATGGTCTGCTCGTTCTCCCCGGTCCGGTCCGCGCCCGGGCCCCCGCGCTGCTCGTCGGCCGCCCAGGTGGGCCGCTTGAGGGGCGGATGGGCCGCGTACGCCGCGGGCACCGCGTCCTGCGGTTCGGCGGCCGCCGTGGCCGCCGCCGGCTTCGGCCTCTTCCGCTCCTGCCGCAGCGTGTACTGCCAGGCGAGGATCGGCGAGGCGGTGATCAGCAGGGCGAAGCACGCCCAGGTGATCATCGCTGGGTGCGCGTGCCCGAACGTGAAGCCGGCGGTGAGCGAGCCGGCGAAGACCAGGATGAAGAACCAGTGGACCCGGAACGTCCCGAACAGCGTGTCGGGGCTTGCCGATTCACCCTTGGGCGTGACCACGAACTTGCTCTTGCGGCGCAGTACGGCGTCCATGAGGGAGCGCGCGTAGATCGGTGCGGACAGGGCGGACATCACCATGCCCGCGACACCGCCGGAGCCCTCCGGCTCGTGCGGGGAGACGTTGTGCCGCCGGTTCCAGATGTACAGGCCGATCTGGAGGGCGGAGGCGTTGCCGTACAGCATCAGCCACACGGTCGGGTCGATGTTCACGCCCGAGGCGCCCAGGCCCAGGAACAGGGCGCAACTCAGCGCCGCGAGGATCCAGTTGAGGGCGGACATCGGGTAGAAGATGATCATCATCGTGTAGTTGAAGAGCTTGCCGGGCGGCAGTGTGAAGAAGCCCTTCCAGTACTGCTTGAGGATCGTCTCGTACGTGCCCCGTGACCAACGCAGCTGCTGGGTGAAGAAGTCCGTCCAGGCGTTCGGGCCCTCGCCGACCGCGAGCACGTCCGGGGTGTAGACGGACCTCCACTTCCTCCCCGTCGCCGGGTTCTTGGCGCGGTGCATCTCGAAGCCGGTCGCCATGTCCTCGGTGATGGAGTCGTACAGGCCGCCGATCTGCTTGATGGCGCTGACGCGCACGGCATTGGACGTGCCGACGAACATCGGGGCGCCGTAGCGGTTGCCGGCGCGCTGGATCAGGGCGTGGAAGAGGAACTGCTGGGACTCGGCGGCCTTGGTGACGAAGGTGTCGTAGTTGCCGTACACCTGCGGGCCGATGACGAAGCCGACGTCCGGGTCGCGGAAGTAACCGAGCATCCGCTCCAGGTAGTTGGGCAGCGGCACGTGGTCGGTGTCGACCGAGGCGAAGAAGTCGTAGTCGCCGCCGTGCGCCTCCAGCCAGGCGTTGTAGTTGCCGTGCTTGGTCCTGGCGCGGTGCGGGCCCTTGGGCTGGTTCCACCGCTCGACGCCCTTGCGGGTGAAGTGGTGCACGCCGAGCCGGGAGCAGACCTCCCTGACCTCAGGGTCGTCGCCCTCGTCCAGCAGCCACACGTGCAGCAGGCCCCGGTGACGCAGCTTCACCGCCGCCTCCAGGGTCTTCGTCACCATCTCCAGCGGCTCCTTGCCGGGCACATAGGTGGTGAGGAAGGCGACTGAAGTGCCTGTCTCGGGGACCACCGGGACCGGGTCGCGGGCGACGAGGGTGGCGTGCGCGTTGGACAGCACGTTCATGCAGCGGAAGAACTCGATCAGGCCGATCGAGACGAGCATGACGACGTCGAGCGCCGGCAGGAAGTCGTAGGCGGGATAGTCGCGTTCGGTCCAGTGCTCGGGCTGCAGCAGCCAGAACAGCAGGACCAGGGAGAGCACGGGGGCCGCGCCCAGCATGAGCGCGGCACGGATGCGGTGCGGCTCCTGCGAGAGGAGCGACCGGTACTGCACCTGGTACGGCTTCGTCGGGTCGGGCTGGGTGAGGGGGCCCGCGAGCCGGCTGTAGTGCTCGTAGTCGTATCTCGGCAGGCTCTTCCTGATCCGGCGGAACTGGCCCGTCCGATGCCCGATCACCCTGAGCTGTGTGGTCTGTGACGGGTCGTCGTGAACGTGGCTCTGTCCGGCGCCCGACGGCGTCGACGTCATGAATCATTCCCCCCACACGCAGGTCACCGCGTGTTCGATCGCTGTGGTGGCTCGCAGTCCCCACGTCTTCCCCACCTCATAGACACGGGACGGCGACCTTCCGGTTGCATTGATGCCCCGCTCGGCATCGGTTCATGAGCGGGGCCCCCTCCCCGCCGTCCGGCAACCGTTTGCTTCCCCCCAACTCCCGCCAAACGACGGCAGCTTGGACATCCAGGGTTCTACGGCGCTCCGCATGATCGCAAGACGCGAAACGCGGTGTTTACCGGTCAAACCCGTTCATTGTGGCGCGGGTGGGGCTCGGGAGACGGGGGGCGCCGGTGGTCCCGGAGGGCCGGGGTGTGCCGGTGGTCCCGGGTGGCCGGGGTGCGCCGGTGGTGGAGAGGCGGACACGGACGTTGCCGAAGTGATCTCTTATGGCCTCCTCCGCCCGCAGTGAGTCGCCGGACCGGACCGCGTCCAGGATCTCCCGGTGCTGCCGGCAGGTGACCCTGGGGTCCTGCGGCACGTCCACCAGATCCCGGTGCACCCGGTGGAAGGCGTCCCAGAACGCCTCCAGTACCTCGCTCAGCAATACGTTGTCCAGCCCCCTGTAGAGGGTGGCGTGAAAGGCCCGGTCGGTCTCGGCGAGGCCCGCCCCCTCGGCGGCCTCCTGTTCCATACGGTCCACGAGGCCGTTCAGTTCAACGAGGTCCGCCTCGGGCAGCCGCCCGGCGAGCCGCGAGACCAGCCCGGTCTCCACGGCCTCGCGCAGCTCCAGCAACTGCAGCAGGGAGTCCTCGCCGCGGTAGTGCCCGGCGACGGTGCGGAAGGCCAGCCCCTCGATCATGGGTGCGAACGACATCGAGCCGACGTACGTCCCGAATCCGTGCCGGATCTCCACGATCCCCATCGCCTGCAGCGCCTTCAGGGCCTCGCGCACGGAGTTCCGGCTCGCGCCGAGGTACTCCATCAGCTCGGGCTCGGTCGGCAGCGGGGCACCCGAGGGCAGCCGTCGGTCGACGATCAGCTTCTTGATCCGCTCCTGGAGGTCCCGGGCTGCCATGGCCAGAGGGTATCCGGCCAGTCGCGAGGAAGGCCCTGTTCCGGACAGGGGTGATTTTCGGACATGCGAAAGGCCCCCCGCTTTCGCGAGAGGCTTTCCGGCAGGCGGTGTGGGTGACGGAGCCCCCACTACGCGCGGCGCAGCCGCGCAACAACAGAGATGGCGAGCCAGGTCCGCGCTTTTTGCGGACGTGGCTCGCCATCGTCATCGTGCGCCGCCAGGGACTCGAACCCCGGACCCGCTGATTAAGAGTCAGCTGCTCTAACCAACTGAGCTAGCGGCGCCTGCTGACGGAGAGAACTCTACCTGACCTCCAGGGGTGCCTGTGACCATCCCCAGGTGACCAGCCGGCGGCTCGGAGGGGCGTGTACATCATTCGGACCGTCAATGTGGCAGTCCGGTGGCCAGTTGGGAAACTGATCAACGTGCACACTCGCGGACAAATCACCTCGGAATGTGAGGCAGATCGCATGACGGCTCCGGTCTTCGAGGAATTCGACCCCGCCGCCGACTGTGACTGCGCCGGCTGCGCCCAGGGGCGGCGGGCCGGTCCCCGCCTGTCGTCCGGGCGTCCCGGCTCCCGCCCGGCGGCCTGCGGAATCGTGGCCGTGGCCGCCGCGTCCGCCGTCCTCGGTACGGCCACCCCGGCCGCCGGCGCCGTCACCCCCGGCCGCCCCGCCGAGGCGCGCCCCCACGCCGCCGGCGACGGCGAGCCCGACACCCCTCAGGGCACCCAGGCCCCACTGCACGGCCCCAAGGGCACACCGGCGGGGCCGGGCACCGTCGCGATCCCCGCCACCACGCGGACCAAGATCATCAACCGGGCGAAGGTCTGGGTGACCGCTCAGGTGCCGTACAGCATGAACGACTACTGGTCCGACGGCTACCGGCAGGACTGCTCCGGCTATGTCTCCATGGCCTGGGGCCTGCCGGGCAACGAATGGACGGGCAGCCTCGACCAGTTCGGCGTGAAGATCGCCAAGGAGGAGCTGGAGCCCGGAGACATCCTGCTCTACCACAATCCCGACAACCCGGAGCGAGGCTCGCACGTGGTGATCTTCGGCGGCTGGACGGACTACACGCACACCTACTACACGGTCTACGAGCAGACACCCCCGCGCACCCGCAGCCGGGCCACCCCGTATCCCTACTGGAGCAACGCCGAGAAGTACGTCCCCTACCGCTACAGGGGCCTGCCCTCCGGCAAGGAGGGCGCACAGCCGGCGGCGGCGGGGAAGAGGGTCCCCTACCCGGGCGCCGCCCACTTCCGCCCGGGCGCCGGCAACAAGTACGTCACCCTGCTCGGCCGGATGCTGATCGCCAGGGGCGGTGGCCCGTACTACACCCGGGCGCCCGGCCCGAACTGGGGCGAGGCGGACCGGCGGGCCACCCGGGCCTTCCAGCTGGCCCAGGGCTGGAGCGGCCCGGCCGCCGACGGGCTGCCCGGCCGCCGCACCTGGGACCTGCTGATCACCGGCAAGGGCAAGAACATCGCCCCCGCGGGGGCAGTGCCCGGCCGGCCGGCCTCGCGAGGGGCGCCGGTCTCGACGGGGGTCCCCGCGTCGCACGGGGTGCCCGGCTATCCGGGCCGGAACCACTTCCGTCCGGGCGAGGAGAACGCGTACATCACGCAGCTGGGCCGCCGACTGGTGGAGAAGGGGTTCGGCAGGTTCTACCCCTCCGAACCCGGTCCGCGCTGGGGCGAGGCCGACCGGCGCGCGGTGGAGGCCTTCCAGCGTGCCCAGGGCTGGCGCGGCGGTGCGGCGGACGGCTGCCCGGGCCCGGAAACCTGGCGCCGCCTGTTCGCGGGCATGGATCCCGAGCACGTGACGCGCCTCTGACCGCCGGGCTGCGTGACCGGTTTCGGACCGCGGGCCGCGCGATCGGCCTCTGACCAACCGGCCACGTCACCGGCCACCCGGCTGCGCGGCAGGCCGATCGACCACCCGCACGCGGCACCGTTCACGACCCCAGGGCAGTTGTTCCCGACCCCGCACTCGGCCGCGATCCATCCCCTACTCGACTGGTCCTCGACCGCGAGGGGGCCGGCCTCCGTCCTCAACGGCGGCCGGTCCCCGACCCTGAGACCAGCCGGTTCCCGATCCCAAGGGCGGCCCGCCCCGGCCGGAGCCCCCTGTCCATTCGACCCGACCCCCTGTACACGGCACATCTAGCGCGGAGGCTGGAGGCACGCATGAGTACGACCACGTCACACACACCGCCCGAATCCGAGGGGCAGCCTGAGGGCGCCCTGGAATCGGATGGGCGTCCCGAGCGGCTGATTCACGACGGGGCGACCACCGAGATCCCCGTCCATCTGCTCTTCCGCGACGACCCCGACCCGCTGAACCCGGTGACGGTGCCGCTCAAGGCCGCCGTGGTGACTCGCCGGCAGGGCACCGGCGAGCAGCCGGGCCCGGCACTCCCGGCGCCGGTGCGCCGCCGGCCGCTGCCGGAGGTCGACCCGGCCCTGGAGGAGCGCCCGGCGGTGGTGCTGCCGGGGGCGGCCGGGGTGCTGGCCGGGGCGTTCGGGATCAGCGGCTGTCTGGCCACCTCCTGGTGGGCGGGGCTGCTCCCGCCGGCCGCGGTGGAGGCGCTGCGACTGCCCGCCTCCCTGGGCGCCGGGTTCGGTCCGGCGCAGTGGGCGGCGTACGCCGGGGCCAGTGCGCTCGGGATCCTGGGCTTCGGCGGGCTGACCCGGGGGCGGACCGGGCGGGCCTGGGTGCTCGGCCGGTTCGGCCGCTACCGGGGGACGGTGCGGCGCACAGGGCTGCTCTGGGTGAACCCGCTGCTGCCGCGCCATCGGGTCGATGTGCGGCTGCGGCACTGGCGCAGCGAGGCGATGCCGGCGGCGGATCCCGACGGGATGCCGCTCAGGGTGGTGGTGCTGGTGGTGTGGCGGATGCGGGACACCGCGCGGGCGGTGCTCGGCATCGAGGACCACGAGACGTATCTGCGCGAGTGCGTGGAGGTGGCGCTGGCCCGGGTGCCCGTGGAGCCGGTGGAGCCGACGGACGGCACGGGCGGCGAGGTGCCCGCGGCCGGGGACGCGCTGACCCGGCTGGTGGCGGAGGAGACCGCGCCCGTCGGCCTGGAGGTGTTCTCGGTGCAGCCGCTCCGGGTGGAGTACGCCCCGCAGGTCGCCGACGCGATGCGCCGGCGCCAGATCGCCCAGCTGGATGCCCGGCAGCGGGCCGGCATGCTGGACTCGCTGCTGGACTCGGTGGAGGAGACGGTGAACCGGCTGACCGCGCGCGGACTGGTCGAACTCGACGACTACGAGCGGAAGGTGCTGGTGCGGGACCTGACGGTCGCCTTCTGCGCGGGGCGCGGGGAGCCGTTGTAAGCCGCGAGGGAGCCGCCGCAGCCCGGGCCGCGATTGGTATGGACATGTTCAACTGACGGCAATAATCTGACACTTGGTCTAGACCTACCTGCACCACCTGCACAGCTCACCGAACTCCCCACGTTCTCCAGGAGCGGCAGTATGCACACCAGGACCAAGTTGTCCGCGGTCGTGCTGGGCTTGGTGACCGCCGGAGCGTTCGCGCTCTCCACCGGCGGCGCCAGCGGGCACGGCTACACCGACCTTCCCGTCAGCAGGCAGAAGCTCTGCGCCAACGGCACGGTGACGGGCTGCGGCGACATCCAGTACGAGCCACAGAGCGTCGAGGGTCCCAAGGGCTTCCCGGCCGCGGGACCCGCCGACGGCCAGCTCTGCAACGGCGGCCTGAGCCGGTTCGCCCAGCTCAGCTCGCCGGAAACCCCGTCCGGCGGAGCCTGGCCCACCACCAGGGTGACCGGCGGTCAGACGTACACCTTCCGCTGGCAGTTCACCGCCCAGCACGCCACGACGGACTTCAAGTACTACGTGACCAAGCAGGGCTGGAACCAGAACCACGGCCTGTCCCGCTCGGACCTCAACCTCACCCCGTTCCTGACGGTCCCGTACAACGGCCAGCGCCCGCCGGCCACCCTCAGCCACAGCGGCACCCTGCCGACCGGGCTGAGCGGGCACCACGTCATCCTCGCGGTGTGGACGATCGCCGACACGGGCAACGCGTTCTACGCCTGTTCGGACGTCACCTTCTGAGGACCGTTCCGACACAGCACGGAAACTGAGGTTCCCTTGAGGGGAGCCGCCCCTACCGGCGGGTACGTTCCTCGCACGCCGGCCGAGCGGGGCGGCGTACCGACCTCGGGGGAACCTCATGTTCGAGCTGCTTTTCTACGTCGTGCCCGCGCTCATGATCGCCCTGGCGGTCTTCGCCCTGGTCAGGCTCCTGCGCCGGTCGCGGGAGGTGCGCCGGGCCTGGAGCGGCGGGCTGACGGCCGAGGCGCGCTGCCTGCGGACGTACACCACGACCAGCGGCGGCGGTGAGACCTCCGTGAGCACGACGCTCCACCACGTGTACGAGTTCACCACCCGCGAGGGCCGTACCGTCCGCTTCGAGGAGAGCAACGGGCCGGGGACGAGGGTCGAGGGCGACATCGTCACCGTGCACTACACGGCCGAGCGTCCCGAGCGGGCTACGGCGCACGCCCCGGCGCGTGGGAGGCTCGCTGCCGAATCCGGCTGCCTGGTGGCGTTCTTCAGCGTGTTCATCGCGGGCTGCGTCATCTTCATGGCGGTCGCCCACTCGATCTTCTCGATGGCGGACGGCTTCCTGCCCTAGCCTCCTCATCTGATGCTATGTCAGTTATCGTGCGCCTCCATGGAGTCCATGACGCGCACGGTCGCCGAGCTGGTCGCCGCGCGGTGGGACGACCACCGGCCGGGGCTCATGTGCGAGGAGCGCACGCTGACGCAGCACCAGGTCGCCGCGGGCGCCGCCGCCCGCGCGGCACTCCTGGCCGACCTGCTGCCACCGGGTGCCGTCCCGCATGTCGGCGTGCTCCTCGACAACACCGAGGAGTTCCCGCTGTGGCTCGGCGCCGCCGCCCTCGCCGGAGCGGCCGTCGCCGGCATCAACCCCACCCGCCGGGGTCCCGAGCTGGCCCGGGACATCCTGCACACCGAGTGCCCGCTCCTGGTCACCGAGCGGGCCCACCTTCCCCTGCTGGCGGGACTGGAGCTGCCGGGGGTGCGGATCCTCGTGACGGACGACGAGGAGTACGGCGCCCTCCTCGCCCCCTACGCCCACGCCGTGCCCGACCCGTCCCGCGCCGCACCGGCCGACCGGCTGCTGCTGTACTTCACCTCCGGCTCGACGGGCGCCCCCAAGGCGGCTCTGTGTTCCCAGGGCCGGCTGGCGGCGGCCGGGCAGGCGCTGGTGAGACAGTTCGGGGTGCGCGCGGACGACGTGCACTACATCTGCATGCCGATGTTCCACGGCAACGCGGTGATCGCCGACTGGGCGCCCGCGCTGGCGGCGGGGGCGTCCGTCGCCTTGCGGCGCCGGTTCTCGGCGTCCGGGTTCCTGCCGGACGTGCGCCGGTTCGGGGCGACGTACTTCACCTACGTCGGGCGGGCCGTCCAGTACGTCCTCGCCACCGAGGAGCGTGCGGACGACCGCGACAACCCGCTGCGGCTCGGGTTCGGCACGGAGGCGGGTGCGGTGGACGCGGCGGCCTTCGAGCGGCGGTTCGGGGTCCGGCTGGTGGAGGGGTACGGCTCGTCCGAGGGCGGCGCGGCGATCCAGTGGGCGCCGGACACGCCGCAGGGCGCGGTGGGCCCGTCCGGGCCCGGTCTGGTGGTGCTCGACCCCGCCACCGGGCGCGAGTGCCCGCCGGCCCTGTTCGACCCCGCCGGGCGGCTGCTCAACGGGGAGGAGGCGATAGGTGAGCTGGTGAACCGGGGACCGAATCCCTTCGAGGGCTACTGGAGGAATCCGGCCGCCGAGGCCGAGCGGCGCAGGGGCGGGGCGTACTGGACCGGTGATCTGTTCTACCGGGACGCCGACGGCTATCTGTACTTCGCGGGCCGCACCGACGACCGGATCCGTGTCGACGGGGAGAACCTGGCCGCCGCGATGATCGAGAACATCGTCGCCCGGTACGAGGGCGCGGTGGCCGTCGCCGTGTACGGGGTGCCGGACCCGGTGACCGGGGACCAGGTGATGGCGACGATCGCCGGGTCCTTCGACCCGACGGGCTTCGCGGAGTTCCTGGCGGCCCAGCCGGATCTGGGGACGAAGATGGCGCCCCGGTTCGTGCGGGTGGTGGAGCGGATGCCGGTGACGGCCACGAACAAGATCCACCGGGCGCTGCTGCGGCGGGAGGGGTATGTCTGCTCGGATCCGGTGTGGTGGCGGCCACAGGGGGAGGACGGGTACCGGAGGCTCATGGCTGCGGATACCGAAGGAGGTGTGGGTGGCGAAGCCCCCACAACGCGCGGCGCAGCCGCGCAATAACAGAGATGGCGAGCCAGGTCCGCGCTTTTTGCGGACGTGGCTCGCCATCGTCATCGTGCGCCGCCAGGGACTCGAACCCCGGACCCGCTGATTAAGAGTCAGCTGCTCTAACCAACTGAGCTAGCGGCGCATGACTCCCGCCCGCTGCGGTTTTCTGCCTTCCGCGGCTGGCGACGAAGAAAATACTACCTGGTCCGGAGGGGTGCTTGTGACCACCCCCGGCCGACTAGATCGCCAGCGAGAGCAGCACCGGGGCCGCGCTGCGGTTCAGCGTGTCCGCCGCCTGCTTCAGCCGGTGCGCGTGCTCCACGGGAAGCGACAGTGCCAGGCAGCCCACCGACGAGCCCGCCGTGATCGGGACCGCCGCGCAGACCGTGCCGATCGCGTACTCCTGGAGGTCCAGGACCGGCACGGTCGGCGGCTGGGACTCCAGGCGGGACAGCAGCAGCTTGTCGCTGGTGATGGTGCGCGAGGTGAGGCGGGCCATCTTGTGCCGGGAGAGATGGTCGCGGCGGGCGTTGTGGTCCAGCTGGGTGAGCAGGCTCTTGCCGACCGCCGTGGCGTGGGCGGCCGTGCGGAAGTCGACCCACTCGTTGACCGCCGGGGTGGTGGGCCCGGCGGCGTACTGGGTGACCTTGACCTCGCCGTCGACGTACCGGCTCATGTAGACCGCCGCGCCGACCGAGTCGCGCAGCCGGTCCAGGGTGTGCTGGAGCTTCTCGCGCAGCGCCCGCTCCCTGTCGTGCGCGGAGGTGAGGCGGCGCAGGGTGTCGCCGGTGACGTACGCCCCGTCGGTGATCTGCTCGACATAGCCCTCCCGGCGCAGCATGAGCAGCAGGGCGGTGAGCCGCTCGGGGCCGAGGCCGGTGCGGCGGGCCAGCTCGGTGTCGGTGACGCCGGCGGAGTGGCGGGCGACGGTCTCCAGCACGCGCAGGGCGTCCTGGGCGGAGTGGTACGGGGCGGTCGGCTCGTTCATCAGCGCCACGGTGTTCCCCCTGCGCTCGCTCGCCTGTGTGTGCCGCGAGATCCGGTCGGTGGATCGCTACCACGATAACGGGCAAACCCGGTGGGGGGAGAGGGGGTTGGCGAGATTCTTGCGCCCGCCCGACCACTCCCAACTGCGGCGCAGATCCTCTGGCATATGCCAAAGTCATGACCCAGCGACCGGACCTCGGTATCTTCCGGATCCACGGGCCGGAGTCACAGGACCGCGCTGAGGAATTCCCGGGTGCGCTCCTGCTCCGGCTCGTTGAAGATCTGCTCCGGGGAACCCGACTCGATCACCCGGCCGCCGTCGAACATCAGCACCCGGTCGGAGATGTCGCGGGCGAAACCCATCTCGTGGGTCACACAGAGCATGGTGATGTCGGTGCTGCGCGCGATGTCCCTGAGCAGGTCCAGGACGCCCGCGACCAGCTCCGGGTCGAGCGCTGAGGTCACCTCGTCCAGCAGCAGCACCTGCGGCCGCATCGCCAGTGCCCGGGCGATCGCCACCCGCTGCTGCTGTCCGCCGGAGAGCCGGGTGGGCTTCGCGTCGCGCTTGTCGGTCAGCCCCACCAGCTCCAGCAGCCCCCGGGCGCGCTCCTCGGCCTCGTCCTTGGACATCCCGAGGACCTGTACCGGCGCCTCGGTGATGTTCCGCAGCACGCTCATGTTCGGGAACAGGTTGAACTGCTGGAACACCATGCCGATCTTCTTGCGGACCTCCCGGACCTGCTTCTCCGGCGCCGGGAACAGCTGCTCCCCGTCGACGGTGATCGTGCCCTCGTCGGGCTTGGTGAGGGTCATCAGGAGGCGGAGGATCGTGGTCTTGCCGGATCCGGACGGGCCGATCAGGGTCACGTGCCGGCCGGCGTCGACGGAGAAGTCCAGCCGGTCGAGCACGGTGTTGGCGCCGAACCGCTTGGTGACGTTCTGCAGGCGGATCAGCTCGGTGGGCTGGGCGTCGGTGAGGGAGGGCTGTGGACGGGTCTCAACGGACAAGGCGTCGCTCCAGGGCTCGCAGGAGAAGGGAGGCCAGATAGGAGATGAGGATGAAGGCCACACCGATCACGGTGACCGGCTCGGTGAACTGGAAGTGCTGCTGCGAGAAGAGCCGGGCCTGGCCGAGCATCTCCAGCACGGTGATCACCATCAGCATCGGCGTGTCCTTGAGCATGGAGATCACGTAGTTGCCGAGCGCGGGGACCACGCGGCGGATGGCCTGCGGCAGGATCACCGCGGTCCAGGTCCGCCGCCGCGGCAGGTTCAGCGCGGCCGCCGCCTCCCACTGGCCGGGGGGCACCGCCTCGATGCCGGCCCGGTAGACCTGCATGGTGTACGTCGAGTAGTGCAGGCCGATCGCGAAGACACCGGTGGTCAGCGCGGAGAAGGTCACGTTCCACTCGGGCAGCACGTAGAACAGGAAGAACAGCTGGACCAGCAGCGGGGTGTTGCGCACGAACTCCGTGACCACCCCGACCGGCCAGCGCACCCACCGGCTCGGCGTCCGCATCAGCAGCGCCCACACCAGACCCAGGCTGAAGGACAGCAGCGAACCGAGGGCCAGGGCCTCCAGGGTGACCCGCAGCCCGTCCCAGAAGTGCGGCATGAACTCGCTGACGGCGTTCCAGTCCCACTTCATGCGACGCGCCCCCCTACTCCGGTCGTCTGGGCCCGCTTCAGCTCACGCGCCGCCGAGAACGTCCCGGCGTCCTTGCCGATCCCGGCCTTCAGCCGCTTCTCCAGGCCCCGCATCAGCCGCGTGATCAGGAAGGCGATCACGAAGTAGATCAGCAGCACGTACGTGTAGATCTCCGCGCTCTGCTGCAGCGCCAGCCGGACCAGATTCGCGCTGAACGTCAGATCGCCCATGCCCATCACCGACACGAGCGCGGTGCCCTTGAGCAGCTCGACCAGCAGATTGCAGAAGGGCGGGATCATCTCCGGCACCGCCTGCGGCAGCAGGATCAGCCGCAGCCGCTGGGCCGGGGTGAAGCTGAGCGCGATGCCGCCCTCCTGCTGCGCCGGATCGACCGACTGCAGCGCGCCGCGCACGATCTCCGAGCCGTACGCGCCGTAGGTCAGCCCGAGCGCCAGCGTGCCCGCCCACATCGGCACCAGCTGCCAGCCGAAGGCGACGGGCAGCACGAAGAACACCCAGAAGATCATCACCAGCGCCGAGGTGCCGCGGAACACCTCGGTGTAGAAGCCGGCGACGAAGCGCACGATCCACAGCCGATGCGTCCGCGCCATGCCTACGACGAAGGACACCGCGGCGGCCAGCAGCGCGCTGAACACCAGCAGCTGGACGGTGGTCCAGACGCCCTTCAAAACGAGTTCCCACAGTCCCGAGGTCATCCGCCGCACAGCTCCTTCGCGGTGAGGTCGGTCATCTCGGCCCTGGTGAACCCGAAGGGCCGAAGGATCCGGAACAACTCCCCACTCTTCTTCAGCTTGCGCAGCTCCACGTTGAAGGCGTCGCGCAGCTTGGTCTCGGTCGGCCGGAACGCGAACGCGCCGCCGTCGACGTGCGGTTTGCCCTTGACCAGCGGCGCGAACGGCTGGGTCGCCTCCGTCTTGGCGGACTTCTTCACGACCTCGCGGGTGGTGAGCGCCGTACCGGCGAAGACGTCGGCCCGGCCCGCCTCGACGGCGTTCAGCCCGGCCACCTGGTCCGGGACGATCAGGATGTCGCCCTGCTTGTACCCGGCCTCGACCGCGTACTCGATCTCCGCGTATCCGGTGCCGGTGGCGAACTTGGCCTTCTTCGCGACGACGTCCCTGTAGGAGTGCAACCCCAGGGGATTGCCCTTCCGGACGATGAACGAATCCAGCATCTGGTAGTCCGGATCGGCGAAGATCACCTGCTCGCAGCGGTCCGGATTGACGTACATCCCGGCCGCCACGACGTCGAACTGCTGCGAGTTGAGCCCCGGGATCAGCGAGCCGAACTCGGTGGGCACCGGCTGGACCTTGTCGACGCCCAGCCGCTTGAAGATCACCTTGGCCAGCTCGGGCGCCTCACCGGTGAGTTGCCCGTCCTTGTCGATGTAGCCGAAGGGGATCTCACCGGCGATCCCGAGCCGTACGACGCCCTGCGCGCGGAGCCGGTCGAGCAGGTCACCGCCCTCCTTGCCCGACGCCGCGGCCACCCGGGAGCAGCCTGCCGCGCCGAGCACACCGAGGGCGGCGAGGCCACCGAGCACCGAACGCCGGGTGTGTCGGGTGTGTCTTATTTCCGGCCGGAATGTGTGTACGTCGTTCCCAAGTGGTGGAGCCATGGCGGCGCGGCTACCCAAGCGCATCCGGGCTATGCACCCTTGTTTTCATGGCCGATCGATTCGTCACCGTCTCGCTCGAGAAGCGGGACGTGCACTGCACGGCACGACTGCTGGCCGACCGCGCGCCCCTGACCTGCGCGGCGGTATGGGACGCGCTCCCGCTGGTGAGTGACGTCTATCACGCGAAATACGCGCGCAACGAGATCTACGCCCTCTTCCCGCCCTTCGCCTCCACGGAACCCCCACTGGAGAACCCGACGGTCACCCCGATTCCTGGCGACCTCTGCTACTTCTCCTTCGCCGGCACCGAGCTGGGCACCAAGGCCTACGGCTACGACCGCGAGGTCCGCCCCGGCACCACGGTGGTCGACCTGGCCCTGTTCTACGAGCGCAACAACCTGCTCCTCAACGGTGACGTGGGCTGGGTGCCGGGGATCGTGTGGGGTCAGGTGGTGGAGGGGCTGGAGGCGATGGCCGAGGCCTGCAACGACCTGTGGCGCAGCGGGGCGGCGGGGGAGACGCTGGCGTTTCGGCGGGCGTGAGTGGCTTGGGCCTCACACGCCCGGCGCCCGGCCGGCGGCGACCGTCGGCGCCGACACCACCCCGGCCTCGTACAGCGCGTGCGCCGCCCGCAGTACCAGGTCGTCGCGGTGGCGGGCGGCGACGAGTTGCATGCCCACCGGGAGGCCGTCCGCGTCCGTGCCCACCGGGACGGTCGCCGCGGGCTG
Organism: Streptomyces sp. NPDC052107; assembly: GCF_040680215.1. Classification (NCBI taxonomy): domain Bacteria; kingdom Bacillati; phylum Actinomycetota; class Actinomycetes; order Kitasatosporales; family Streptomycetaceae; genus Streptomyces; species Streptomyces sp. NPDC052107. The sequence continues at coordinate 200,254 of NZ_JBFAWG010000006.1, forward strand.
CTGGGTGAGGTTGAACGGGTAGGTGAAGGGCGTCCAGCCCGTCCAGCGGTGGTGGGCCGAGCCCCTGGGCGCCTCCACGCCCGCCTCGAACGCCGTCAGCGGCAGGGTCGGGGTGACCAGCAGGTCGTAGCGCTCGTGGAAGCGGCCCATGCGCCGGCCGAGGTCCATGCGGACGTCGACCGCGGCGAGGTAGTCCAGTGCGCTGTAGCGCGCGCCCCGCACGCAGATCTCCCGCAGGCCGGGGTCCAGCAGCTGCCGTTTGCGCGGGGAGAACCGCTCGGTGACCCGGGCCGCGCCGCTGAACCACAGGGTGTGGAAGGCCTCCACCGGTTCGCTGAAGTCCGGGTCGGTCTCCTCCACGTACGCGCCGAGGTCGGCCAGACGGGCCACCGTCCGCCGTACCGCCGCCGCGACCGCCGGCCGGACCGCGACCTGGCCGCCGAGGCAAGGGGAGTACGCCACCCGCAGGCCGTGCACGCCGCCCCTCAGCGCCTCCCTGAAGGATCCCGGCGCGGCCGGCAGGCCCGACCAGTCGCGTGGATCCGGCGCGCCGATGACGTCCAGCAGCAGGGCCGCGTCGGCCGCGTCCCGGGTCATCGGGCCCGCGTGGGACAGCGTGCCGAACGCGCTCGCCGGATACAGGGGCACCCTGCCGTACGTGGGCTTCAGCCCGAAGACGCCGCAGAACGCGGCCGGGATGCGGATGCTGCCCCCGCCGTCCGTGCCCAGCGACAGGGGGCCCGCGCCCAGCGCCACGGCCGCCGCGCTGCCCCCGCTGGAGCCGCCGGCGGTGCGGGAGTGGTCGTGGGGATTGCGGGTGATCCCGGACAGCGGGGAGTCCGTCACGCCCTTCCAGCCGAACTCGGGTGTCGTCGTCTTGCCCAGGAACACCGCGCCGTGCTCGCGGAGCCGGGCCACCGAGGGGGCGTCCTCGTCCCAACTGCCCTGTTCGGAGATCGTCCTGGAGCCGCGCAGGGTCGGGTGGCCGCGCAGGAGGAGGATGTCCTTCACCGTCACCGGCACCCCGTCGAGCAGCCCGGCCGGCTCACCGCGCCGCCAGCGCTCCTCCGACTCCCGGGCCCGGGCGAGCGCGTCCTCCTCGGTGAGGCGTACGAAGGCGTTCACCTCCGGCTGGATGCGGCGCGCCCGTTCCAGGGCCTGTCCGGTCGCCTCCACGGGGCTGAACTCGCCCTTGCGGTAACCGTCGAGGAGCTGTACCGCGGTGAGGTCGGTGAGCTGCATGCACCCTCCAAGAGGTCCGGGCGGTCAGTGGCCGGGGACGTATCCGCGCTTCTTGTCGACCACGTTCACCAGTGATCTGCCCGCCGCCCACCGCTCGTACAACTCCACGAACTGCGCGCCCAGTTCGTCCCGCCAGCCCACCGTGTCCCCGCTCATGTGCGGGGAGACCAGCAGGCCGGGCAGGTCCCACAGGGGGCTGTCCGGGGGGAGGGGCTCGGTGGTGAAGACGTCCAGTGCGGCGCCGGCGATCCAGCGCTGGGTCAGGGCGTGGGCGAGGGCGTCCTCGTCGACGAGCTGACCGCGGCCGACGTTGACGAAGAACGCCGAGGGCTGCATCACGCCGAAGCGGTGGCGGTCGAACATGCGGTGCGTCTCCTCGGTGAGCGGCGCAGCCGCGATCACCCAGTCCGCGCGGGAGATCAGCCGGTCCAGGTCGGCCGGCCCGTGGATGCCGGTCCGCGGCACCCGCCCGACCAGGGCCGTCGTCACACCGAGGGCCCTCAGCGTGCGTACGATCGCCCGGCCGATCGGGCCCGAGCCGACCACGCACGCGCGCGTGCCCGCCACCCGCCGGCCCTCCCGGTGCCGCCAGGTCCGCTCCAGCTGGTGTTCCAGGGTGCGCGGCAGGTCCTTGGCGACCGCCAGTACCAGGGCCGCCACGTACTCGGCGATCGGCTGGTCGAAGATCCCGCGGGCGTTCGTGACCACCGTGTCGGACGCGGCCAGCTCCGGGCCCATCAGATGGTCCACGCCCGCGCTCGCCGTGTGCACCCAGCGAGGGCGGGGGCCCTCCCCGGGCCAGGCCTCGCGGACCGCGTGCGAGGTGAAGTCCCAGACCAGGAGCACGTCCGCCTGCGGCAGCCGCTCGGCCAGGTGCGCGGCGTCCGTGTGCACGATCCGGGCGCGGCCGGTCAGCCGGCCGAGCCGCGGTGGCGGGTCGGCGTCCAGCACCAGGAGGGTCGGCAGGGTCGTCATACGGGGCGGCTCCGAGCGTCCGACGTGCGCGGATCATGCGCGCTGACATGTACGGATTGTGCGCGGATTGACCACGCTCGCACCCGAACCTACCTTCGTCAACACGGGCGCATTCGCGATGCGTTGCCCACTCGTCTCCCAGCGTGAGGCCGGTGCCATCGATGGACGTCTCCTTTCTCGGCGGCCCCCGCCCCCAGCGCGGTGTGGGAGTCGTCGCCCCCTTCGATTTCGCCCTGGACCGCGAGCTGTGGCGCTGGGTGCCCGATGAGGTGTCGCTCCATCTGACCCGGACCCCGTTCGTGCCGGTCGAGGTGAGCCTGGACCTGGCCCGGCTGGTCAGCGAGCACGAGACCCTCGGCGACGCCGTGCGTGCGCTGACCGCCGTCGCGCCCGAGGTCGTCGCCTACGCCTGCGCCTCCGGCAGCTTCGTCGGCGGGGCCGCCGGGGAACGGGCGATGCGCGCGGCGATGAGCCTCGCTGGCGCGCCGCCCTCCGTGACCACCTCCGGCGCGCTGCTGGAGGCGCTGGAGGAGCTGCGGATACGACGGGTCGCGCTGGTCACGCCGTACACCGTGTCCGTGACCCGGGCGCTGGAGGACTTCGTCGCCGAGGCCGGCGTGGAGGTCACCGGGTGCGCCTTCATGGGCCTGACCCGGCACATCTGGAGGGTGCCGTACCGGGACGTCGTCGCCATGGCCCGGCAGGCGGTGCCTCACGGCACCGCCGACGCGCTCTTCATCTCCTGCACCAACCTTCCGACGTACGACGTGATCCCCCAGCTGGAGGCCGAGCTGCGCATCCCCGTGCTCTCTGCCAACCAGGTCACGATATGGGCTGCACTGCGCCGACTGGGTACCCGAGCCGTGGGGCCCTATCAGGCGCTGCTGGACGAGTCGGCGCGCGCCTGGCCCTCCGCACTGCCGGAAGAGACGCCGGAAGAGACGCAGGAAGGCTGGACATGACCGCACTCGGATTCCTCTACCCGGGCCACTCCGCCGAGGACGACTATCCACGCATCGAGCAGCTCCTGGGCAGCGACATCCGGGTGGACCTGGTCCACACCGACATCGGCGAGGACGCGCACCGGGTGGGGGCGCTGCGCGAGATGGGCTCCGCCGAGCGGCTCGGAGCGGGCATGGAGAGCCTGCGGCTGACCGGAGCCGAGACGGTGGTGTGGGCGTGCACCAGCGGCGGCTTCGTGCACGGCTGGGAGGGCGCCCAGGACCAGGTGCGCACGCTCGCCCGGCTGGCCGGGATGCCCGCGTCCTCGACGTCCTTCGCCTTCGTGCACGCGGCCCGGGAGATCGGGGTACGGCGAGTCGCGGTCGGCGCGACCTACCCGGAGGACGTCGCCGCGCTGTTCGCGGACTTTCTGCGGGCCGGCGGCCTGGAGGTGACCGGGATGCGGTCCTCGGGGATCATCACGGCGGCGGAGGTCGGCACGTGGGGCGAGGAGGACGTGCTGACGCTGGCCAGGGCGGCCGACGTCCCGGACGCGGACGCGGTACTGCTCCCGGACACGGCCCTGCACACGGCCGCGCATGTGTCCTTGCTGGAGAAGTCGCTGTCCAAGCCGGTGCTCACGGCGAACCAGGTGACGGTGTGGGAGGGGCTGAGGCTGGCCGACCGCCGGGTGAACGCGCCGTCGCTGGGGACGCTGTTCACCAGGGAGCCCCTGGTCCAGGTGCGGGAATAGGCGTACGGGAATAAGCGGAGACTGCCTCCTGTTAGTGGGCCAGGACAGCCCACGCCACAAACAGGAGGCCACACCGTGTCGGCAGACGAGGCAGACGAGATCCGGGGCACGGACGAGATCCGGGGCACCACGCACGGGACCGCCCCCGTCCCCCTCTCCGTACTGGACCTGGTGACCGTCGGCGCGGGCAGCACCGCCACCGACGCCCTGCGCACCAGCGTGGCGCTGTCCCGGTTCGCCGAGGCCCGCGGCTTCCACCGGTACTGGGTCGCCGAGCACCACTCCATGCCCGGTGTCGCCTCCTCCTCGCCCGCCGTGATCCTCGCCCACCTCGCCGCCCACACCGAGCGCATCCGGCTCGGCTCGGGCGGTGTCATGCTGCCCAACCACGCCCCGCTGGTGATCGCCGAGCAGTTCGGCACGCTGGAGGCGCTGGCGCCGGGCCGCGTCGACCTCGGCCTCGGGCGGGCCCCCGGCACGGACGGCGCCACGGCCGCGGCCCTGCGCCGTACCGACACCCTGAACGAGGGCGCCGACGACTTCCCGCAGCAGCTCGCGGAGCTCACCCGCTTCCTGGACGACGACTTCCCTGACGGGCACCCCTACCGCCGTATCCACGCCATCCCCGGCCCGGTCCAGGCCACCTCCCCCGGCGGCGTCCAGTCCCCGCACCGCCCGCCGGTCTGGCTGCTGGGCTCCTCCGGCTTCAGCGCCCGCCTCGCCGGCATGCTGGGCCTGCCGTTCGCCTTCGCGCACCACTTCTCCGCGCAGAACACCATCCCGGCCCTGGACCTGTACCGGCAGACCTTCCGCCCCTCCGCGGTCCTCGACGAGCCCTACGCCCTGATCGGTGTCTCCACCCTCGCCACCGACGACGCGCGGGAGGCCCGCCGCCAGACCCGGGCGATGGCCCTGAACATGCTCCGGCTGCGCACCGGCCGGCCCGGCCTCTTCCCCGATCCGGACGAGGCCGAGAAGCACGAGTTCAGCCCCATGGAGGAGGAGTTCATCACCTCCTGGACGTCCAACATCGTGCACGGCACCGCGGACGAGGTCCGCTCCGGCCTGGACGACCTGCACAAGCGCACCGGCGCCGACGAGCTGATGCTCGTCTCCCACGCCCACCGCGGCGAACTCCGCCTGCGCTCCTACGAGTTGATCGCGGACGCCTACGGCTTGCCGACCGCGTAGGTCTGCTCGCCGAGGAGTTCGGAGATACGATCCGGCGGCACCGGACGGGAGTACAGCCACCCCTGGCCGGTGTCGCAGCCGATGCGGCGCAGCCGGGTGGCCTGGGCCGAGGTCTCCACGCACTCGGCGGTGACGGTGATGCCGAGCCGGTGGGCGAGCTGGATCATCGCCTCGACGATGACTTCGTCGGCCGGGTTGGGGGCGATCGCGGGGTCCTTGTCGGCCTCGTACTGGAAGCCGCGCACGAAGGAACCGTCGAGTTTGAGGGTCGAGACCGGCAGCCGGCTGAGGTAGGCGAGGTTGGAGTAGCCGGTGCCGAAGTCGTCGATGGCGATGCGGACGCCCATGTCGCTGAGCGCCTGCAGGGCCTGGAGCGGGCGCCCGGCCGAGCCCATCACCGCCGACTCGGTCAGCTCCAACTGGAGCAGATGCGGGGCGAGTCCGGTCTCGGCGAGGATCTCCGCCACGTCGGAGACCAGGTCGGAGTCCCACACCTGCCGTACGGCCACGTTGACGCTGACGAAGATGGGCGGGTCCTCGGGATGGCCCAGCTGCCAGCTGCGGGCCTGGCGGCAGGCGGTGGCGAGCGCCCAGCGGCCGAGCTGCACGATCGAGCCGTCCTCCTCGGCCAGTCCGATGAACCGATTCGGCGTCAGTGTGCCGAACTGAGGATGATTCCAGCGGATCAGCGCCTCGACTCCCGACAGGCGCCCGTCCTCCATGCCGACCAACGGCTGGTATTCGAGGGCGAATTCACCGCGTTCGATGGCGGGGCGCAGGGTGGAGGACAGGGCCTGACGGGTCATCAGGTGCGCGTTGCGCTCGGGGTCGAACAGCGTCCAGCGGGCCTTGCCGTCGGCCTTCGCCCAGTACAACGTCGTATCGGCCGCCTGCATCAGGCCGGTCGCGGTCGTACCGGCGGCGTGGCGTTCGACGACGCCGATGGAGGCGGTCAACGACAGCCGCTGGCCCGCCAGGTCGAAGGGTTCCTCCAGGGCCTTGAGCGCCGACTCGGCGAGATCGGCGAGCTGTTCGGTGCCGGTGGAGTCCTCCACGAGCAGCGCGAACTCGTCGCCGCCGAGCCGGGCCACCAGCGGGGTCACCGCGCGGGCGTAGCCGGCCTCGTCGGCCACCCGGGTCAGGCGCTCGGCGACGGCCGCGAGCAGGCGGTCGCCGACGCGATGGCCGAGGGTGTCGTTGACCGCCTTGAAGCCGTCGAGGTCCAGGTAGCACAGGCCGATCCGGCCGGTGCCGCTCTGCTCGTACGACTCCGCCTCCAGCGCGGCCGTGAGCCGCTCGAAGAACAGTGTGCGGTTGGGCAGCCGGGTAACCGGGTCGTGCATCTGCAAGTGCCGCAAGCGCGCCTGGAGTTCGCGGCGCGCGCTGATGTCGGCGACCGAGAGCAGCACGCCGGGTTCGCCGCCGGTCAGCGGGGCGACGGTGACCTGCACCCACACCGAGTGGCCCTCGGGGTGTTTCAGCCGGCGGGTGCAGCGCAGCTTCGCCTGCCGGCCGCGCAGGACCTCGCGGTAGGCGTGCCAGCTGCGGGCGTCCGAGGCCAGGTCGACGAGGTCGGCGGCGACCCGCCCGGTGAGTGTGTCCGGATCGGTGCCGAGCAGCTCGCCGAAGGCCGCGTTGGCGCCGGCGACGAGTCCGGCGCGGTCCACGACGGCCATGGCGAGCGGGGCGGCCGCGAAGACACGGTGGTAGGTGGTGTGGTCACTGTCTGTGACGGCTGACCGGTCGAGGTCTGCCGCGGGCGTCGGCCCTTCGGACGTTCCGCTCACCGCTCGCTCCCGCAGTGCACTCGATCGATGTCCGTGCCGGAAAGTGTGCCGATCATAGAGGCTGGCCCCGGGCCCTTCCAGCCACTCTCCAGTGTCCCGGACGGAGCACAGTTTCTGACAGATCGTTTCTGCCCGCACCTGGACGGGTTCTTGGGACCTCCGACCAGTTGTGACGTTCCGTGAGTGGCTCGGGGTGTCGGGCGCCGGAGCGCGCCGGCGCACCGAGGGCGCACTCACCCTTGTGGTGCAGATGAACAGGGCATAATTCTACAAATACCAGCAATCTGGATGCGGGTCCCGTGAACCGCGTCCGGAGGTCAGCCCGTGCACAAGCTGCGCAGCACCGCCGCCGTGTGCACCACGCTGTCGGCGCTCGCCGCGACGTCGATCCTCGGCGGCCGGTCGTCCGCCGAGCCCTTCTCCACGGTCCCCTGCGCCCTGCACCGGACCGACGCCCACCACTCCGAGGGCGTGGACACCTGGAACGCCGACTACCACCGCCCGACCGGCGCGCTCGACGCCGTGATGGTGTTCCTCTCCTTCCCGGACGCCACCCCGCGCACCAGCCCCGCCGAGCTGGCCGCCGACCACTTCCCGGCCACCAGCCGCTTCTACCAGCAGGCCTCCTACGGCAGGTTCACCCTCCGCCCGCACCCGCTGGGGCACTGGCTGCGGATGCCCCGTCCGTCCACGGCGTACGCGATAAGGCGGGACTGGGACGTGGACGACCGGGCCGCCTATATCCGGGACGCGTTCGCCGTGGCCGACAAGGCGGTCGACTTCTCCCGTTACCAGGTCGTGTACTTCGTCGCCGACCCGGACGCGCCTGGCGTCGACTCGGACGCCACGAAGGTCGTGAGCCTCGACGCGCCCGTCCACGTGGACGGCACCGACATCCGCAGGGTGGTCACGGTCTTCGAGAAGCACCCACCGGACCGCCTCGTCCTCGCCCATGAGACCGGCCACGTGTTCGACCTGCCCGACCTCTACCGACGTCCCGTCGACGGCAAGGGCGACTGGGACACCCACGTCGGCGACTGGGACCTGATGGGCAGCCAGTTCGGCCTGTCGCCGGACCTTTTGGCCTGGCACAAGTGGAAGCTGGGCTGGCTGGATCCGCGCCAGGTGGTGTGCGTGCGCGGCGCGCGGCCGACCCGGCTGACCCTGGAGCCGCTGGAGGCCGGCCCCGGCATCCCGGTGCAGGGCGCGGCGGGCGCCCCGTCCTTCGGTCTCGGGCACGGGGTGAAGCTGGCGATCGTGCGCACCGGACCCGACAGCGCCCTGGGCTTCGAGGTGCGCGGTGCGGCCGGCAACGACCGGGCCACCTGCCGGCAGGGTGTCCTGGTGTACCGGATCAGCAGCGGAGCGGCGTCCGGCGGCGGCCCGGTGGCGGTCGTCGACGCCCACCCGCACACCGAGGCCTGCTGGGAGAACTCGGTCTACCCACCCCTCGCCGACGCCCCGGTCGACCTCGGCGAGAGCTTCACCGTGCCGGGGGAGGGGGTCCGGGTGGAGGTGGAGGGGAGGACGGCTTCGGGGGCGTGGACGGTCGTTATCACGCCGGGTGTCACCGGCTGACCTTCCGGGCCCACGGTCACTGGGCGGCTGCGCTTGACGGCCTGCGGTCACGGGGCCGGCCTGATGGGGGTGTGGGTGGCGAAGCCCCCACAGCGCGCGGCGCAGCCGCGCAAAAACAACGATGGCGAGGCGGTCCGCGCATTCTGCGGACATGCCTCGCCATCGCCATCGTGCGCCGCCAGGGACTCGAACCCCGGACCCGCTGATTAAGAGTCAGCTGCTCTAACCAACTGAGCTAGCGGCGCCTGCTGACGTCGTAGACCTTAGCATCCTGGTCGGCGGGAGGAAAAATCGATATCCGCACCGCCGCGCGGGCCGCCCGCACGACCGCCCACAGGACGACCTCCGGCCCCGGCAGCCAGGGGTGACGCGTGTCCGGGGCGACCAGCCAGCGGGACTCGCCGGGGGTGTCGCAGGCGGCCGGCGCCGGGACGGTCACCGCGTCGCCCGTGCCGTGGCACAGCAGCGGCGGCACCGCCTCCGTACGGTTCGAGCCCCACTCCTCCCACGCCAGCAGCGAGGGCAGCCGCTGGGCGGTGCCCGGCGCGGCGAACAGCAGCACGCGGCCCCGGAACACCGCGACCGGGCCCGAGCCCGGGCCGTCGTCCCACAGCCGGTCCAGCATCCGGCGGCCGAAGATCGCCGGGGCGCTCACCACGTCGAAGACGGTGCCGCAGGGCAGGACGACCGGGGCGTCCGGACGCTCCTCCCAGAGGGCAAGCGTGCTCCGCGGGTATGTGCCCGCCGAGGCGAGCCAGGTGACGCCGTCGGAGGTGACTCGGGTGGCGTTCGGTGTGCTGCTCATGCCACCCAGATGTACCGGGTGTGAGCGGGCCGTTCTTCTGAGTTGCCGAAAATCGGGACAGAGACGGTGGGGGAGGAGTATCTTGCCCGCCTGGCATATGCCAGGCGGGTTACTCAGGGGATTGCGGTTGACGCGGCCGCGGGCTCACACGGGATCGGGGTACGCCCGCCCCTCGGCGTTCCCCCGCATCAGGTCCCGGCCGAACTCGACCATCTTCTTCGCGTAGTCCTCGGTCCACTCCGCCCGCTCGGCGATGTCCCCCGGGGTCAGCCGGTCGAACCGGCGCGGGTCGGCGAGCTGGGCCGCGGCGATGGCCTGGAACTCGACGGCCCGGTCGGCGGCCGCGCGGAACGCCTGGGTCAGCTCCGTGGCCCGGGCCAGCAGCGCCCGCGGATCCTCGATCGACTCCAGGTCGAAGAAGTGCTCGGGATCGCCGGCCGCCTCCGCGGGCTCGAAGATCAGAGGCGCGGGGCGTAGCCGCGGTTCGTTACGACGCGGCGTGGGCTCCGCCATGTCCTGTCTCCTCCTCGTACGCTTCGCTGGGCACCGCCTTCAGGGGGCCACCGTCCATTGTCCCGCGCCCCCGCAAGAGGCCGTCATGGCCGGTTCTCGCCGGGGGCCGGAACCCGATGATCCGGTCACGGTCGCCAGCTCACCCGGTGTTCCGCCAGATGCGCGAGGACGGCGTGGTTCGCCTCCCACCCGTCCGGAAACTTCACCAGCGTGCCGAGCTGGACCGGTTCCGTGGACGGGTAGTCGTCCAGCAGGTCGCCGACGCCCGCGCGGCAGACCACGATGCAGGCGTGGCGGTGCCGGGAGGCCAGGACGCACAGGCGGCCGGTCTCCAGGTGGAAGGCGGTGGCGTCAGGGCGGCCGGAGAGCGGGTGCAGGACGACCGTGACGTCGTACTCCCGGCCCTGGAGACGGTTCGCGGTGTCCACCGTGACGTCGGCCGCGCCCAGCTCGGCGAGCGCCGCGCGCACCGCCGCCGCCTGGTCGCGGTGGGCCGTGCCGACGGCGATGCGGTCGGCGGTGAGGGGAGCGGGATCGTCCGCGCGTTCGGAGACCGCCGCGCCTCCTCTGTCCAGCAGCCGGCGTACGACCGTCGCCACCGCCCGCACCGCCTCCGGGTCCGTGCGCGGGGTGTGCCGGGCGGGCAGTTCCAGCAGGCCCCAGCCGGATTCCGCCGCCTCGTCGATCACCTGGTCCGGGCCGGAGCCGTCGGAGGGGACCGCGAAGGTGAGGCGGCGATCGCCGTGGTCGGTGCCGCTGCGGAAGGGCGTGTACGGGTAGAACGCGTCGGACACCAGGGGAGCCGCCGAGGCGGGCAGGCGCCAGGAGACCGGGAGGCGGTGCTGGGGGAGGCCGGGGTTGTGGGCCAGCAGGGTGGTCACGGCGGAGGCCGAGGGGTCGTACGACAGGCCCGCCCACTGCTCGCTGCCGACGATCGCGAACGGGTCCAGCTGACCGGGGTCGCCGACGAACAGCGCCCGCTCGAACAGGCCCGCCACGGCCAGCAGGGAGTCCGAGCGCATCTGGTACGCCTCGTCCACGATCGCGTGCCGCCAGGGCTCGTCCATCTTGACGTGCGCCCACTTCGCGGCCGTGGAGAGGACCACCGGCAGGCCGTTCAGGTCGGCCGCCTTCGCCGACGTGCGGACCTGCGGCAGGTCGTCCAGCGCCTTGTCGTACGGGTCGGTGTCGCTGCTGTGGAGGCGGCCGACCGGCAGGTCCGGGTTCTTCTCGGCGAGCCGGAGGACGAGATCGTCCACCTGGGCGTTCGTCTGCGCCACCACCATCAACGGGCGGCCCGCCTCGGCCAGTTCGAGGGCCGCGCGGACCACCAGCGTCGACTTGCCGGCGCCCGGCGGGGAGTCCACGACCACACCGCGCTCGGTGCCGTGCAGGGTGTCGTGGAGGATCGCGTCGGTGGCGTGGGCGGCAGCGGCTCCGGGGTCGAAGTCGACCGTCGTCACAGCACGTCCTCCTCGGTGATGGGATCGGCGGCCTCCTGGACGGCCCCACCCGGCGGGCCGCCGTGGGTCCACGGGGTCTCCTCCGGGTCGGGCAGCTTCGCGCCGCCGCGCTGCTCGTGCTCGAAGAGGGTGAAGCAGATCCGGTCGCCCTTCTCCGGCACCGAACCGGGCTCCGGCTCCTTGCCGCGGCCCATCTTGTCCAGGACGCGCAGGACGAGGACACCCTCGGCCTCGTATCCGACGAACTCCGCCGACTGCGGCTTGCCGCCCAGCGAGCGGTACGCCTTCGCCCGCTCGGCGAGATGCGGCCGGTCGTCCGTGCGGACCGTCACCAGCGGGCGCGGGCTCGGCCGCTTGCCCTCGCTGTACGCCATGACGACATCGGTCACCTCGCCCGCGAACGCCTCCCCGGCCAGCCGCCGCCCCGCCATCACCAGCGGGTCGTCCAGCGCCTCCTGCGCATCGAGACGGGCCTGCTCCCGCTCGCGCGTGGCCAGCTTGTTCGCCGCCGTCACCGCGTCGTCCCGGCGCGGCTGCGGGGGCTCGCCCGCCAGCACCCGGTCGCGGTGCCCAGTGAAGGACCAGCGGTCCCGGGTCCAGCGCTCCTCGACATGCGCCCCCTCCGGCAGCGCCCGCAGCAGGTCCAGGCCCCGCCACACCGCGTCCCAGGCGGGCCGGGTGCGGCTTTCCACCAGGTCGCGGATCTCCCGCTCGGCCGCGGTGAGCGCGGCCAGCCGGTCGTCGGCGGCCAGGGCGTCCTCGGCGGCGGCGAGTGCGGTGCGGGCACGGTCGTAGCGCTCGATCGCCGGGGCCAGCAGCTTGTTGTCGAACGCCGGGTCGGTGGCGGGTCCGGCCGGCGGGCACAGCAACTGCCCGGCGGCGTCCCTGGCGAGCTCGGCCCGGCGCGCGGCCTCGGCGCCGCAAGTGCCCTCCGGAGGGTCTATCCAGGCGAGCAGCGCGCCCAAGTGCTGGTCCTCCAGGCTGGACTGGCCGGTCGCCCAGTGCCGGGACAGCACATCGGTCAGCGCGAGCAGCAGGGAGGAGCCGGGGACTCGGGACCGCTCGCCGTAGTGGGTGAGCCAGCGGCCGAGCAGCGGCACCCGGGGCGGCGCCGGATGGGGGGCCTCCGGCTCCTGCTCGGCGGTCCGGCGGAACCGCATCGAGCGGCCGAGGAGCCGTACGAAGTCCAGGCCCGCGCGGCTCGGCACGATCAGCTGGGGAGCGTCCGCGCACAGCTCCACCTCGACCTTGACCCGCTTGCCGGTCTCGGGGTCGGTCTCGGTGCGTTCGGCCGCCTCCACGGACTCGGCGTAGGAGTCGATGTACGGCAGGACGACATCGGCCAGGTCGGCGAGGAAGGAGAAACGCAGGTCGCGGTCGCGGGGCTGCGGCACGACCAGCAGGCGCGGCGCGTCCCGGTCGGTGCCGACCAGCGCGCCGAGCGGGGCGCCCGCCTCACCGGCGGTGGTGAGCGGTACGAACACCAGCGGGCGCGTCGACAGATGGCGGTGCCGGACGGTCGCGGCGGGCTGGGCCCGGCCGCTGCTGACTGCCTCCAGCCGGGCGAGGGTGGCGATCAGGGACACGGGGCGACCTCCCGGTGGGCCGCGTCCGCCAGTGCCTCCGCGCTCGCCAGCGCCTCTGCGCGCAGGGCGGCCGCCCTGCGCAGGGCCGCGACCGCCGGATCGGCCGGGTCGCCCTGCTCGCCGCGGGCCGCCGCGAGGACGTCCTCGACCGTGGTCAGACCGCCCAGTTCCGCGCGCAACGGCCGGCCCAGACGGGTGACGGCACCCTCCTCGCGGGAGCGTTCCCGGCAGTGGAACGCCAGTTCGCACGCGGACAGGCACTCGGGCGCGTACGTCGCCGGGACCGCCGCCACGGCCGCCGTCAGCTCCTCGGCACTCCGGTCGGGCGCGAAGCACGTGCCCTCGGGCAGGGGCTCGGTGATCTCCTCGATCCGGGTGAGCCGGGTCAGCTGGCGGGCGGTGACCGCGCGCTGCTTGCGGATGTCGACGGCGGAGGCCGCGGGCAGGTTGGAGAAGTCCTTCGGGCAGACGAGCAGGATCCGATGCCGTACGACAGGGGTGGGTTCCAGGCGCGCGGCGACCTCCTCCAGGGCCAGCACGTACACCGCCGCCTGCCGGGCCGCCGCGCCGACCTTCGCCGGGTCCGCCGAACCGTCCAGCATCGGGAAGGACTTGATCTCCACCACGGACCAGCTGCCGTCCGGGTGCACCACCACCGCGTCCGGCTCCAGGAAGGCGAGCGAGCCGGCCACGTCCAGCGCGAGCATCGGGTGGTCCAGCAGGGTCCAGCCGCCCGCCCGCGTGGCCTCGCGCAGCGCCAGCGAGGTACGGGCCGTACGCCCCTCGGGGCCGTGTGCGGTCAGGTCGGGCACGGCGGCGCCCTCGGGCGGTTCGGCGCCCGGGTCGAGGCGGGCGTGCGCCAGCCGCAGCAGCTCCGCGCCGCCGTCCGCCTTCACCTTCGCCTCGAACGCGTTCCCGCGGGTCAGCGCGAACTGCGACTGCCCGAACCCGGACGGCGCGCCCAGCGCGGTCGCCAGCCGCGCCTTGTCCACCCCGGCGCCGTCCAGGATCGCCCGCCGCGCGCACCCGGGGTTCGCGGCGAGCGCCGCGAGGGCGCGCGCGTCCAGGGCCTTGGCCGGTACGTCGGGACCGCGCAGCTCAGCGAGCCGCTGCCGGAGCCCCTTCTCCCGCGTCGCTGGGGGAGGCGTCCGGTTCGGCCCCGGCGTCGAGCCGCGACTCGCGCTGCCGTGGAATTCGCTCACCCGCGGAAGTCTGGCATCCGGCACTGACAATCGGGGAACCCGTGCCGTCCGTGACCGGTGTGCGGGGCGGGAACAGGCGGGTGCGGACCAGGTCCGCGGCCCGCGTGACGCGCGGCGCGAGCAGGAGGCCGACGCCCATCACGGCGATGCCCGCGACCGCGTCGAGGGAGTAGTGGTTGGCGGTGCCCATGACCACGAGCGCGGTGCCCAGCGGGTACAGGACACCGAGGATCTTCGCCACGCGCGTGCCGCCGTGCCGCCACAGCATCACTCCGCACCACAGCGCCCAGCCGACGTGCAGGCTCGGCATGGCCGCGTACTGGTTGGTCATCCCGCCCATGCCGCGCGGCGCGCTCGCCTCGCCGCCCCACCAGCCGTACGAGCTGTACTGGGCCATGGTGTCCACGAAACCGTGGCCGGCGGACAGCAGCCGGGGCGGGCAGGTCGGCAGCAGGGTGAAGCCGATCAGGCCGATGAACGTGGACGTCATCAGCCAGGTGCGGGCCCGCCGGTAGTGCTCGGCGCGGGTGCGGAACAGCCAGATGAGGATGGCGGGCGTGACCAGATAGTGCAGCGAGGCGTACCAGAAGTCGGCCGGCACCCCGAGCCAGGGCTCGCGCGTGAACAGCCGGTTGAGCGGGTGCTCGGCGTTGAGGCTCAGGGCCTTCTCGATGCGCAGGATCGCCAGGCCGTGGTCGACCGCGGAGGAGACGTCACCGCGGGCGAGGAGACGGCCGGCCGAGTAGCAGCCGTAGACGAGGAGGATCAGGGGCAGCTCGGTCCACCAGCGCAGCCGGGTACGCGGGAGCACCTCGGTGCCCGGTGTCTCGGTCTGCGGCATCCGATCGCCCTCCCCCTTCTGCTGAGCGGCGCCGCCCGGAGGGCGACCGTGCCACTTTACGGTGTCCGTATCCCGCCCATGAGGGCGCTCCGGCCCACAAAGACGCCGAGATCGCCCCTCGGGTTGCCCCGCTGGGGGGTGCGCGATGATGGAGAAGTCGTCTTTTCTCGTTTTCGTGACGTCCGTGTGGCGTCCCGCTCCCGGAAAGGTCTCCCATGGCACCGCGCATCCTGCTGGCCCGGCACGGACAGACGGAATGGTCACTGTCCGGCAAGCACACCGGCAGGACCGACGTGCCGCTGCTGGAAGAGGGCCGGCGGGGAGCCAAGCTGCTCGGCGAGCGACTGCACCGGGCTCCGCTGGACGGACTGCCGGGGGTGGAGGTGCGCACCAGTCCGCTTGCACGCGCGCGTGAGACGTGCGAACTGGCCGGTTTCGGTGACCGGGCCACCACCTGGGACACGCTCATGGAGTGGGACTACGGCGCCTACGAGGGCATGACGCCGGCCGAGATCCAGGCGGTGCGGCCGGGCTGGCTGATCTGGCGGGACGGGGTGCCGGAGGGGGAGAGCATCGCCGACGTGACCGCGCGCGCGGACGAGGTGGTGGCCTGGGCCCGGTCGGCCGACCGCGACGTCCTGGTCTTCGCCCACGGCCACATCCTCCGCTCCATAGGCGCCCGCTGGCTCGGCCTGCCGCTGGACTTCGCCGCGCGGATCCGCCTCAACCCGACCTCACTGTCGGTGCTGGGCTGGGCGTACGGGGAGCCGGCGATCGAGAGCTGGAACGACCTGGGGCACCTGGCGCTCTGACGGCCTTCAGGCCCTCCCCGTCCTCGGCATGGAGGCGTGCCGGTCCAGGAACTCCGAGACACCCGACGCCCGCCGGTGCGGCAGCAGCACCCGCGCCGTACCGGCCAGCATGCTCTGGATGCGGGAGGACTGAACCTCGTCCAAGAGCGACAGCACGCGCAAGCCCGCGGCCGCCGCCTCGTCCGGCCGTCCCTCACGGGCGAGGTCGTCCGCCAACTCGGCGGTGTACAGCGCGATGTTCCGGGTGAAGTGAGGATCTTGCAGCTCGGCCGCGCGATACGCGTGCCGGGACGCCCGCCGCCAGTCGCCCAGCATCGACCAGCACTGCGCCTCCAGACCCTCCAGCTCGGCCTCTCCGTAGAAGCTCATCCACTCCGGGTCGGCGTCCGAGCGGCCCCGGGCGAAGAGGGCCTGGGCCCGAACGAGTGCCTGCTCGCAGCCGGTACGGTCGGCGAGCCCGGCCCAGCCGCCGGCTTCGCGCAGCGCGAGCAGGGACATCAGGCGCGCCGAACCCAGCGGAGCGGCAGCGCGCTGGGCGGCCTGTGCGGCGCGCACCGCCTCGCGGGGGCGGCCGGTGTCCCGCGCCAGGAACGCGGTGTTGCAGAAGGCGTGCGCCTCCAGCGCCGGATCCCCGGTCATCCGGGCCGTGGCCAGCGCCTCCGCGTAGTGCGAGCGGGCGTCGTCGAAGCGGCCGGAGTCGTGCGCCAGCCAGCCCACGGAGATGGCGAGTTCACCGGCGCCCGAGTGCAGCCGTTCGGCGGTGGTCTGCCGGGTCGCGCCGGCGTCCAGCAGCGCGTAGGCCGCGCGCAAGGGCGCCGCCGCGCGCCGGTACAGGCCGTCCGCGCCGTGCCGGTCGTCGAGCAGCCGGATCCGGCGGACGGCCTCCTCCAGGGCGAGCGCCTCCGGGGTCCCGGGCCGGCGAGTGGTCCGGACCGCGGCCGCGACGTCCGTGGTGAGCCCCAACGGGCTCAGCGTGGCGGCGGCCACCGTGGCACCGCCGCCGGTCATGAATGCGCGACGCAGCACGTCGCTCTCCTCGTGGTTCAGATGGTCTTTCGCGTACGGTTCTGGCGCGCCGTACGGGTCTTGCGTCTCATACGGTTCGACAGCCCCCCGTGACTCACCGGGCGCCTCCGCGGCATCGGGTGGCCCGGGCTCCTCCGCCGCCGTACGCGTCGCGCGGCCGCGTACGGCCGAACGCGGCGAGAAGCCGAGGTCGGTGAGCGTGCGGCCGGGGAACATATGCAGGAACACCCGTTCGTAGGCGTAGTTCGGGCAGCGGATCTCGCCCGCCTCGACCCTGCCGACGTACCGCGCGTCACAGCTCACCCGCTCACCGATCTCGCGCGCGGCGCGTCGTACGAGCGCCGCGAACTCGGCCGGTGAACGCCTGCCGCGCAGTCGCCGGAAGGCGAGGTTCGGCCGTGGTGGCCGTTCGGGCTGTGACGAGGTCTCGGTTGACGACGCCATGGCCGGGTCCTCTCGTGCGAACCGTCGAACCATGCCGGTGCCGGGGCGGTTTCGGGACGAGTTGTCCGAGTGACGCCCTGGTTCCGGCGGGCATGAACGTACCTGCTGTGAAGGACCCGCCACGCTGCGTTTGGCTACAAACCGGATATCTCATCCACGATCTGCCATGAAGTGCCATCCTTTGCGGCGCACTTGTGCCGTAGCCGTTGACGCGCTCGCGCGTTGGACTCCATGGACCGCAACAGGGCTGTGTGGTGGAGGCCGGCATGGAGACCAGGGAATCCAGCCAGAGCGACGAACCTTGTACGTCACGGGCGTCGGCCGACGGGTACGCGTCGGCCTGCGACCTCGTGACGGTACCGGCCCGGCAGGGCCTCGAGGCGGTCGACATCCTGCGGCGCGGCGCCGGTGAGGCGATGGGTCCCGTGCTGCACGACGGCGGCTGCGCCACGCTCGGTTTCCTGGTCCCGGCCGGCACGGCGGCCGGCTGGGACGTGCCCGGCAGCACCTGTACCGAGACCGACGGGCGCGGACTCAGACTGAACCCCGTGCCGCCGGTGGAGGGCTCCGCCTGGCTGCTGCCGCCCGGCGGGGCCGACCTCGCCACCGACCCGGTCGTACTGCGCCGGGCCCTCGGGGAGGCGGCCCGGACGATCGAGGCGGCCGACGGCTGCCAGTGATGCGGTCCGGCTGGTCGGGGGCCGACGGCTTCCGGTTGGCGACGGCTGTACGGTGCGGTGGTCCGGCTGGTGGAGGGGCCGTAGGCTTCCGGTGAAGCGGTCCGGCTGGTCCAGGGGACGGCGGCCGTCCGTGCGGCGTGGGACCCGGCGGCCTGCGACAATGGTTCGATGGGCGGGTCCAGGAGCACGCGGAAGGCGCAGCACACGCGGCGCAGGCCGGCGGCCGTCGAAGCCGTCGTGGAGGCGGTCGACGGCGGGCTCGCACAGCTCGTACCCGACCCCGACCGAGGCCGCGCCTGGACCCTGCTGATCGACGGCGCGCCCCAGTCGCACGTCGACCTGGACGACCCCGCGTACCTCTCCTTCGAGTACCAGCGCCGCCTCGGCCATGTCATCGACCTCGTCGCCCCGCCCGGCAAGCCCGTACACGTCGTGCACCTCGGCGGCGGCGCCTTCACCCTCGCCCGCTACACCGCCGCCACCCGGCCCCGGTCCACCCAGCAGGTCGTCGAGCGGGACGCGAGTCTCGTCCAACTGGTCCGCCGGGAGTTGCCGTTGGATCCGAACGCCCGGATCCGGGTGCGGTCGGCGGACGCCCGCGCGGGCCTCGCCAAGGTGCCGGACGGCTGGGCGGACCTGGTCATCGCGGACGTCTTCAGCGGCGCCCGCACCCCGGCCCACCTCACCTCCATCGAGTTCCTGGACGAGGTCCGCCGAGCCCTGAAGCCGTCCGGGGTCTACGCCGCCAACCTCGCCGACGGCCCGCCGCTCGCCCACCTGCGCGGCCAGATCGCCACCGCCGCCGCCCGGTTCACCGAACTCGCGCTGATCGCCGACCCGGCCGTACTGCGCGGCAAGCGCTTTGGCAACGCCGTCCTGGTCGCCTCCGACGCCCCGCTCCCGCTGCCCGAACTCACCCGCCGCGCCGCCTCCGACCCGCACCCGGGCCGGGTCGAACACGGCAAGCCGCTCACCGACTTCACGGGCGGCGCGGCCCCCGTGACGGACGCGGCGGCCGTGGCCTCCCCGCCCCCGCCGCCGTCGGTGTTCCGTTGACCCGGCTCTTCCCGGGCGCGGGGCTCAGTAGTTGCCGATCTCGACATGGGGCGGCCCGTCGTGCCAGGTGCACATCACCGACACCCGGTCCGTGCCACTGCTGAACTCCACCCGGATCCACGTCTCCGTCTTCCACACCTGCATCGACCAGCCCGTCCCCGGCGTGGCCGAGACGAGCGTGGCACTGGACGGGCCCAGGTCGAACACGGCCCGGCCGCCGTCGGTGTCGTACGACTTGACCCGGCCGGACGCGGACGAGGAGGAGGAGGGTGTGGAGGAGGGGCGCGGTGTCCCCTTCGGGGTGGGAGTCGGGGCCGGCGGTCTGGTCGACGGTCTGGTGGACGGGGGCGGCCGGTGCGTCGGCGAGGTCAGGGCCTTCGAGCCCTGGGCCGTCGCGTCGGCGGCCGTGATCGGCAGGGCGCGCGGCGGGTCGTACGCCGTTCCGGCCATCACCGTGTGCACACCCCACCACGACAGTGTGACCGCCGCTCCTGTCGCGAGCAGCCACGCCAGTACGTGTACGAGTCCTCTGCGCATCGCGGCCATACTGCCCCACGGGACCGCCGTGCGCACACGCCCCGAGTTGTCCACAGGCGCCCGCCCGGTGTGGGCCGCATGGCGTACGGTGCGGCGCATGGCAAGTGTGCTCGTGGTCGAGGACGACCAGTTCGTACGCTCGGCGCTCATCCGGCATCTGACCGAGGCCGCACACACCGTGCGCAGCGTCGGTACGGCACTGGAGGCGCTGCGCGAGGTCGCCCATTTCCGTTTCGACGTGGTCGTCCTGGACCTCGGACTGCCGGACCTGGACGGCTCCGAGGCGCTGAAGATGCTGCGCGGCATCACCGACGTCCCCGTGATCATCGCCACCGCCCGGGACGACGAGACGGAGATCGTCCGGTTGCTCAACGCCGGTGCGGACGACTACCTGACCAAGCCGTTCTCCGTCGAGCACCTCTCCGCGCGGATGGCGGCCGTGCTGCGCCGGGCCCGGTCGGGAGGCGGCGAGCCCCCGCCGTCCAGCGTCCTGCGCGTCGGTGGCCTGACCATCGACCCGCTGCGCCGCCAGGCCGAACTGGACGGGGTCCGCCTCGACCTCACCCGCCGCGAGTTCGACCTGCTCGCCTTCCTGGCCGGCCGTCCCGGGGTGGTCGTCCCGCGCAGGGAACTCCTCGCCGAGGTCTGGCAGCAGTCCTACGGCGACGACCAGACCATCGACGTCCATCTGTCCTGGTTGCGCCGCAAATTGGGAGAGACGGCCGCCCGGCCCCGCTATCTGCACACGCTCCGGGGTGTCGGTGTGAAGCTCGAACCCCCCGCGGCACCAACTCCGGACGGGGAGCCGGTGCGATGAGGTGGGCCCTGGTCAAGGTATGTCTGGCGGTCACCACGATGGTCGTGGTCGCCTTCGCGGTCCCGCTCGGCCTGGTCGTCAAGGAGATGGCCCGCGACCGGGCGTTCTCCAACGCCGAGCGGGAGGCCGCCGCCGTCGCGCCCGCACTGTCCATCACCACCGACCGGGACAAACTGGAGCGGGTCGTGGCCTCGGCCGGCGCCGACTCCGGGATGGCCGTGCATCTGCCCGCCGGCGGCGGCCGGTCCGCGCTGGACCTCGGCCGGCAGCGCGCCGCCGACCGCGACATCCAGGCCGTACGGAAACTGGGCCGGGCCTCCACCACGTCCGTCACCGGTGGATCGACCCTGCTCCAGCCGGTCGCGCTCGGCTCCGGCGACATCGCCGTCGTCGAGGTGTACGTCCCGGAGGCCGAGGTGACCAACGGCGTCGGCACGGCCTGGGCGGTGCTCGCGGCCGTCGGCCTCGCGCTGGTCGTCGGCTCCGTCGCGGTCGCCGACCGGCTCGGGGTGCGCATGGTGCGGCCCGCCCAGCGGCTGGTCGAGGGCGCGCACGAACTGGGCGAGGGCAAGCTGGGCGCCCGGGTGCCGGAGGACGGGCCCACCGAACTCCGCCTCGCCGCAGTCGCCTTCAACTCCATGGCCGACCAGGTCGTCCAACTCCTTGCGAACGAGAGAGAGCTGGCGGCCGACCTCTCGCACCGGCTGCGCACGCCGCTCACCGTGCTGCGGCTCAACGCGGCCTCCCTGGGCGGCGGACCGGCCGCCGAGCAGACCCGGGCCGCGGTCGCCCAGTTGGAGCGCGAGGTCGACACCATCATCCGTACGGCCCGGGAGGCCAAGCCGCAGACGGCCGCACTCGGCCCCGGCGCCGGGTGCGACGCGGCCGAAGTGGTGCGTGAGCGCATGGAGTTCTGGTCCGCGCTCGCCGAGGACGAGGGCCGCAAGTGGCGGGTGGCCGGCGTCGAGCGGCCGGTGCGCATACCCGTGGCCCGCGCCGACCTGGCCGCCGCGCTCGACGCCCTGCTCGGCAATGTGTTCCGGCACACCGCCGAGGGCACCGCCTTCGCGGTCGACGTGCACAACGGCGAGGACGCGGTGATCGTGCTGATCTCCGACGCGGGCCCCGGCATACCCGACCCGGACGCGGCGATGGCCCGTGGCCGCGGCTCGGGGACCGCCGGCTCGACCGGTCTCGGCCTCGACATCGTGCGCCGGCTCGCCGAGTCCACCGGCGGCGACGTCCGGATCGGCTCCTCCGTGCTGGGTGGCACCGAGGTGCGGATCTGGTTCCAGCTGGACGGGCGCAAGCCGGTCGGCCGGGGGCCCCGGGTGCGAAGACGCCGGTCGCGCAAACCGGTCGCGACTGGTCTCGACCATTAATCGTCCCCGATCCCTTCCTTAAGCGAACCCTAAGGTCTGCAACGACCGTCCCGATCAAGCGGTTTGCCCGATTCCGGACCGCTAGCGTGCTGCCGCACCTCACCCCCCGTGAACAGCGAAGGCAGGCACGCGCATGACCACGCACCGGCGCAGCATCAGTGGCAGGAACAAGGCGATCGGCGGTCTGGTGGCCGCGGCCGTGGTCGGCGGCGGCGCCATCCTGCTCTCCGGCACCGCCAACGCGGCCGGCGTGAACGCCGCGTACACCAAGACCAGCGACTGGTCGACCGGCTACACCGCCCAGTACGTCGTCACCAACAACAGTGGCCAGACCGAGAAGACCTGGACCCTGGACTTCGACCTCCCGGCGGGCGCCAGGCTCAGCTCCCTGTGGAACGGCGAGTCGAGCGTCAGCGGTTCGCACGTCACCGTGAAGCCCGCGAAGTGGGACACCGAGGGCCTCGCCCCCGGGAAGTCGGTGACCGTCGGCTTCGTGGTCGACGGCAAGGGCGACCCGACCGGCTGTCGTATCGACAACTCCCAGTGCTCCGCGGACGCCGGCGCCACGCCGGAGCCGAGCGGCCGCCCCACCCAGTCGCCGACCCCGACGGCCACGCCCACCAAGACCGCCACCCCCACCCCGACCAAGACGGCCACCCCGACCCCGACCGCTAGCCAGACCACCGGCAGCGGCACCACCGCCTCCGCCGGCTTCGCCCCGTACGTCGACACCTCCCTCTACCCGGCCTTCGACCTGGTCGGCGCGGCCGACGCGACCGGCGTGAAGAACTACAACCTCGCGTTCCTCACCGACGGCGGCGGCTGCACCCCCAAGTGGGGCGGTGTGACCGACCTGACCAGCGACGCCGTCGCCGCGCAGATCGGCTCCCTGCGCGCCAAGGGCGGTGACGTCCGGGTCTCCTTCGGCGGCGCCTCCGGCTCCGAGCTGGCCACCACCTGCTCCTCGGCGGACGCGCTGGCTGCGGCCTACGGCAAGGCGGTCGACGCGTTCAAGCTGACCAAGGTCGACTTCGACGTCGAGGGCGGCGCGCTGCCCAACACCGCGGCCAACACCCGCCGCGCCCAGGCCATCGCCAAGCTCCAGGCCCAGCACCCGAACCTGGACGTCTCCTTCACCCTTCCGGTGATGCCGGAGGGCCTGACCCAGGACGGTGTGAACCTCCTCTCCAACGCCAAGTCCAACGGCGTGAAGGTCTCCACCGTCAACATCATGGCGATGGACTACGGCGCCTCGTACAACGGCGACATGGGCGACTACGCCCAGCAGGCCGCCACGGCCACCCAGGCCCAGGTCAAGAGCGTCCTCGGCCTGTCCGACTCCGCCGCCTGGAAGACGGTCGCCGTCACCCCGATGATCGGCGTCAACGACGTCTCCTCCGAGATCTTCAAGGTGGACGACGCCACCCAGCTGGTGAACTTCGCCAAGTCCAAGGGCCTCGGCGGCCTGTCCATGTGGTCCGCCGCCCGCGACAAGCAGTGCGCCGGTGGCGCGAAGAACTCCGCCGACCCCACCTGCAGCTCGATCGTCCAGGACAAGTTCGCCTTCTCGAAGGCGTTCGGCGCCTTCAACTGACCCTGCGGACCGGGTGCGTCCGACCTGGTCGACGTGATCACGTCCATACGGTTCCGGCCCGGGTCGACCCACGACCCGGGCCGGCCGCCGCACGGGCGGGCACGCCCAGGGCGCCGACGTCAGGGCTTGGCGTACGCCGACACGCTCTTACGGGTCGATACGGCCGAGAACGGCGGTTTCCTGCTCACTGTGCGACACCCCGGCCCGTGCACTGCGGAGGCGACTCATGGACGCGTACACTCCCCGTTTCCCCGGCAGCGGCACCATTGTCGAGGAAGACATCAACGAGGGCCTTGCCATGGGCCTTGCCGAGGGCGGTGCCAAGACCCGTGCCGAGGACATTCTCCGCATCCTCGGTCTGCGCGGCATCGAGGTCCCCGAAGCCGTCCGGGAACGGGTCACGTCCTGCACGGACCTGGACACCCAGGGCACCTGGTTCGACCGGGCGCTCTCCGTCACGACCGGCGAGGAGCTGCTCGCGGGAGCGTGACAGCCGCCGACCCCGCCGCTGTGCACGTCGGGCTTGCGAGAGTCTCCTGAGGCACCCCGTCCAGGGCGCGGCTCGCCCTCACGACGAGCCGCGCCCCCGCTTCTCAGGCTGCCGACTCCACCCCCGGCAACGTCCCCGTCCGGGCCGCCTCCGCATACCACCGCGCGCTCGACTTCGGCGTTCGCTTCAGCGTCGCGTAGTCCACGTACACCGCGCCGAACCGCTTCTCGTACCCGTACGCCCACTCGAAGTTGTCCATCAGGGACCACAGGTAGTAGCCGCGGACATCGGCGCCGTCCGCGATGGCCCGGCGGACCTCGGACAGGTGGCCGTGCAGGTAGGCGATGCGCTCGGGGTCGTGGACGCGGCCGTCGGGGTCGGGCTTGTCGTCGTAGGCCGCGCCGTTCTCCGTGACGTACAGCGGCAGGCCCGGCACTTCGCGCGTGTACCGGAGGAGCAGGTCGTACAGGCCCGTCGGATCGATCGTCCAGCCCATCTCCGTGCGCTCGCCCGGCGTCTGGTGGAAGAGCACGTCGTCGGCGCCCGGCCAGGGCGAGTGGTCGCTGGCGCCGTGGCCGTCCGCCCGCGGGCTCTTGACCTCGGCGGAAGCGGCCGACACCAGAGCCGGGGTGTAGTAGTTCAGGCCCAGCGCGTCCAGCGGGACGTTGATCGCGCGGGTGTCGCCGTCGAGGACGTACGACCAGTCGGTGATCGAGGCCGTGGCCTCCAGCAGCGACGAGGGGTACACCCCGTGCAGCATCGGGCCGTGGAAGACGCCGTTGGCCAGGTCGTCGATCCGGCGGGCCGCGGCCAGGTCGGCCGGGTCCTGCGACAGCGGCCGTACGACCGAGGAGTTGAGGCTGATCGCGATCTCGTTGCGGGCCGGCATCACCGAGCGCAGGGCGGAAGCCGCGAGGCCGTGCGCGAGGTTGAGGTGGTGGGCGGCGCGCAGCGAGGCCGCCGTGTCGGTGCGGCCGGGGGCGTGCACACCCGAGCCGTAGCCCAGGAAGGCGCTGCACCAGGGCTCGTTGAGGGTGATCCACTGCTCCACCCGGTCGCCCAGCGCCTCGCCGACCAGGCCCGCGTACTCGGCGAACCGGAGCGCGGTGTCCCGCTGCGGCCAGCCGCCCGCGTCCTCCAGCTCCTGCGGCAGGTCCCAGTGGTAGAGGGTGAGCGCCGGTTTGATGCCCTTCGCCAGCAGCTCGTCCACCAGGCGGCGGTAGAAGTCCAGGCCGCGCTGGACCGCGGGGCCCCGGCCGGTGGGCTGCACCCGGGACCAGGAGACCGAGAAGCGGTACGCGGTCAGGCCCAGCTCCGCCATCAGCGCCACGTCGTCGCGGTAGCGGTGGTAGTGGTCGACAGCGATGTCACCGGTCTCACCGCCGGCCGTCTTGCCCGGTGTATGGCTGAAGGTGTCCCAGATCGAGGGGGTGCGGCCGTCCTCCCGCACCGCCCCCTCGATCTGGTACGCCGAGGTCGCGGCGCCCCAGAGGAAGGCGGGAGGAAAAGTCACGGACGTAACGGGTTCAGGCATGGAAGCGCTCCCATTAGGGGTCGTAGGAGACCTGGGTGGTTGGAGGGGGAGGGGAGAAGGGGGCCGGGACGGCGGTGGCCCGGCCCCTGCGAAGGAGACGTCAGCCCTTGATCGCGCCCTGCATGATCCCGCCCACGATCTGCTTGCCGAACAGGACGAACGCGATCAGCAGCGGCAGCGTGCCGAGCAGCGCGCCCGCCATGATCACGGCCTGGTCGGGGACATACCCGGTGCCGAGCGAGTTCAGGGCCACCTGCACGGTCGGGTTCTGCTGGTTCAGGGCGATGATCGGCCACAGGAAGTCGTTCCAGGCGAACACGAACGTCAGCAGGCCGAGGACGGCCATGGCCGGACGCGCCGCCGGGAAGACCACGTGCCAGACGATCCGGATGCTGCTCGCCCCGTCCACCCGGGCGGCCTCGATCAGCTCCGTCGGCAGCGCCTGCACCAGGTACTGCCGCATGAAGAACGTACCGAAGGCGGTGACGAGACTCGGCAGGATCACCGTCTGCAGCTGATTGGACCAGCCGAGGTCCGACATCCACAGATACAGCGGTACGACGGCCAGCTGCGGCGGGATCATCATCGTGCCGATGGTCAGCAGGAGCAGAAGGCTGGAGAAGCGGAACCGCAGTTTGGCGAAGGCGAAGCCGGCCAGCGTGGCGAACAGCACTGTGCTCACCGTGATCGTGCCCGCCACGATCACCGAGTTGAACATCGCGGTGCCGAGCCCCGCCTGGTCCCAGGCCGTCTGCAGGTTCTTGGACAGGTTGCCGCCGAACCACAGCGGCGGCGGGGTCTCGGCCAGCCGCCGGTCGGTGCGGGACGCGGCGATCGCCGTCCACACCAGCGGGGCGAGGGAGACCAGCGCGAAGACGGTGAGCACGACGTACGTCACCGGGCCCGCGTGCAGCTGCTTGCCCGCGCCCATCACCCGTCGGCGCTTCACCTTCGGTGCGGCCAGGGTCAGTTCACTGGTGGTCATTGGGACTTCCTCAGCCGTCGGGTGAGCAGCAGATTGACCGCGGCGATGATCAGCAGGATCAGGAACATCGACCAGGCGATCGCGGACGCCTTGCCGAGGTTGCCGATGATCCAGCCCTGGTCGTACATGTACAGGCCGAGCGTCTGGTACTGGTGCTCGGAGCCGCCCTTGGACCCGCTGACCCCGCCGAACAGCAGCGGCTCGCCGAAGAGCTGGGTGGCGCCGATGGTGGAGACCACGACCGTGAACAGGATCGTCGGGCGCAGCTGCGGGATGGTCACATGCCGGAACTGCTGCCAGCGGTTGGCGCCGTCGATCGCCGCCGACTCGTACAGGTCGGTCGGGATCGCCTGCATGGCGGCGAGGTAGATCAGCGCGTTGTATCCCGTCCACCGCCAGATCACGATCGACGACACCGCGAACTGCGAACCCCAGTCGGACTCACGCCAGTTGACGGGGTTCACCCCGAAGAAGTGCAGGATCCAGTTGACCATGCCGCCGTCCCACGAGTACAGCAGCGTGAACACCAGGGTCGCCGCGGCCACCGAGGTGGCGTACGGGGTCAGCATCACCACACGCCAGACGGTGGAGCCCCGCAGCCGGTAGTTCAGCAGGTGTGCGAGCCCGATCGCGGCCAGCAGCTGCGGCACGGTGGAGATGACACCGATGGTCAGGGTGTTCTTCAGGGCGTTCCAGAAGAAATCCGAGGACCAGAGGTTCTTGTAGTTGTCCAGGCCCGCCCAGGTCTGGTGACCGAGGGACGACAGCTGCACGTCGTGCAGCGAGTACCAGGCCGTGTAGAGCAGCGGGACCAGCGTGAACGCCCCGAACAGGACGAAGAACGGGGACACGAACGCGTACGGCGACGCCTTCATGTCCCAGCGGTACAGCCGGCTGCGCCAGGAGTCGGCGCCCGCCGGCGTACCGCGACCGTGAGCGCCCCGCGCCGCGCCCGGCGGGGTGCCGGGCGCGGCGTCGGCGCTCGACGCGGGCTGCGCGAGAGCCTGCTTGGGGCTGGTCACTGGCCGAGCACGTCCTTGATCTCCTTGGACGCCGCGTCCCAGCCCTGGGACGCCGACTTGCCCTTCTGCTCGACCTGGAGGATGCCGATGTCGGTGATCGCGGAGTTGATCGGCTGGTCCTTGATGCCGAAGTACTGCGTCGGGATCGTCTTCGCCGAGTCGGAGAAGATCTGGGTGAGCGGCGCGTTCGAGAAGTACGCCGTGGTGTCCGCGGCCGGCTTCAGGCTTGCGTACGCCGACGGGGTCGAGGGGAAGCTCGCCTGCTTGGCGAAGACGTTGGCCTGCTGCTCGGGCGCGGTCAGCCACTTGGCCAGGGCGACGGCCTCCTTCTGGTGCTTGGTCGCGGTCGGTACGCCGAGGAAGGAACCGCCCCAGTTGGCCGCGGTGGGCGCCGCCGCCACGTCCCACTTGCCCTTGCCGGAGTCACCGGACTTCTGCTCGATGTAGCCGATCATCCACGCCGGGCAGGCGACGGTGGCGAAGGTGCCGTTGGCGTAGCCCTGGTCCCAGGTCGGGTCGAACTGCTTCAGCTTCGCCGACATGTCGCTGGTGGCGACGTCCATGGCGACGTCCCAGGCCTTCTTCACGCCGTCGGACTTGTCCCAGACGACGTTGCCGTCCTTGTCGTAGTACCGCTTGTCACCGCCGCCGAGGGCCGCGTTGTAGACGGAGGCAGCGGAGTCCACGAACTTGGTGCCCTTGGGCGCCTTCTTCATGTACTGCTTGCCGACGTCGACGTACTTGGCCCAGTCGCCCTTCCACATGTCGGCGAGCTTGGTCCGGTCGGTGGGCAGGCCCGCCTTCTGGAACAGGTCCTTGCGGTAGCAGATGGCCATCGGCCCGATGTCGGTCCCGAGCCCGATGAGCTTGCCGTCCTTGCTGGTGGCCTGGGCGTTCTTCCAGTCCAGCCACTGGGACTTGTCGACCTCCTTGCCGAGATCGACGAACTTGGCCGCCTGCGTCTGCACGGCCTCGGTGATGTTGCCGACCTCGATGGCCTGGATGTCGTCCGTGCCGGAGCCGGCCTGGAGGCGGGTGAGCACCTTCGGCCAGTAGACGTCGGTGCGGGTGGTGACGTTCTCCTTGATGTTGATGTCCGGATGCAGCTTCATGTACTCGTCGTACAGGCCGGCCTGCTTGTAGCCGAAGACGCCGAAGGTGCCGATGGTCAGCGTGATCTTGCCTTTGCCACTGCCGTTTCCGCCGCCGCCGGAGCCGTCCGACGAGCTGTCGTCCGAGTCCTTGGCGCAGCCTGCCAGCAGCCCCGTGGTCAACGCGGCAACGGCCGCGAGGGCCATCAGCCGCTGGGACCGGCGGATGCTCGTGCGCATTGCGTCCTCCTGTTGCCTGACGTGCCGACCCCCCGGCCAACTGCATGAATCGGGCCCGTTCGTACTCGCTGCGGCTCGGGCGGGGAACGTGCGGGATGTGTAGGTGCCAGGTAGTGTGGGAGCGCTCCCATGAGTGATGTGTTGAAGAGTCGTCGGTCGGCGGCGGGGTGTCAAGGGAACGGACATCGGTAACTGCGTTCAGTTATCTGAGCGTTAACTGCGTCGAGCCGGGGACGCCGGTAGTCGGTATCCAGCCCGACCGGCGTTGGCGGACGAGGCCGAAGACCGATGAGCGGGGGTCTGCGGGCGGCGGCCCCCAGGACGGCCACCGCGGCGAACGGTGCTGTTACATTCGGCCAGCACAGAGGACGCGGCGAGAAAGGCGGAGCCCATGGCAAGCCACGGAGCGCGGGGCCGCGGCGGGGGGCGGCCCACGCTCGAGGAGGTCGCCGCCCGGGCCGGGGTCGGCCGGGGCACGGTGTCGCGGGTGATCAACGGCTCGCCCCGGGTCAGCGACGCCACCCGCGCCGCGGTGGAGGCGGCGGTCGCCGAGCTCGGCTACGTCCCCAACACCGCCGCCCGCGCCCTCGCCGCCAACCGCACCGACGCCATCGCGCTGGTGGTCCCCGAGCCGGAGACCCGCTTCTTCGCGGAGCCGTACTTCTCGGACATGCTGCGCGGAGTCGGCTCCGAACTCTCCGACACCGAGATGCAGTTGCTGCTGATCTTCGCGGGCAGCGACCGGGAGCGCCGGCGCCTCGCCCAGTACCTGGCGGCGCACCGGGTGGACGGTGTCCTGCTGGTCTCGGTCCACGCCGACGACCCCCTGCCCGACCTGCTGGCCCAGCTGGAGATCCCGGCCGTGATCAGCGGCCCCCGCTCGGCCGGCGAGACGCTCGCCTCGGTGGACTCGGACAACTACGGCGGCGCCCGCTCGGCCGTGGAGCACCTGCTCTCCCGGGGCCGCACCCGCGTCGCGCACATCACCGGCCGCCTCGACGTCTACGGTGCCCAGTGCCGCGTCGACGGCTACCGCGACGCCCTGCGGGACGCGGGCCGGGAGGTGGACGAACTCCTCGTCGAACCGGGGGACTTCACCGAGGAAGGCGGCCGCCGGGCCATGTCCGTGCTCCTCGACGTGCGCCCCGACCTGGACGCGGTGTTCGCCGGCTCGGACGTGATGGCGGCCGGCGCCCGGCAGGTGCTGCGCGAGGCGGGCCGCCGTATCCCGGACGACGTGGCCCTCGTCGGCTACGACGACTCCGCCATCGCCCGCCACATGGACCCGCCGCTGACCAGCGTTCGCCAGCCCATCGAGGAGATGGGCCGCGCGATGATTGACCTCCTCCTCACGGAGATCGCCGACCGCCGCCCACCTGTTTCCCGGGGGCTGGAGCGGCAGCACGCGGTACTGCCGACGGAACTGGTGGCACGGGCGTCGTCGTGACGGGGTGCGCTGATCGTCGTGGTGGTACCGCGCCTGGATGAGGATGACCTTGTCCTCGGTGACCGCGGAGGCCAGACGGTTTCCGCCAGGGCCCAGTGGGTGAAGTCGTCCCGCCCTTGAGCGTCGAACCCGAGCCTCCTTGGACTGCTACCGCATCACGGTCCCGGTTGCGGGGCTCGGATCGCGTGCTCAACGTCCGCAAGCCCGGTCCAGCGCCTGCTCGGCCTCGGTGGCCAGCGTGGCCACCAGGTCGGCGGCGGAGGGCACGTCGGTGATGAGGTCGACGGACTCGCCGGCCCATCGCGGGAGCGTGGGGATCTCGCCGCGGGCTACGGCGTCCTCGTACGACCGCCTGGCCTCGGGGTCGTTCGCGAGTTCCGGCTCCCGGCCGCGCCAGCGGTCGAGGAAGGGGTGTGGGAGGGTCCGGGCGGTGTAGTCGGCCGGCCAGCGCGAGCCGCGGGCGATGTCCAGTACCCGGTTCCGTTCGGTGTCCTCGCTGCGCCCCGCGACGATGGCCCGGGCGGTCGCGGGGTCGACCAGGGCCTCGGCCGTGGCCTGGAAGCGGGTGCCGAGCAGCGCCCCCGCGGCCCCCAGGGCCAGGGCGGCCGCCACACCGCGGCCGTCGCCGATCCCGCCGGCCGCCAGCACCGGCACGGGCGCCGCCAGGTCCACGACGACGGGCACGAACGGCAACGTGGACCGCCCGTGCCGGGCCCCGTGCCCACCGGCCTCGGTGCCCTGCGCCACGATCACGTCGGCGCCCAGGTCCACCGCCCTGCGGGCCTCTTCCAGGTCGGTGACCTGAATGATCAGCGCCGTACCGGAGTTGCGGATGCGCTCGGCGAACGGGCCCGGGTCCCCGAAGGACAGCATCACCGCCGCCGGGCCCTGCTCCAGCGTCCACTCCACCGCACCGACCTCGGTGGCCCACGCCTGGAAGCCGACGCCCCAGGGATTTCCGGCGCCCTCGGCGGCGACGACAGGCAGTTCGCGGGCCAGCCAGTCCCGGTCGCCGTTGCCGCTGCCCAGCAGTCCGAGGCCGCCGCCGCGTGAGACAGCCGCGGTCAGCGCTCCGCCGGCCGAACCGCCCATCGGTGCCAGGGCGATCGGATGCTCGGCACCGAACAGCCGGGTGAACGCCGTGGACAACGCCATGACGCCGTCTCCTCCCGTCAGCGGATGCCGATGGCGTAGGCGGGTTCCGCCACCGCGAGGAGCAGTGCGTCCGCTGTCGGCCGTTCATCCCTTCCCACCCGCTACGGCGTTCCAACCCCGCTCCAGCGGATCGGGGGCCTTGTCGACGGCGGCGACCCGGTCGGGGCGGTCATGGCGGCGACGGCCGCCGGGGTGTGCGCCGTCGCGTTCGTACTGGCGCTGCTGGTGGTGGAGGTGCCGCTGCGCGGCCGGCCCGGCACGGCGCAAACGAATCAGCCGGTGACTCGTCTTGCGACGGAGTCACCGGCTGATCGGTGAGGGTGAGTGACGGGACTCGAACCCGCGACATCCTGGACCACAACCAGGTGCTCTACCAGCTGAGCTACACCCACCACGACCGGCGGTTGAACTCGTCGTTTCCCCGACCGGCCGAGAAGAAGTCTACAGGGTCCGACGGGGTGCTCGCGCACAGGTTTTCGCGCGGGCCTCCCAGCGGACCCCGAAAGGGTGCAGATGGGTCGTTACCGCGCGGGCACGACGTGCTTGGCGGCGATCGCCCTCGCGGTGTCGGAGTCCGGGCCGGGCTGCGGGACGAAGATGGCCTCGCGGTAGTAGCGCAGCTCGGCGATCGACTCGCGGATGTCGGCGAGGGCCCGGTGGTTGCCGTTCTTCTCCGGGCTGTTGAAGTACGCCCTCGGATACCAGCGGCGGGCCAGCTCCTTGATGGAGGACACGTCGACGATCCGGTAGTGGAGGTAGTCCTCCAGGGTCGGCATGTCCCGCAGCAGGAAGCCGCGGTCGGTGCCGACGGAGTTGCCGCAGAGCGGGGCCTTGCCGGGCTCCTTCACGTACTCCTTCACATAGGCGAGGACCTGCTCCTCGGCGTCCTGAAGGGTCGTGCCGTTCGGGAGCTCCGCGAGCAGCCCGGACGCGGTGTGCATCTGACGCACCACCTCCGGCATCGTCTCCAGCGCCTGGTCCGGCGGGCGGATGACGATGTCCACCCCCTCGCCGAGTACGTTCAGCTCGGAGTCGGTGACGAGGGCGGCCACCTCGATGAGCGCGTCGTCGGACAGCGAGAGGCCGGTCATCTCGCAGTCGATCCACACCATGCGATCGTTCATGCGTCCACCCTAAAGCGGACCTGAGCTTTTGTGGCTCCCTGTGCCGATGCCGGGCCACTGCCGGCCTGCGCGGAAGAGGGGGCGAGCAGGTGCTCGCCCCCTCTCTCAGCTACCGCTCCGCGGCCCCGGCAGCAGGCCCACCGCGCCCGCCGCCGTGCGGCGGCTCTGCATCGGCACCCCGTTGTCCCGGTCCGGGTGCAGCACGGGCGCGTGGCCCATGGGCCCGGGGCCCGCGAGGCCCGTGGGCGGGCCCGGCTGGCCGGACGGCGGCAGCGGCGGCTCCGTGTCGGCCGGCCTCTCGCCCTGCGGCCTGCGGGCCCGGTAGGCGGCCCGGTAGGCGGCGGGGGACGAGCCGAGCTGGCGGCGGAAGTGCCCGCGCAGCGCGACGGGGGAGCGGAAGCCGCAGCGGCCCGCCACCTCGTCCACGGAGTAGTCCGACGTCTCCAGCAGGCGTTGGGCCTGCAGCACACGCTGTGTGATCAGCCACTGCAGCGGCGCGCTGCCCGTCAGCGAGCGGAACCGGCGGTCGAACGTACGGCGGCTCATATAGGCGCGTGCCGCCAGGGTCTCCACGTCGAACTGCTCGTGGAGGTGTTCCAGCGCCCAGGCGACGACCTCGGCGAGCGGGTCGGCGCCGATCTCCTCCGGTAAAGACCGATCGAGGTAGCGCTCCTGGCCGCCGCTGCGGCGCGGCGGGACCACCAGGCGGCGGGCCAGCGCGCCGGCCGCCTCGTTGCCGTGGTCAGTCCGCACGATGTGGAGACAGAGATCGATTCCGGCCGCCGTCCCGGCCGATGTCAGGACGTCGCCGTCGTCCACGAAGAGCTCTCGTGGATCGACGTGCACCGACGGATAGCGCTTGGCCAGTGTCGGCGCGTACATCCAGTGGGTCGTCGCCGGGCGGCCGTCCAGCAGGCCCGCCGCCGCGAGGACGAAGGCGCCGGTGCACAGTCCGACGATCCGGGCACCCTCCTCGTGCGCCCGGCGCAGCGCGTCGAGCGCCTCCTCCGGTGGTGGCGCGGTGATCGACCGCCAGGCCGGTAC
Organism: Streptomyces sp. NPDC052107; assembly: GCF_040680215.1. NCBI lineage: Bacteria > Bacillati > Actinomycetota > Actinomycetes > Kitasatosporales > Streptomycetaceae > Streptomyces > Streptomyces sp. NPDC052107. The sequence continues at coordinate 233,613 of NZ_JBFAWG010000006.1, forward strand.
GACGACCGTCCCGGCGCGTGAGATCGCCTCCAGTCCATGCGGTGCGCTGAGTTCCAGGCCCCCTGTGGTCCGCAGCGGGCCCTCCTCGCCGGCGCACACCAGCAGTCGGTAGCGCGGCACGCCGGCGTCCTGGCGGTCGATCCCGAACACCGACAGCGGTATGGAACTCTCGAAGATGGGGCCGCCGCCGAACAGCAGCACCGCGACGATCTCCTTGCGGCGTCGCCCGGAGAGTTTCCGGGCTGCGGCATCCGGCGCGGCAGTGGAGTCGTGGCTCATACTGCTAAGCCCCCCTCGGTGGTCGCGGCTCCTCGGTTGTGTCGCTCCTGCACGTTTCCCCTCGGTCCTGCACGAGTCCCCCGCCGTAAGACAGTCAAGATCGAATCTACTGGGTCCCGCGGTCGCACGGTGACCAGTTCCACACGCCCGAATTGTCGATATGACAACTTGGCGTGAAGCATTCGATCACGAAGCGTTGCACTCGCGGGCCGTGCAGGGAAGTGCGCCTTGTCGCAGTGGCCAAACCGCGTAGGGTGCACAGCCGCCCGTGGACCCTTTCCGTGCAGGTCGAACGGGGGTTGGAGGGTGGTTGGGGCCCCTCTGCGGCGACATTCAGAAGTTGGCTGAAAAGAAGCGTTCGGGGGTACGGAAACAGGTCAGTCGACCGGTGTCGGTCGGCGGGTGTGACGTCCGCCTCTTTGCTCACCTAAACCCTCCTCGTCGCACCCGTACCGCCCGGCACACCGTTCCGACCGGCGCAGCAGGAAACGGCACACGGCCGTGACGGTGGCCAGGCCCAGGGCGGCGCCCGCCGCACCGGCCGGCGAGGTGCCGTACCAGAGCAGGACCACGGGGACGACGACGCAGCTGAAGGCGGCCCAGCGGATCACCTCGCGCACGGTGTCCGGCGCGGGCGGCGGCGCGGAGGTGGATCGGCGACCGGGCATGACTCGTACTCCCTGTGGCGGTGGCTCGTCCCCGTTCAACGCCCGTTCGGCCGCTCGGTCACCGGTCGTACACCTGTTGATCCTGTGCAAACCGCCTGTACGGGGCAGCAACCATTGCGTTACGGGCGCCGCTCGTGCATGCTCCGGTGAACCCCGACGGACGTCGGGGGAGCGCTTACAGAGCGTGCGCGGGATCTGGGCTCGGGAGGCGTGCCGCCGTACCCTTGGGGGTATGGGGTTGGGAAGATGTTTCCCGGACACAGCTCCGCCGCACACTGTCGTCCCCACCCATAAAGGATCACAACGCCGAGACAGCCATGGCCGGTCACGAATTCTTCGAACCCGCGGACCGCAAGCGGCCGGTCGCCGACCCCACGGCGGCCGATCCCCTGGCGGCGGAAGAGCCACGCCCCATCTGCGACCCAGCCTTCCGGCACGGAGTCGTCGTCGGCTTCGACGGCTCCACCTCCAGTGAGCGCGCCCTCGCCTACGCCATCGGCATGGCCCACCGCTCCCACTCGGGTCTGATCATCGTCCATGTCGCCAACCGGCTGCCGACCACCGTGTGGGCCGGTTGCGAGCCACCCGTCTTCGTCGACGTGCCGGACCACCGCACCGAGGTCCTCGGTCTTGAGCTGGCGTGCGCGGACTATCTGGCCGAGGTGCCGTGGATCCTCGTCGAACGGGGCGGGGACATCTGCCACGAACTCGAAGAGGTGGGGCGGGAGTACGAGGCCGACGCGATCGTCGTCGGCTCCACGCACGGTATCGTCGGCCGTATCTTCGGTTCCGTCGCCGGGCGGCTCGCCAAGCGGGCGCAGCGGCCCGTGATCGTCATCCCCTGAGCCTCTCAACTCCCTTTGTGCAGCGCGAAACTACTCGCGCGTAGAGGTGGTTTGTGCCCTTGTGAAGGGCATATACCGGTCACCGCGCAACAGCACAATGAAGGGAGCCCGCCGTGGACAACGAAGTCTCTGCGGGAAGCGGAAGCACCACCGTGGTCGGCCGACTCGCCCTGGGAATCACCCTGTTGGCGTTCGGGCTCGGTACCACCGGTGTCATCGACGGCGTGGCAGCGTCCGACGCCGTCTCAGTGGCCCACTATGTGGGCGGAGTTGCCCTGTTCCTCGTCGGTCTGCTGGCCTTCCGTGGCGGTGACAGCGCCTCCGGTACGGGATTCGTGGCCCTCGGCGCGCTCTGGTTCACCTGGGCCGTCGCCGGTCACTCCTCGGCCAACGCGGCCGGACTCTTCCTGCTCCTCTTCGCCCTGGTGGCGCTCACCCTGACCCTCGCGGGCGGGGACAGCCTCGGTCAGGTCATGCACGGGCTGCTGTTCCTGGCGATGCTGGTGCTGGCTGTCGCGGCCTTCGCCGACAGTTCGTCTCTGGCCAAGGTCGGGGGCTGGGTGGCCGCCGTGTCCGGTGCGGTGGCCTGGTACGCCGCCACGGCCGCGCTGGCCCACTGGCCGACGGCGCTTCCGGGTCGTGCTGCGGGCCGGGGGGTGACGGCCGCCGGCTGATATTCGAGCAGCACTGAACGGACCCCCACGTGAAGGTGGCACACGTGGGGGTCCGTCCTACTGCGGCGGAATTACTCCACCGTCACCGACTTCGCGAGGTTCCTCGGCTTGTCGATGTCCCGGCCGAGAGCCTTCGCCGTGTGGTAGGCGAGGAGCTGGAGCGGGATGCCCATCAGGATGGGATCCAGCTCGTCCTCGTTCTTCGGGACGACGATCGTCTGGTCGGCCTTCTCCTGGTGCTGGTGGGCCACCGCGAGGATCTTGCCGCTGCGGGCCTTGATCTCCTCCAGGGCCGCGCGGTTCTTCTCCAGCAGGTCGTCGTCGGGGACGATCGCGACCGTGGGCAGGGCCGGCTCGATCAGGGCGAGCGGGCCGTGCTTCAGCTCGGAGGCGGGGTAGGCCTCGGCGTGGATGTAGGAGACCTCCTTGAGCTTCAGGGAGGCCTCGCGGGCCACCGGGTAGCCCCGCACGCGGCCGACGAACAGCATCGAGCGCGCGTCGGCGTACAGCTCGGCCAGCTCCTTGACCTTCTCCTCCTGCTTGAGGATCTCGGTGATCTGCTCCGGCAGCTTGCGCAGGCCCTCGATGATCCGCTTGCCGTCGCGGACCGAGAGGTCACGGGTGCGGCCCAGGTGCAGGGCGAGCAGCGCGAAGGCGACCGTGGTGTTGGTGAAGCACTTGGTGGAGACCACGCAGACCTCGGGGCCCGCGTGGACGTAGATGCCGGCGTCCGCCTCGCGGGCGATCGCCGAGCCGACCACGTTGACGATGCCGAAGACCCGGGCGCCCTTGCGCTTCAGCTCCTGGACGGCGGCGAGCACGTCGTACGTCTCACCGGACTGGGAGACGGCCACGTACAGGGTGTCGGGGTCCACGACCGCGTTGCGGTAGCGGAACTCGGAGGCCGGCTCGGCATCTGCGGGGATACGGGCCAGCTCCTCGATCATCTGGGCGCCGATCATGCCCGCGTGGTACGAGGTGCCGCAGCCGAGGATCTTCACGCGACGGATCTGCCGGGCCTCGCGGGCGTCCAGGTTGAGGCCGCCGAGGTGCACGGTGGAGAAGCGGTCGTCGATTCGGCCGCGCAGCACGCGGTCCACGGCGTCGGCCTGCTCGAAGATCTCCTTGTGCATGTACGTGTCGTGGCCGCCCATGTCGTACGACTCGGCCTCCCACTCCACCGTGGTGGGCTCGGCCGTCGTACGGGTGCCCTCGGTGGTGTAGGTGCGGAAGTCGTCGGCCTTGAGGGTGGCCATCTCGCCGTCGTCCAGGGTCACTATCTGGCGGGTGTGGGTGACCAGGGCGGCGATGTCGGACGCGACGAACATCTCCTTCTCGCCGATGCCGAGGACCACCGGGGAGCCGTTGCGCGCCACCACGATGCGGTCGGGGAAGTCGGCGTGCAGCACCGCGATGCCGTAGGTGCCCTCGATCACACGGACCGCCTGGCGGACCTTGTCCTCCAGCTTCTCGGCGGAGGAGCGGGCGATGAGGTGGGTGAGGACCTCGGTGTCGGTCTCGGAGAGGAACTCGACGCCGTCCGCCTCCAGCTTGCGGCGCAGGTCGGCGGCATTGTCGATGATGCCGTTGTGCACGACGGCGACCTTGTTGTCGGCCGACATGTGCGGGTGGGCGTTGATGTCGGACGGGGCGCCGTGGGTGGCCCAGCGAGTGTGGGCGATGCCGGTGGTGCCCTTGAAGCGCGCCGGGACCTTGGCCTCCAGGTCGCGCACCCGGCCCTTGGCCTTGACCATCTTCAGGCCGGGCGCCTTCGGGGAGGTGACGACGATGCCCGCGGAGTCGTAGCCGCGGTACTCCAGCCGCTGCAGGCCCTCCAGGAGGAGAGGGGCGACGTCACGCTTCCCGATGTATCCGACAATTCCGCACATATCCCGTATCCCTCGGCCCGTGGTCCCCGGCCGGTTCTCAGCCGTAGACGATGCGGCGCAGCTGCCTGAGCGTCAGCTCCGGCGGCGCCACCGCCCGGTATTTCAGATCCGCCTCGATCCGTTCGAAGATCTCCGCGTTCACCAGGCCCTGGGCCTGCAGCTCGCGGTGGCGGCGACGGACGAAATCCTGGGTCGTCTCGTCGAAAAAGGCGAGCACGTCCTGAATCACCCGCAGCGCCTCGCCCCGGCTCAGGGGCGTGGACCGCGTCAGATGATCAACAAGTTCGTCGTGCACCCATAGATCTTGGAGTACCGCAGCCGGTTTCGCAAGAAACGTGCCCGATTTCGGGCAGATGGCTGGCGCGGGGCTGTTGGATCTCTGTTCGCAGGCTGTCCATTCTGTGTCTTGCGTCTCGTTGCCCAGACCCACGAGTTTCGGACGCCATGGACATTCCTCGTATGGGAGTACCCGACAAGCTGGCCGCGCGCATGAGCATGGCCGAGCAGCATGAGTACCTGCGCACCAGATTCTCCCGGCGCACCATGATCAGAGGTGGCGCCGTGACGCTCGGCGCCGTCGCCGGTGGCGCGTTCGTGCCGGGCGCCACCGCCCAGGCGGCCGTGCCCACGCAGCGCACCGCCGCCGCCACCGAGACGGTCGACGGCGCGCTCGTCGCCCCCTTCGGTCGCCACCTCGCCTACGGCAACGACCCGCGCACAGAGATGACCGTCTCCTGGCAGGTCCCCGTCGCCGTGAAGAATCCGTTCATCCGCATCGGCGCCCAGCCCTGGGACCTCTCCCGCAAGATCGAGGCCGAGGTCCGCACCCTCTACACCCCGGCCGGTGTCGGCGCGAGCGGCGACCACATGCAGTACTACCTGCACGCCAAGCTCACCCACCTGCGCCCCGGCAGGACCTACTACTACGGCGTCGGCCACGACGGCTTCGACCCGGCCGAGCCGCACCTCGCGGGCACCCTGGGCACCTTCACCACCGCCCCCGCCCACAAGGCGCCGTTCACCTTCACCGCCTTCGGCGACCAGGGCGTCAGCTACCACGCCCTGGCCAACGACAGCCTGATCCTCGGCCAGAACCCGGCCTTCCACCTGCACGCAGGCGACATCGCCTACGGCGACCCGGCCGGCCAGGGCAAGGCCACCGACACGGGCTTCGACTCGCGCACCTGGGACCAGTTCCTGTACCAGACCGAGTCGGTCGCCAAGCAGATCCCGTGGATGGTCAGTTACGGCAACCACGACATGGAGGCCTGGTACTCGCCCAACGGCTACGGCGGCGAGGAGGCCCGCTGGACCCTCCCGGACAACGGCCCGGACGCCAGGAACCTGCCGGGCGTGTACTCCTTCGTCCACGGCAACACCGCGGTCATCTCGCTGGACCCGAACGACGTCTCCTTCGAGATCCCGGCGAACCTGGGCATCTCCGGCGGAACCCAGACCAAGTGGTTCGAGGCCCAGCTGAAGACGTACCGGGAGTCGAAGGACGTCGACTTCATCATCGTGTTCTTCCACCACTGCGCGTACTGCACGTCCACGGCGCACGCCTCGGAGGGGGGCGTGCGCCAGGAGTGGGTGCCGCTGTTCGAGAAGTACCAGGTGGACCTGGTCATCAACGGCCACAACCACCAGTACGAGCGCACCGACGTCATCAAGACCGGCGCCGTCACCAAGAAGCTCCCGATCGGCGGCACCGCCTACCCCGAGACCGAGGGCGTGGTCTACGTCACCGCCGGCGCGGCGGGCCGCAGCCTGTACGCGTTCAGCGCCCCGGACTCCTACGAGGGCCACGAGCACGAGGTCGACTCGGTGGCGTCCTTCATCAACACCAAGGACGGCAAGGTCAACGAGACCGTCACCTGGTCCCGGGTCCGCTACCTCAACTACTCCTTCCTGCGCGTGGACGTCTGCCCCGCGCCGCAGGGCCGCCAGACCACGCTGAAGGTGTCGGGCATCGCCGAGACCGGCGACCGCATCGACCACTTCACGGTGTCCCGCGCGGCCAAGTAACTCCCTGAGCCGGGCCGCGGGCGGTCCTCACGCGCGCTCTCACATGCGTTTGAGGACCGCCTGCTTGGCCAGGGCGAACTCCTCGTCGGTCAGCACCCCGCCGCGGTGCAGCTCACCCAGCTCGCGCAGGCGCCGGAGCTGGGCGTCGTGGTCGTTCTCGGCGGCAGGCCCCTTGGCGAGCTGCACCGGCTCGCGGCGTACGGCGTCCACCTCGGCGGGGGCCGCGGGATGCGGCAGCCGCGCCTGTACGGCGGCGGCCACCAGGGCCATCAGCGGATCCTTCTTGAACCCCCACAGCTCGACCGCGTTCGGGTCGTACTTGGGCGGGGCCGTCACCGGGGCGCCGCGCACCAGGAAGCGCAGATGGCCGTTCTCCAGACCGGCCGCCGGCTGCCACTCCACGCCGACGACGTCCGCGAGGGGGATCGTGCGGGGGCCGCCGGAGGACTTGGCGTCCTCCGTCTTCCAGTTCCACTCCAGCCGCACCCGTTCCCCGTCGAAGTGGATCCGGTGAAACCCCGTCCAGCAGCAGGGCGTTGCGCACCTCGTCCGCGAAGTACTCGGCGACGCCGTGCCGGTCGGACTCCACCGTCAGCTGGTACGGGTCGTTCGGCTCGCCGAGCCGGCCGCCGGTGGCCTGCGTCAGCGGATCGGCGCCGTCGCGCAGCCGCAGCCTGAGCCGCCCCGACTTCCTCCCCTGCTCGAAGGAGACACCGGCCAACGCCCCCAGCAGTATGAGGAGTTCGCCCAGCTCGCGGCGGAGCGGGCTCACGTTCTTGTCCCGCCCCGGAGTGAGCCGCAGGACATCGCCGTCGAAGGCCCAGGTGCCGTCCTTCTGGATGATTTCCGCCATGGAGGGATTGTTTCATCGGATCTGCGGGAGAGTGGTCTCGACCACTTTTGAAGGGAGCGCATGTGAGACGGAACCACAGCACGACTCCCCGAACGACCCGCATCCTCGGTTCACTGCTGCTACTGGCGGCAGCCGGGGTCTTCACCCTCGGCGCGGCCCCCGAGGCGCAGGCGGCCGCCCCGACACCGCTGGACCGGGTGGTCCCGGCACCCGCCGCGGTCGCCCCCGGCGGGCACCCGTACCGCATCACCTGGGCGACCGGCGTCCACGTCGACGACTCCGCCGAGGTCCGCCGCATCGGCACGTACCTCGCGGGCATCCTGCGCCCCTCGACCGGCTATCGACTGCCGATCACCACCGACCAGGGCGCGGGAGGCATCCAACTCCACCTCGCCCAGGGCGACTTCGGCGCCGAGGGCTACCGGCTGCACAGCGACCCGGCCGGCGTCAGCATCACCGCGAGCGCCCCCGCCGGCCTCTTCCACGGCGTCCAGACCCTGCGTCAGCTCCTCCCGGCCGCCGTGGAGAAGAAGACCGCCCAGCCCGGCCCCTGGCAGATCGCCGGCGGCACCATCGAGGACCGCCCCCGCTACTCCTACCGGGGCGCCATGCTGGACGTCTCCCGGCACTTCTTCACCGTCGCTCAGGTCAAGCGGTACATCGACCAGTTGGCCATGTACAAGATCAACGAGCTGCATCTGCACCTCAGCGACGACCAGGGCTGGCGCATCGCCGTCGACTCCTGGCCGCGCCTCGCCACCTACGGCGGCTCCACCGAGGTCGGCGGCGGCAAGGGCGGGTACTACACCAAGGCCGAGTACCGCGACATCGTCTCCTACGCCGCCTCCCGCTATCTGGAGGTCGTCCCCGAGATCGACATGCCCGGCCACACCAACGCTGCCCTCGCCTCCTACGCCCAGCTCAACTGCGACGGCGTGGCACCCCCGCTGTACACCGGCACGCAGGTCGGCTTCAGCTCGCTGTGCGTGCCGAAGGAGGTCACCTACGACTTCGCCGACGACGTCATCCGGGAGCTGGCGGCCCTCACCCCCGGCCGCTACCTCCACATAGGAGGCGACGAGGCGCACTCCACCAGCCACACCGACTACGTGAAGTTCATGGACCGCGTGCAGCCGATCGTCGCCAAGTACGGCAAGACCGTCATCGGCTGGCACCAGCTCACCGGCGCCCACCCGGCCAAGGGCGCCCTCGCCCAGTACTGGGGCCTGGACGGCACCAGCGCGACCGAGAAGGCCCAGGTCGCCAAGGCCGCCCAGAACGGCACCGGACTGATCCTGTCCCCGGCGGACCGTCTCTACCTCGACATGAAGTACACCAGCAGCACCGGGCTGGGCACGAAGTGGGCCGGTTACGTCGAGGTCCAGCGCTCGTACGACTGGAACCCCGGCAACTACCTCCCCGGCGCCCCGGCTTCGGCCATCCAGGGCGTGGAGGCCCCGCTGTGGTCGGAGACCCTGAAGACGTCGGCCGACATCGAGTACATGGCATTCCCGCGCCTTCCGGGCGCGGCCGAACTGGCCTGGTCCCCGGCGGCCACCCACAACTGGAACACCTACAAGCTCCGCCTGGCCGCCCAGGCCCCCCGCTGGGACGCCCTCGGCATGAGCTACTACCACTCACCGCAGGTCCCCTGGCCGAAGAGCTGACCACACACGGACGGGCACCCCGGAGGACCGTACTCCGGGGTGCCCGTCAGCGTGTCGACCGCTGGTACTCCAGCAGGACTTCCCTAGATCCTTTGCCGATGCAATTCAGAGACAGGTGTGGCTGCCAGTCGAATTGCACGTCGGACCGTTGGGAAATTCCCTGTCAGTAGGCGCTGTTGACGTTGTCGATCGAGCCGTAGCGGTGGTACGCGTAGTTGCAGGCCGCGGTGATGTTGGCGACCGGGTCGTAGATGTCCGACGAGGTGCCCGGCACGTGGTACGCGTCGAACGTCGGCTGGATCACCTGGAGCAGGCCCTTGGACGGGGTGCCCTTGACGGCGTTGGAGTCCCAGAGGTTGATGGCCTTCGGGTTGCCGGAGGACTCACGCATGATGTTGCGGTGGATGCCGTTGTAGGTGCCCGGAATGTTGTTCTTGGCCATGACCGCCAGGGAATGCTTGATCCAGCCGTCCAGGTTGTTGGTGTAGGTCTGGCCCGAGGAGGACGGCGTGCTGGACGGTGCCGCCGTGGTCGAGGCCGCCGTGGACGAGGCCGACCCGGTGGGCAGGGTGAGGACCTGCCCAATCTGGATGATGTAGGGGCTGGCGAGGTGGTTGGCCGACGCGATGGCCTGCCAGCCGCCCGGCACATGGAGGGATCGGGCGATCGACGTCAGATGGTCGCCGGCCTTGACGGTGTAGGCGGTCGTGCCGGTGGACGTGGCGGCAGCGGCCTGAGCGGTGCCCGCGGCCGTGCAGGCCAGGGCGAACGTGCCGACGGTGACGGCGCCGCCGGCGAGGAATCGGCGGGACCGGGATGAGGTCTTGCGGGCATGACGGGGCATGGAGCGGTCCTTTTCCGAGAATTGGATCACCTGCAGTTGCCGATTCCCTTCGGCAAACAGCACTGCATTTCGTTTAGCGGTGCGCTGCGGCGGGAATATTGTTAATACGCTGGGAATAAGCTGGCAATTGCCCTATTTACTAACCGGGCTAGTTGTCCTCCGGTGCCGGGTTCGGTCAGGGCCCCGGGAAATCCGGAAGTTAAGGGCAGCTCGAAGTCCTAGGGGGCTTCGTAAGTGAATTGGGTCACGTGGCCCAGGTCAAACGACTCAACGGCTTAAATACGGAAATAGCAGGACTTTGCGGCAAATTAGATTAAATCGGACATCGAGGCATGTATAAGTCGGCGCCCCGGAGGACCGTGCTCCGGGGCGCCCGTCCGTTTGTGAGCTGTCAGAGGCCGGCGATCGGGTTCTTCAGCATGCCGACGAGCTGGAGCGCGCCGGAAGGATCGGTGAGGTCCACCATCTGCCTGTTGTTGCGCAGCTGGAGCCGGTTCAGGCAGGACAGGGCGAACCGAGGGGCGAAGATGTCGTAGTGCCGGAACTTGCCGGCAAGTTCCGGATTCGCGTCCTGGTACTCACGGGTGACCTCCGCGACCGTGCGCCAGAAGGCCTCCTCCTTCAGGATCTCCTCGGCGGCGAGATGGGCGGCGAGGAAGCGGAAGAAGCAGTCGAAGACGTCGGTGAAGACCGACAGGAGCTTCTTGTCCTCGGGTACGTCCACGCGGACGCGTGCGACCTCCGGCGGGAGGACGGCGTCCGGGTCCATCACCGCGATCTCCTCGGCGATGTCCTTGTAGACCGCCCGCTGCACGGCCCCGTCCCTCAGTACTAGGATCACGTTCTCGCCGTGCGGCATGAACACCAGGTCGTAGGCGTAGAAGCTGTGCAGGAGCGGGGTGTAGTAGGCACGGAGGTAGCGCCGTAGCCACTCCGTCGGGGTGAGACCCGACCGTTCGATCAGCGCGGCCGCGAAGGAGGCGCCGGCGTGGTCCACGTGCAGCAGGGAGGCCATGGTCGCCAGCGACTCGCCGTCCCGCAGCGAGGGCACCGGGCTCTCCCGCCACAGCGCGGCCAGCATCTTGCGGTACGGCGAGTAGCGGTCGGTGGCCTGCTCGTACTCCAGGTGCCGGTAGCCGACCGCTGCACGCTCCCGGATGATCGACAGGCCCGTCGATTTCAGCACCGGGTCGTTCTCGATCAGCTGGACCAGCCAGTCGTTGATCGCCGGGGTCGCCTCCATGTAGGCGGCAGAGAGTCCCCGCATGAAGCCCATGTTGAGGACCGACAGGGCCGTCTTCACATAGTGCTTCTCTGGGTGGGAGGTGTTGAAGAAGGTGCGTATGGATTGCTGGGCCAGGTACTCGTCGTCACCCTCGCCGAGGCAGACCAGATGCCCGCGGGCCACCTCGGCGGCGAAGGTCACGGAGAGCTTGTTCCACCACTGCCAGGGGTGGACCGGGATGAGGAGGTAGTCGGCGGGGTCCAGGCCCTGGTCGGTGAGGGTGGTGCGGAAGCGGGTCAGCGTCGGCTCGCCCAGCTCCTCCCGCAGGAAGGACTCGTACTCGACTCCGGCGCCCGCCGTGAACGCGGCACGCGAGCGGTGCGCGGCCAGCCACACCAGCCGGACGGGGCTCGCGGTCTCCGGGGCGTACGACAGGTACTCGTGGATGCCGAACCCGAGCCGCCCGTTGTTCGCGACGAAGCAGGGGTGCCCCTCGGTCATCCCGGTCTCGATGGCCTGGAAGCCGCTGCCGGCCAGCTCGGCCGAGGTGATGCGGGGCTTGGTGAGCTTGTAGCAGGTGCCGGCGAGGGTGGAGGAGATCTCCTCCAGGTAGACCGGCAGGACCTCGTCGCTCAGGCCCAGGGATTTCCTCAGCTCGATGAAGAAGTCCAGGGCGGACAGCGGAAGTGCGGCGCCGTCGCGGTGGCGGGTGATCGAGTCGGGGTCGATCTGCCAGTGGTCGAGGGCGCGGCGGACGGCGGCGAACCGGTACGTGATTCCCCCGTCGTCGCTGCGGACGACGTACCGGCCGCCGTCGCCGACCTCGGGCGTGATCAGGCGCTCGTGCGCGAACTCCGCGAGCGCCTTGCGGATGAGCAGGCGGTTGGCGGTCGCCCAGCGCTCGGGGGAGAGGTGGGCCACGGCATCGGCGAGGCTCATATGGCCACCCCCGTCGCGGCGGCGAACTGCTCGCGGGTGCAGAAGCTCAGCAGGGCCTGCTTCTCCGGCTTCCGGATCTCCCGCTCGGGCACGAACCCGACGGCCTCGTTCAGGGCGTGCACGGCCTTGTTGTCCACGTCCGGTTCGACCACGACTCGCTGTACCGCGGGGTCCTCGAAGAGGTGGGCCATCACGGCGGTGATGACGGCCCGCGTGAACCCGTGCACGGGCGTGTCGGTCGGTGCGACCATGAAGTGCATGCCGACGTCGCCCGGCCGGGGCTCGTACAGGCCGGCCAGCTCCCGCTGCGCGGGGTCGTACTTCTCCATCAGGAAGACCGGCTCCCCGTCGTGCAGCCCGAGCAGAGCGTGGTGGTGCTCGTCCGCCGCGATCTCCATGTAGGCCCGCTCGACGTCCTCCGGCTTCGCGTCCTGCATCATCCAGAAGGACGCCTTGGCATCGGTGACCCAGGAGTGCAGGAGTTCGCCGTCCCTCAGTGGGTCGACGCTACGGAAAGTGAAGATCATACGGCGAACTCCTGGAACGCGATCGTCTTCTCGACCGGGTAGTACTCGGTGCCGAGCAGCTGGCGGATGATGGACGAGTTGCGGTACGCGCCCATGCCCAGGTCGGGGCTGGTGATGCTGTGGGTGTGCACGCCCGCGTTCTGCAGGAAGACGCCGCGGCCGGTGACGTCGATGGCGTAGTTGCGGGCGACGTCGAAGCGGCCGTGGCCGTCGAAGAGGAGGCGGTCGCGGATCGGGGCGAGGAAGGCCGGGGGCTCGTAGCGGTAGCCGGTGGCCAGCAGCAGGCCCTCGGTGCGGATCTCGAAGTCCTTGTCCTGCTCGTCCTGGTGGAAGCCGAGGGTGAAGGTGCCGTCCTCGTAACCGGCCCAGGTGAGCGTGGAGTTGGTGAGGAGGCGGGTGGGGACCGGGCGGTCGCCGCTCTCGACGTTCTTCAGGTAGAGCAGATCGAAGATCGAGTCGATCAGATCCGAGTTGATGCCCTTGAACAGGCACTTCTGCTGCTTCTCCAGCCGGTAGCGGGTCTCCTCGGGCAGCGCGCGGAAGTAGTCGATGTAGTCCGGGGAGGTCATCTCCAGGGTCAGCTTGGTGTACTCAAGCGGGAAGAACCGCGGGGAGCGGGTGACCCAGTTCAGCTGGTAGCCGTAGAAGTCGATTCCGGCGAGCAGTTCGTGGTAGATCTCGGCGGCGCTCTGGCCGCTGCCGACGATCGTGATGGACTTCTTCGCCCGCAGCTCCGCCTTGCGCTGCATGTACTGGGAGGTGTGCAGGAAGTCGCCGGCCAGATCCCGGCAGGCCCGCGGGACGTAGGGGGTCGTCCCCGTGCCCAGGACCAGGTGCCGGGCACGGAACGTTTCACCGGCCTCGGTGCGGACGACGTACCGCTCGTCCTCGTACGTCACCTCGGTGACCGTCGTGCCGAAGCGGACGCTGCTGAGTTTGCTCGCCGCCCAGCGGCAGTAGTCGTCGTACTCGATCCGCAGCGGATAGAAGTTCTCGCGGATGTAGAACGAGTACAGTCTGCCCTTCTCCTTCAGGTAGCTGAGGAAGGAGTACGGCGAGGTCGGGTCGGCGAGGGTGACCAGGTCCGACATGAACGGGGTCTGGAGATGGGCGCCGTCCAGGAACATCCCGGCGTGCCACTCGAAGTCGGGCTTGGAGTCCAGGAAGACCCCGTTCAGGCCGGTGATGGGCTCGGTGAGGCAGGCGAGGCCGAGGTTGAAGGGGCCGAGCCCGATGCCCACGAAGTCGTAGGTCCGGCTGGCTTCAGGACGCGCGGTCAAGGGGCTCTCCCAGGTACTGCTCGGCGTGGCCGGCGATCAGGTCGAGGACGGCGGTGATGTCGGCCGCCCGTGTCTCGGGGTTGAGCAGGGTGAACTTCAGGTAGTGGCGGCCGCCGACCTTGGTGCCCGCGACCACGGCGTCACCGGAGGCGAACAGGGCCTTGCGGGCGTAGAGGTTGGCGCGGTCGATCTCGGCCGGGTCGGTGACGGCCGCCGGGATGTAGCGGAAGACCACGGTGGACAGCGTGGGTTCGACGACGACGTCGAAGCGGGGATCGGCGGAGAGCAGCCTCCAGCCCTCGTGGGCCAGGTCGCAGACCTCGTCGAAGAGCTGCCCGATGCCGTCGGCGCCCATCACCCGCAGGGTCATCCAGAGCTTGAGGGCGTCGAAGCGCCGGGTGGTCTGCAGGGACTTGTCCACCTGGTTGGGGATGCGTTCCTGCACCATGCGGCGCGGGTTGAGGTACTCGGCGTGGTAGGTGGCGTGGCGCAGGGTGGCCGCGTCCCGGACCAGCACGGCGGAGGAACTCACCGGCTGGAAGAAGGACTTGTGGTAGTCGACCGTGACGGAGTCGGCGCGTTCGATGCCCGCGAGGCGGTCCCGGTGCTTGAGGGAGGCGAGCAGCCCGCAGCCGTAGGCCGCGTCGACGTGCAGCCACACGCCGTACTGGGCGCACAGCTCGGCGATCTCCGGGAGCGGGTCGATGGAGCCGAAGTCGGTGGTGCCGGCGGTGGCGACGACGGCCATCGGGACCAGCCCGTCGCGCCGGCAGCGCTCCAGCTCGTGGGCGAGGGCGACGGTCTGCAGCCGCTTGTCGTGGTCGACGGGGACCGGGACGACCGCCTCCTGGCCGAGGCCCAGCAGTTTGGCGGACTTCTTCACGCTGAAGTGGCTCTCCTCGGAGGCGAAGATCCGCAGCCCGGCGACGGAATCCGTCTTCGCCTCCTCCCTCGCCAGCAGCAGCGCCTGGAGGTTGGACTGGGTGCCGCCGGAGGTGAACACGCCGTCGGCGGCGGGTCCGAGGCCGATCCGATCGGCCGTCCAGTCGATGAGCCTGCGCTCGATGAGGGTGCCGCTGGCCGACTGGTCCCAGGTGTCGAGGGAGGAGTTGACGGCGGAGAGCACGGCCTCGCCGAGCACCGCCGGGATGACGACCGGGCAGTTGAGGTGGGCGAGGTAGCGGGGGTGGTGGAAGTAGACCGCGTCGCGGAGGTAGACGTCCTCCAGCTCGTCCAGGACGGCCGCGGTGTCGCCGAGCGGGCGGTCCAGGTCGATGGCGTCGATCCGGGGGGAGAGGGCGTCGACGGTGACGCCGGTGAACGGACGGTCGGTGGTGGCGAGTTTGGCCGCCACCCGCTCGACTCCTTCGGTCACGGAGCTGCGGTAGTGCTCCGCGGTGAGGCCATTGAGCAGGTGCGAGCGCATGTGGGGGTCCTCCGAGGGGACAGTCCGTGCGGGGATTGAACGGAACCGCTTTAACTAAGGTTAGCCTAACCTAACTTTCTTGGATCAAGGCATGCCTCACCCGTGACCGGTGTCACGCGCAAGGCAGCTACCTGCTCAGGGGAGTTACTACTCCGCGGCCCGCAGTTCTTCCTCGGCCAACCCCTGGCGCCAGTACCCGACGAAGGTCACCCGCCGCCGGTCGACCCCGCGCTCGCCGACGAAGTGCCGCCGCAGCGCCTTCACCTGCCCCGACTCGCCGGCGATCCACACGTACGGCCGCCCGGCTGGGGGAAGTTGTGCGGCCCGTACGGCGTCGACGGCCATGGGGGACCCGTCGTGCCGTACGAGCCACGTGATCTCCGCGTCCGCCTCCGTGCGCACGTCCTGGATGTCACCGGCGTGCGGCACCTCCAGCCAGGCCCGGGAGCGGGTGCCGGCCGGGAGGGATTCGAGGATGGCGGTCGCGGCCGGTACGGCGGTCTCGTCGCCCCACAGGACGACCAGGTCGGTGTCCTCGGGCGGGCGGAAGCGGATGGCGCGGTTGTCGGCGATCGCCGGACCGAGCACCAGCACCCGGTCGCCGGGGGTGGCCCGGGAGGCCCAGCGGGAGGCGGGGCCGGCGGGGGTGGCCGCGCCGGACCCGATGCCGTGCAGCGCGAAGTCGATGTCGATCTCGACCGTGCTGCCCTCGGCGTCCCGGCGCAGGGACCGGAGCGTGTACGAACGCATCACGGCCCGTACGTCATCGGGCAGTTCGCGCCAGGCCCGCCACCATCCTTCCCCCAGGTCCAGGGGTACGACAGGCTTCGGCTGGCCAGGGTGCGGGAGGAACAGCGAGACGGACTGGTCGCGTCCGTCGGAGTGGAACGCGTGCAGATCGGTCCCGCCGAAGGTGACGCGAACGAGAGACGGCCCCAGCCGCCTCGTCCGTACGACCTGCAGAGAGAAGAATCGGAACGGGGCGGCTACGGCCGTCGTCATGAGGGACTCCTCAGCCAACCTTCTTGGCCTTCTCCAGGGCCTCGGCCAGACTCGTCAGCAGTGGCACGCACTTGTCGTACGAGAGAATCGGCTCGGGCGACCGGGCGATGACCTGACCCGCCTTCACCGCGGGCAGTTTCTTCCAGGTCGGCTTGGTGATGTCGGCCGGCTGGATGGCCGACGACCGGTCGTCCATCATGATGATGTCGGCCTTGTACTTGTCGACGTTCTCCCAGCTCAGCGACTCGTACCAGCCGCCGCCCTGCTTCTTGGCGCTCTCCGGCGGCTCGACGAAGTTCACGCCGAGGGCCTTGAAGTACTCCAGGTCGATGGAGAGGTTGGTGCCGGAGACGTAGAACAGTTGGTCGCTGGCGCTGCCGGCCATGACCTTGATGTCCGGCTTGGCCTTGGCGGCGGCGCGCAGCCGGGCGGCCGCGGCCTCGAACCGCGTCTTGGCGTCGGTCACCTTCGCGGCCTTCATGTCCGCGCCCAGCGACTCGGCCAGCTCCCACATGCGCTGCAACGGCTGGGTGAGCCGGCGGTCATAGACGGAGATACCGATGCTGGGGGCCAGCTGGGCGATCTTCTTCTTCGACTCCTCGGGGACGTACCAGAGGGTGCCGGCGCCGTCGAACATCGTCGTGATCAGCACGTCCGGCGCGAGGGAGGCGTACTTCTCGACGCTGAACTGGCCCCAGGCGTTGCCGAGGACCGTCACCTTGCTGACGTCCATGTCGCCGGCCTGGACATCGGCCTTGCCGTCCTTGGTCGTCGTCGGACCGAAGACGCCCTTGACCTGGATGCCGTAGTCGTGGAGCGCGGCGCCGACGCCGGTGAAGGCGACGATGTTCGCGGGGAGCTTGTCGAGCTTCACGGTCGTGCCGCGGTCGTCCTTGAAGGACCAGGGGCCCGACTTGGCGGCCTTCGTGCCGCCGTCGGAGCCACTGTCTTTGCCCTTGCCGTCCCCGCAGGCGGCGAGCGCGGCACCGAGTCCGACGGCGCCGCAGGCGGCGAGGAGGCCGCGGCGAGTGAGGTGGGTGGCACGGGCGTGGGACATGGGTATGACTGCTTTCGAACGGGGCGGAGCGCCCGCCGGACAGGTTCGAAGGTAGGTTAGCCTAACCTTCCTTGTTGTCCAGGGGTGGGGTCTGCGCTCCTTGTTCCGTACGGGACCGCCCCCAGCCCTCCGCAGGAGTCACCCATGTCCAAGCCCCGCTTCGCCGTCCTCGGCGCCGGCAGTATCGGCTGCCATCTCGGCGGCCACCTCGTCGCCGCCGGGTACGACGTGGCATTCATCGGCCGGTCCGCCGCCATGGACGTGCTGCGCGAGCGGGGGCTCACCCTCAGTACGTCCGTCAGGCCGCCCGTCCATCTGACGCCGGACCAACTCACCCTCGCCACCGGTCCGGAGGCCGCGGCCGGTGCGGACTATGTGCTGGTCACCGTGAAGACCGCCGGCACCGAGGCCGCCGCCAAGGAGCTCGCCGCTCAACTCGCCCCCGGTGCCGTGGTGGTCAGCTTCCAGAACGGGCTGCACAACCCGGCCACCCTGCGCGCCGCGCTCCCCGGTCACACCGTGCTGGCCGGGATGGTGCCCTACAACGTGGTGCAGTCCGAGCCGGGCACCGTGCACCAGGGCATGCCGGGCAGGCTGATGACCGAGCCCGACGACAGGCTCTTCGCCGCCTTCCGCGGGGCGGGCCTGGCCATCGAGGCCCGTACCGACATGTCCGGGGTGCAGCACGCCAAGCTGCTGATGAACCTCAACAACGCGATCAACGCCCTGTCCGGGCTGCCGCTCCGCGACCAGCTCGGCCGGCGGGCCTACCGGCGCTGCCTCGCGCTGTGCCAGCGCGAGGCCCTCGCCGCCTACCGCGCCGCCGGGGTCACCCCCGCCCGCCTCGGCCCCACCGCGCCCGGCGTCACCCCGTACGTACTGGGGCTGCCCGACGCCCTCTTCCGCCGGGTGGCGGCGGCGTCCCTGCGGATCGACGCCCACGCGCGCTCCTCGATGTGGGAGGACCTGCAGCGCGGCCGGCCCACGGAGGTCGACTCACTGCAGGGCGAGATCGTCGCCCTCGCCACGGCCCATGGACGCAGCGCCCCCGTGAACGCGCGTCTCGCCGCCCTGGTGCATGAGGCGGAGTCCACGCCGCGCACCTGGACGGGACCGGAGCTGTACGCCGAGCTGCGCGCGGCGCGCTGAACCGGCGACCGGAACGCGTCACAAATCCCGTTCCAGGCGCCCGAGTCACCGCAGTCAACCCTCGTCGGCCGACGAACCGGCCCCGCGCTGCCAGTGCACGCGCGGGGCCGGAACCGTCCGATCAGCCGGAGCTCAGCTCACCAGGCCCAACTCCCGGGCGATCAGCATCCGCTGGACCTCGCTCGTGCCCTCGCCGATCTCCAGGATCTTGGAGTCGCGCCACATGCGGGCCACCGGGTACTCGTTCATGAAGCCGTAGCCGCCGTGGATCTGGGTGGCGTCACGGGCGTTGTCGACGGCGACGGTGGAGGAATACAGCTTGGCCAGGGCCGCCTCCTTCTTGAAGGGCTCGCCCGCGACCAGCCGGGAGGCCGCGTCGCGCCAGGCCAGGCGGGCCGTGTGGGCCTTCATCTCCATGTCGGCGATCTTGAACTGGATGGCCTGGTTGGCACCGATGGGCCGGCCGAAGGCCTGGCGCTCCTTGGCGTACTTCACCGACTCGTCCACACAGCCCTGGGCCAGGCCGGTGGCGAGCGCCGCGATGGCGATACGGCCCTCGTCCAGGATGCGCAGGAACTGGGCGTAGCCGCGGCCCTCCTCGCCGAGCAGGTTGGCGGCGGGGACCCGGACATCGGCGAACGACAGCTCGCGGGTGTCGGAGGCGTTCCAGCCGACCTTCGAGTAGGGCGCCGCCACCGTGAAGCCCGGGGTGCCGGACGGGACGATGATCGACGAGATCTGCGGCTTGCCGTCCGGCTTGCGGCCGGTCACGGCGGTCACCGTCACCAGGCCCGTGATGTCCGTGCCCGAGTTGGTGATGAAGCACTTGGTGCCGTTGATCACCCATTCGTTCGTGTCCGGGTCCAGGCGGGCCGTCGTACGGGTAGCGCCCGCGTCGCTGCCGCCGTCCGGCTCGGTCAGGCCGAAGGCGCCCAGGATCTCCCCGGTGCACAGGCGGGGCAGCCACGCGCGCTTCTGCTCCTCGGTGCCGAAGAGGTGCAGGGGCATGGCGCCGAGCGAGACTCCGGCCTCCAGGGTGATCGCCACCGACGAGTCCACCCGGGCCAGTTCCTCCAGCGCGATGCCGAGCGCCAGATAGTCGCCGCCCATGCCGCCGTACTCCTCCGGGAACGGCAGCCCGAACAGGCCCATACGGCCCATCTCGCGGACGATCTCGTACGGGAACTCGTGCCGCTCGTAGAAGTCGCCGATCTTCGGCGCCACGACGTCGTGCGCGAACTCCTCCACCGTACGACGGAGTTCCTCCAGCTCGGGGCTGAGACGGTGGTCCATGCTGATCACTGGTCCTTGTGGGAGAGAGCGCGGACGGTACGGGACGGGCTGGGCCGGTCCAGATGGGCGGCCATCCACACGCTGGTGGCGGTCAGACGGCCGAGGTCGACCCCGGTCTCGATGCCGAGTCCGCGCAGCATCCAGACGAGGTCCTCGGTGGCGAGGTTGCCGGTGGCGGACTTCGCGTACGGGCAGCCGCCGAGGCCGCCGGCCGAGGCGTCCACGGTGGTGACGCCGTGCTGGAGGGCCGCCAGGGTGTTGGCGAGCGCCTGGCCGTAGGTGTCGTGGAAGTGCACGCCGATCATGTTCGTCGGCACGCCCTCCTCGTTGAGCAGGGAGAGGAGTTCGAGAACGTGGCCGGGGGTGGCCACGCCGATCGTGTCGCCCAGGCTCAGCTCGTCGCAGCCCATGTCCCTGAGGGCCGTGCAGACGCGGGCCACCTGGTGCAGCGGGACGGCACCCTCCCAGGGGTCGCCGAAGCACATGGACACATAGCCGCGCACATGCACGCCCCGGTCCTTGGCCTGCCGCACCACCGGCTCGAACACGGCCAGCGACTCGTCCAGCGTGCGGTTGAGGTTGGCCTTCGCGAAGGACTCGGTGGCGCTGGCGAACACGGCGACCCGGTCGGCGCCGAGCGCCAGCGCCCGGTCCAGGCCGCGCTGGTTGGGCACGAGCACCGGCAGCGCGACGCCTTCAAGCTCGCTGACCAACGGGAACAGCTGCTCGGCGTCCGCCAGTTGGGGCACCCACTTGGGATGCACGAAGCTCGTCGCCTCGATCGTCGTCAGGCCCGCGTCGGCGAGCCGGCGGATGAACTCCGCCTTGATCTCGGTCGGTACGGTCCGCTTCTCGTTCTGCAGTCCGTCACGCGCGCCGACCTCGTGGATCCGCACCCGCGCGGGCAGATCGGAAGCCGGTACGACCATGGGCAGTTGCTCGGCGGTCACTTACGCCACCTCCTCGTGCGGTGCGATCACGGCCAGCACCTGGTCCATCGCGACCGTCGCGCCCGGGGTCACGTCCAGTTCGGCGACCGTGCCGGCGTGCGGGGCGGAGATGACGTGCTCCATCTTCATCGCCTCCACCACCAGCAGGCTCTGCCCGGCGGCCACCTCGTCGCCGACGGCCACCTTGACCACGGTCACCGTGCCGGGCATCGGCGCGGTGAGGGAGTCGGCACCGGCGTGCGCGGACCGGCTGAGGGACGCGGCCACCGGGTCGTGGTCCCGCACCTGCCAGGCGTCGCCGTCGCGGCCGATCCAGTCACCGGCCCGGTGGAAGGTGTGCCGGACGCCGTCGAGGGCGACGCAGACCGTGGCACCGGTGACGGTGGAGCTGCCGCGCGGGGTGTACGTCACCGGGTCCTGCACCCGCAGGTGGAAGGCGGGCGGCTTCGGGGTGCCGCCGAGCCGCCAGCCGCTCGGCACCGAGAAGGGGTCGACCCAGCCGTCCGTACGGGGCTCCAGCGCCTTCGCGCGTACGGCCGCGGCCGCCTCGTACACCTCCTCCGGTACGTCCGTGGTGACCAGCTCGTCCACCACGCGCTCCACCAGCCCGGTGTCCAAGTCCCCCGCTACTACCGACGGATGGGCCAGCAGCCGCCGCAGGAAGCCCGCGTTGGTCTGCACGCCCAGCGTGACCGTCTCGGCGAGCGCCGACCGCAGCTTCCTGAGCGCGGTCTCCCGGTCGGGGGCGTGGGCGATCACCTTGGACAGCATCGGGTCGTACAGGCTGCCCACCTCGGTGCCCTCGCTGAGCCCGGAGTCGGTGCGGATGCCGTCGCCCCGCGGCTCGTTCAGCAGCAGGACGGTGCCGCCGGAGGGCAGGAAGCCGCGCGCGGGGTCTTCGGCGCAGATCCGGGCCTCGACCGCGTGCCCGGTCAGCGTCACGTCGTCCTGCGAGAAGCCCAGCTCCTCCCCGGCCGCGACCCGCAGCTGCCACTCCACCAGGTCCAGGCCGGTGATCAGCTCCGTGACCGGGTGCTCCACCTGGAGGCGGGTGTTCATCTCCATGAAGTAGTACGCGGACGGGTCGCCGCCCGGCACGATGAACTCCACCGTGCCCGCGCCCCGGTACCCGCAACTGCGGGCCGCCTGCACGGCGGCCTCGCCCATCGCCGCGCGCGTGGCCTCGTCGAGGAGGACGCTCGGCGCCTCCTCGATGATCTTCTGGTGCCGCCGCTGCAGCGAGCACTCGCGCTCGCCGAGGTGCACGACGTTCCCATGGCCGTCGGCCAGCACCTGGATCTCGATGTGCCGGGGCCGGTCGATCCACCGCTCCACCAGCAGGGTGTCGTCGCCGAAGGAGGCGCGGGCCTCGCGCCGGGCGGCGGCGATCTCCTCCTCCAGCACGGTCATGTCCCGCACCAGCCGCATGCCCTTGCCGCCACCGCCGGCGGAGGGCTTGAGCAGCACGGGCGCGCCCAGCGCGCGGGCCGCCTCGGCCAGTTCGGGGTCACGTCCGCCGGGCACCACCGGCACCCTGGCCGCCTGCACCGTCTCCTTGGCGCGGATCTTGTCGCCCATGAGGGCGATCGCGTCCGCCGGCGGTCCGATGAAGACGAGCCCCGCCTCCTCGCACGCCCGGGCGAAGCCGGCGTTCTCGGCGAGGAAGCCGTAGCCCGGGTGGACGGCCTGGGCGCCGGTGCGGGCGGCGGCGTCCAGCAGGCGGTCGGTGGACAGATAGCTCTCGGCGGCCGGTGCCGGGCCGATCCGTACCGCCGTGTCGGCCTCCCGGACGTGCCGCGCGTCGGCGTCGGCGTCGGAGAAGACCGCCACCGAGCGCACGCCCAGCGAGCGGAGCGTACGGATGACGCGTACGGCGATCTCGCCCCGGTTGGCGACCAGCACTGTGTCGAACACGGTTCCCCTCCTCACATCCGGAAGACGCCGAACTGGGGGTCTCCCAGAGGCGCGTTGGCGCAGGCCGTCAGGGCGAGTCCGAGCACCTGACGGGTCTGAAGCGGGTCGATCACGCCGTCGTCCCAGAGGCGGGCGGTGGCGTAGTAGGCGTTGCCCTGGCGCTCGTACTGCGCGCGGATCGGTGCCTTGAAGGCGTCCTCGTCCTCGGCGGGCCAGGCCTCTCCCCGGGCCTCCAGCTGGTCGCGCTTGACCGTGGCGAGGACGCTGGCGGCCTGCTCGCCGCCCATGACGGAGATCTTGGCGTTGGGCCACATCCACAGGAAGCGGGGGGAGTAGGCCCGGCCGCACATCGAGTAGTTGCCCGCGCCGTACGACCCGCCGACGACGACGGTCAGCTTGGGCACGCGCGTGCAGGCGACGGCCGTCACCATCTTGGCGCCGTGCTTGGCGATACCGCCCGCCTCGTAGTCCTTGCCGACCATGAACCCGGAGATGTTCTGCAGGAACACCAGCGGGATCCCGCGCTGGTCGCACAGCTCGATGAAGTGGGCGCCCTTCTGGGCGGACTCGGAGAAGAGGATGCCGTTGTTGGCGACGATCCCGACCGGGTGGCCGTGGATCCGGGCGAAGCCGGTGACCAGGGTCTGCCCGAACTCGCTCTTGAACTCGGCGAAACGGGAGCCGTCGGTGATACGGGCGATGATCTCGCGTACGTCGTAGGGGGTACGGGAGTCGACCGGGACGGCGCTGTACAGCCCGTACGGGTCGATCTTCGGCTCCACGGCCGGCTGGACCTCCCAGGGCAGGGACTGCCGGGCCGGGAGGGTGGCGACGATGTTCCGCACGATCCTGAGGGCGTGCGCGTCGTCCTCGGCGAGGTGGTCGGTGACGCCGGAGATCCGGGAGTGGACCTCGCCGCCGCCCAGCTCCTCCGCCGTGACGACCTCGCCGGTGGCGGCCTTCACCAGGGGCGGCCCGCCGAGGAAGATCGTCCCCTGGTTGCGGACGATCACGGCCTCGTCGCTCATGGCCGGGACGTACGCACCACCGGCCGTGCACGACCCGAGGACCGCCGCGATCTGGGGGATCCCCGCGCCGGACATCCGGGCCTGGTTGTAGAAGATCCGCCCGAAGTGGTCCCGGTCCGGGAACACCTCGTCCTGCATGGGCAGGAAGGCACCGCCGGAGTCCACGAGATAGACGCACGGCAGGCGGTTGTCGAGGGCGATCTCCTGGGCGCGCAGGTGCTTCTTCACGGTCATCGGGTAGTACGTGCCGCCCTTGACGGTCGCGTCATTGGCGACGATCACGCACTCGCGCCCGCTGACCCGCCCGATCCCGGCGATCACCCCGGCGGCCGGGGCCTGCCCGTCGTACATCCCGTCGGCCGCGAGGGGTGCCAGTTCCAGGAACGGCGACCCCGGGTCGAGCAGTGTGTCCACCCGGTCCCTCGGCAGCAGCTTGCCCCGCGCGGTGTGCCGGGCCCGCGCCCTCTCGCCGCCGCCGAGGGCCGCCGCGGCCAGCTTGCCGCGCAGCTCCTCCACGAGCGCGAGATGAGCCTGTTCATTGGCCCGCCAGGCCTCCGACGCGGGATCTGCCGCGCTGTGGAGCTCCGGTGCCTCCTGCATCCTGCGGTCCCCTCACCCGGTGATCGAACCTGTGATCCGCTGTTAATGAGCGTTAACCATTTCCTTCAGGTTAACGACCGCTAACCTCCCTGTCTAGAATTGCCTGCATGGTCACCAGAACCGACGCCCCGACCCGCCGCGAGCAGATCCTCAAGGAGGCCGCCCGGCTCTTCGCCGAGCGCGGTTTCCACGGCGTCGGCGTCGACGAGATAGGCGCCGCGGTGGGCATCAGCGGCCCCGGCCTCTACCGGCACTTCCCGGGCAAGGACGCGATGCTCGCCGAGCTGCTGGTCGGCATCAGCGGCCAGCTGCTGACGGGCGCGAAGCGCCGCCTGGCGGAGGCCGACGGGGACAGCCGGCCCGCCGCCGTCCTGGACTCCCTGATCGAGGGCCACATCGACTTCGCCCTGGACGATCGTCCACTCATCACCCTGCACGACCGCGAGCTGGACCGCCTGCGCGACAGCGACCGCAAGCTGGTGCGCCAGCTCCAGCGGCAGTACGTCGAGCTGTGGGTGGAGGTCGTACGGGAGGTGTATCCCGCACTGTCCGAGCCCTCGGCCCGCTCGGCCGTCCACTCGGTCTTCGGCCTGCTGAACTCCACACCGCACCTGGGACGCGCGGGCACCTTGCCGGGCCGGGGGGCCACGGCGGCCCTGCTGCACCGGATGGCGCGGGGGGCGTTCGAGGCGGCGGGGGAGAAGTGAGGCCGGCAGCGCAGCGGTGACCTGGCGGGAGGATCGGCGGTGCGTCGGCGTCGCCCGCGCCCGCGCAGCCGACCGGGGGCGGCGCATGACGTACACCGCCCCGGCGGCCGACCCCCGGTGAGCACCTGACACGCGCCCCCGGCCCGACCCCGATCCGCCGACCCGTCTCCCCCCGGACCGCACCGGCGCGGTCGCCGGCTTTCCCGCGTACGCGCGCCTCCGTGTCGCACTGTGAGCCCCGTCGCCCCGGCCGGAGAGTGACCTGCGTCTCTGGACGCCTCCCCGTACTCGCCGGTATCTTCGAGTCTGAGCAAGCGCTTAGACAGGTACCTGGAGGTGGGCGGCGTGCGCCGTACGGTGTTCAACGAGGATCACGAGGCGTTCCGGGAGACCCTGCGCGCCTTCATCGAGGCCGAGGTCGTCCCGGTCTACGACGAGTGGTTCGCCGCCGGCCAGGCGCCGCGCGACTTCTACTACAAGCTCGGTGAGCTGGGCATATTCGGGATCAACGTGCCCGAGGAGTTCGGCGGCGCGGGCCTGGACAGCCACAAGTTCGAGGCCGTCCTCTACGAGGAGACCGCCCGCGCGGGCGTGAGCTTCGGCGGCTCCGGCGTACACGTGCTGCTCGCCCTGCCGTACATCAAGATGCTCGCCACCGACGAGCAGAAGAAGCGCTACCTGCCGAAGTTCGTCACCGGCGAGGAGATGTGGGCCATCGCGATGACGGAGCCGGGCACCGGCTCCGACCTCGCGGGCATGAAGTCCACCGCCAAGCTCAGCGAGGACGGCACGCACTACGTCCTCAACGGCGCCAAGACCTTCATCACCGGTGGCGTCCACGCCGACCGTGTGATCGTCTGCGCCCGCACCTCCGCGCCGACCGCCGAGGACCGCCGCCACGGCATCTCCCTGTTCGCCGTGGACACCAGGTCCGAGGGCTACTCCGTCGGCCGCAAGCTGGACAAGCTGGGCCTGAAGACCTCCGACACCGCCGAACTGGCCTTCGTCGACGTCAAGGTGCCGGTCGAGGACCTGCTGGGCGAGGAGAACAGGGGCTTCTACTACCTCGGCCACAACCTGGCCTCCGAGCGCTGGGGCATCGCCTTCGGCGCCTACGCGCAGGCCAAGGCCGCCGTCCGGTTCGCCAAGCAGTACGTCCAGGAGCGCACCGTCTTCGGCAAGCCGGTCGCCCACTTCCAGAACACCAAGTTCGAACTGGCCGCCTGCCAGGCCGAGGTGGACGCCGCCGAGGCCGTCGCCGACCGCGCGACCGAGGCCCTGGACGCCGGTGAGCTGACCCCCGCCGAGGCAGCCTCCGCCAAGCTGTTCTGCACCGAGGTCGCCCACCGCGTCATCGACCGCTGCCTCCAACTGCACGGCGGCTACGGCTACATGAACGAGTACCCGATCGCCCGCCTGTACGCGGACAACCGCGTCAACCGCATCTACGGCGGCACCAGCGAGATCATGAAGACGATCATCGCGAAGGACATGGGCCTGTAAGACGGACCTGTCACCATCGCAATCACTGGCCTGTACAACTAGATGCCATGAGCCAGGCACTCCAGGATCTCCTCGATCTGCTCGACCTGGAGCAGATCGAGGAGAACATCTTCCGCGGCCAGTCCCGCTCCGCCGTCGTACCCCGCGTCTTCGGCGGGCAGGTCGCGGCGCAGGCGCTGGTCGCCGCGGGGCGTACGGTCCCCGCGGACCGGCCCGCCCATTCGCTGCACGCGTACTTCCTGCGTCCCGGCGACCCCGGCGCGCCGATCGTCTACACCGTCGACCGCATCCGCGACGGCCGGTCCTTCACCACCCGCCGTGTGGTCGCCGTCCAGCACGGCAAGCCGATCTTCCATCTCTCGGCGTCCTTCCAGACGTACGAGGAGGGCCTGGAGCACCAGGCACCCATGCCCGCCTCGGCCGACCCGGCGACCCTGCCCACCTCGCAGGAGCGGCTGCGCGGCTACGACCACCTCGCCCCCGAGGTCGTCGAGAAGTTCATCGAAGCCCGCGAGGCGATCGACCTCAGGTACGTGGACGAGCCGCCGTACGGGCAGTTCGGCGCGCCGCGCGAGCCGCACTCGCAGGTGTGGTTCCGCACCAACGGCAAGCTGGACGACGATCCGTTGCTGCACGTCGTGCTCGCCACCTACGTCTCCGACATGACCCTCCTCGACTCCGTGCTGCTCGCGCACGGCCGTGGCGGCTGGGCGGTCGGTGACGTCGTGGGCGCCTCCCTGGACCACGCGATGTGGTTCCACCGCCCCTTCCGGGCCGACGAATGGCTGCTGTACGACCAGGAGTCGCCGTCCGCGCACGGCGGCCGGGGCCTCGGTCAGGCCCGTATCTACACGCAGGACGGACAGCTCGCGATCACCGTCATCCAGGAGGGTGTCGTCCGCGTCCCGCGTGGCTGATGTTGCTCCGAGGTGCCGAGTGACGGGTGTGAAGCTAGTCTCTATGAGTGAGCGCCGCAGTACACGGTGTAACCGGCCGACGGTTTCCGGATCCCGGGAATGGCAAACGTCGGCGGCGACGTCCGTGCAGTCAATCCTCTGCGGTGACACCTGAAGAGCGCGCCGTGACGTCCCCCACAGTGAGCACGGCGCCGACCATCCGCCCCGTGTCTTCCTCGTGGAGCCGCGGGAGATGATGGAAACAGAAGGGTAACTTCCCATGCGAGCACAGCGCGTCAAGCGTTACATCGTCATGTCCACAGCAAGCTTCCTGCTGGCGGGCGGAGCCGCGATCGGCACAGCGGGCACCGCCTCGGCAGCCCCCGCACAGCACACCCTCAGTGTCCACAGCCGGCTCGTTGACTGTGGTTGTGGTTGGGGCTGGGGTTGGCATCACCGCCACCACCGCCGCGGCTGGGGCGGCTGGGGCGGCTGGGGCGGCTGGGGCCGCTGGGGCGGGGGCTGGGGCGGCTGGGGCAACGCCAGCTGGGGCAACTGGGGCAACGGCGGCTGGGGCAACGGCGGCTGGGGCAACTGGGGCAACGGCGGCTGGGGCAACGGCGGCTGGGGCAACGGTGGCTGGAGCAGCAGCGGCAACAGCAGCGGCAAGAGCAACACCAACACAAACACCAACACCAACACCAGCAACATGAGTAACAGCAGCGGCAGAGGCAACACCTGATCCGGTGCCGATCACGCCCACACTGTGCGGCTCCGCGTGCGGGGCCGCACAGTGCCGTGCCGGAGCGGTGCCGAGGCGGGTCAGGAGAGTCCCGCCTCCGCCAGCAGATACGCCGTCAGCGGGTCGTAATGGCGGGGGCTGGCGACATGGTCGTCCAGCGGTACGACGACCTGGAGGGTGCCCTCGGACTCGGCGAGGAACAGCGCCGGGTCGTTGCAGTCGGCGTAACCGACGGAGTCGATACCGTGCTGACCCGCGTATCCGGCCCATCCATGGTCGGCGACGACCAGGTCCGGCAGCGGGCGTCCCTCGCGCTCAAGTCCGTTCAGAATGGCCCGCATCGGCTCCCCGGAGTGGGTGTGCCACAGCGTCGCCCCGTGCTCCAGCACCGCCACGTCCGCGAACTGCATCACGTACCCCTCGTCCGTCTGCAGCCCGTCCGGGATGACCACGATCTCGCAGCCGGCGGTCCGCAGCGCGGCGGCCGTGGCCCGGTGCACGTCCAGCAGGCCGCCCGGGTGGCCCGTCGCGAACAGCACCCGCTGCCGGTCCTCCGCCGCCTTGTGCAGCCGCGCCGCCATCCGCTCCAGCGCGTCCACGGTCAGCTCGGGGTCGATCGTGTCCTGCCCGTACCGGTACTCGGGATCGTCGTTGACGCCGACTCTCTCCGCCATCACGGCGAGCACGTCCTGCTCGTCCGTCCAGCGGTCGCCCAGCTCCAGGCCGAGCCAGAAGTTGCGGACACCGTTGGCGAGCTGACGGTAGTGGGAGAGGTTGTTCTCGCGGGGCGTGGCGACGTCCCCCGCGATACGGGTCCTCACCAGGTGGTCGACGAGCTGGGCGCGGCTGGGTGTCCCGGGTATCGGCATGCCACCATTGTGAGGCAGCGCGCCACGGCCGTCCTCGGCATATCGCCCGCTGGGACGTGACTCACGCGCGCGCCCGGTCAGCTCTGCCGCAGCGCGAACCACAGCTCCATGCGTACGTCCGGATCGTCCAGGTCGGTGTCCAACAGCGCGGCACAGCGGGCGATGCGCTGCCGCACGGTGTTGCGGTGCACGTCCAGCGCCACCGCCGTACGGTCCCAACTCCCGTGCAAAGCCAGCCAGTTGCGCAAAGTCTCGGCGAGCTCGGGGCGGCCGGCGAGGGGTGCGAGCAGCGCGCTGGCGTGTGCCTCGGCGTCCGTGCGCGGCACCAGATCCTCCAGGCCGCGCCGGGCGCCGTGCCGGACCAGCGGGGTGCGGGTGGCGCGGGCCCGGGCGAGGGCACGGGCCGCCTGGGCGTCGGCGGCCGCCCACTCCCGCGGCTCCACGGCGGCGCTCACCCCGAGCGTCCACCCGGCCTGCGGCTCCGGCGCCCGCCCGCCCGGTACCAGCACCCGCACGACGTCGTGCCCGAGGTCGACCAGCGGCGAGCCCAGCGCGGCACCGAGCGCGGAGGCCGCGACGGCGTCGGGCAGCTGGGCCTCCGGTCGCGCGTGCACGACCAGCCACTCCCCGGTGCCGAGCAGCGGGGCGACCTCCTCGGGCGGGGAGCCCAGCAGCAGCCGTACGAGAGCGGAGGAACGGGCGGCACCGGTGCCGCTGTGGTGCTCACCGGTCAGCAGGGACAGCAGTACGGCGGCGACGGAGGCGATGGTGTGATCGCCGGGATCGCGCCGCGGGGTGGCCACGCCGAGCACGAACCCTTCGCCGGCGCCGAGGGCGTAGACGGCCAGGTGGGTCTCGCCGACGGTGTCGGTGGCGGAGGTGGCCCTGGGTGCCGTACGCGTACGCCCCTGGGGCCGCACCACGCCCGAGAGCTCCGCGAGCGCCCCCTTCACCCCCTCCGCCGGCTCCCGGCCCGCCGCCGCGATCTCGGTGCCGTCGGGGCCATGGAGAACCGCGTGCCCGGCCAGGCGCTGGGCCAGCTGGCGCAGTACCGAGGGCACCGGATCCGGGCGGGAGGCCGCCGCCGCCAGGCTCTGCTGGGCCTCCGTGACGCGGCGGAGTTCGGCCAGGCGGGCCTGGGCCATCAGCTGCCACACCGCGCGGGCCACCCCGGAGAAGGTGGTCTGCGGCGGGACCTCCAGGAGGGGGAGGCCGTAGTGGTCGCAGGCCGCCACCAGGGCGCGCGGGACCGTGTCGTGCACCGGGGCCAGGCCGAAGCCGAGGGCCGCGCCGCCCGCCTCCACGATCCGGGACACATAGGCGTCGAAGTAGGTGCCCGAACCCGCCGCCTCCGGGATGTGCACCCCGGCCGTGAGCAGCAGCTCGCCGCCCAGCAGATACGGGTACGGGTCGGCCATCTCCGAGGTGTGCGCCCAGTGGATCACGACCGGCGGATCGGACGGGCCCGCGATCTGGCGCAGGGCCAGGTCCTCTCGGGCCAGCAGGGCCGAGAGCGGGACCGGTGGGGTCGGCGGGACCGCTGGGGTCACCGGGGCGCTTGTCTCCAGCATGGTGTGTGTTTCCTCCATCCCACCCCGTTCATATGGATGAAACGTACACTTCGCAGTCGCTTTCCGGCCACCTAGTGTCAAGTCAGACCGGCAGCCGCGGGTACGGGCGGATGTCCCCGCGATCTGTTGCCGGCTCGTCCCCACTGCACCTGCACGACACGCCACCGGAATGTGCGCGAAGGAGGGCCCCCATGGCCGTCGACTACACAGTGATCGTCGTCTATCTCGCCGGCATGCTGGCAATGGGCTGGTGGGGCATGCGCCGCGCCAAGTCGAAGAGCGACTTCCTGGTGGCGGGCCGCCGCCTGGGCCCGGCCATGTACTCCGGCACCATGGCGGCGATCGTCCTCGGCGGCGCCTCCACCATCGGCGGCGTGGGACTGGGGTACCAGTACGGCCTGTCCGGCGCGTGGATGGTGTTCACCATCGGCCTCGGCCTGCTCGCCCTGTCCGTGTTCTTCTCCGCCCGCATCGCCCGCCTGAAGGTCTACACCGTCTCCGAGATGCTGGACCTGCGCTACGGCGGCCGGGCGGGTGTCATCTCCGGCGTGGTCATGTGGGCGTACACCCTCATGCTGGCCGTCACCTCGACCATCGCCTACGCCACGATCTTCGACGTCCTCTTCGACATGAACCGGACCGTCGCGATCATCCTCGGCGGCTCGATCGTCGTCGCCTACTCCACCCTCGGCGGCATGTGGTCCATCACGCTGACCGACATGGTCCAGTTCGTGGTGAAGACCATCGGCGTGCTCCTCCTGCTCCTGCCCATCGCGGTGGTCAAGGCGGGCGGCTTCAGCGAGATGAAGGCCAAGCTGCCGACCTCGTACTTCGACCCGCTGGGCATCGGTGGCGAGACGATCTTCACCTATGTCCTGATCTACACGTTCGGCATGCTGATCGGCCAGGACATCTGGCAGCGCGTGTTCACCGCCCGCAGCGACAAGACCGCCAAGTGGGGCGGCACGGTGGCCGGAACCTACTGTCTGGCCTACGCCCTGGCCGGCGCGGTGATCGGCACGGCCGCCAAGGTGCTCTACCCCAAGCTCGGCAGCCCCGACGACGCCTTCGCCACCATCGTCAAGGACGAACTCCCCGTCGGCGTACGCGGCCTGGTCCTGGCCGCCGCCCTCGCCGCCGTCATGTCCACCTCCTCCGGTGCCCTGATCGCCTGCGCCACCGTCGCCAACAACGACATCTGGTCGCGGCTGCGTGGCATGACCAAGCGGTCGTCCGAGGACCACGACGAGGTCGGCGGCAACCGCCTGTTCATCCTGATCATGGGCGTGGCGGTGATCGGCACCGCGATCGCCCTGAACAACGTGGTCGAGGCGCTCACGGTCGCCTACAACCTCCTCGTCGGCGGCCTCCTCGTGCCGATCCTCGGCGGCCTGCTGTGGAAGCGCGGCACGGTGCAGGGCGCGCTGGCGTCGGTCATCGTCGGCGGCCTGGCTGTGATCGGCCTGATGGCGGGCTACGGCATCCTCGCCAACGAGCCCGTCTACTACGGCCTGCTCGCCTCCCTCGCCGCCTACGTCGTCGTCTCCCTGGCGACCAGGCCTACCGACGAGACCGTTCTCGCCACCTGGCGCGAGCGCCTCGCCGGCCGGAACCCCGAACTCGCGTCCGAACCGGTCCCGGCTCACCAGTAGAGTCGTATGAAAAGCAGTACATGCGCGACGAAGTGCAGGAAAGAAGGCATTTGACCATGAGCAGCAACGAGACGCCCCGCGGCCCCGTCGACTCCTCCCGCATCCCGCGGTACGCCGGCCCCGCGACCTTCGCCCGGCTGCCCCGCCTGGACGAGGTCGGCACCGCCGACGTCGCCGTGGTGGGCGTGCCGTTCGACTCCGGCGTCTCGTACCGGCCGGGCGCCCGCTTCGGCGGCAACGCCATCCGCGAGGCGTCCCGGCTGCTGCGCCCCTACAACCCGGCGCAGGACGCCTCCCCCTTCGCCCTGGCGCAGGTCGCGGACGGCGGCGAC
Source organism: Streptomyces sp. NPDC052107 (assembly GCF_040680215.1). Lineage (NCBI taxonomy): Bacteria > Bacillati > Actinomycetota > Actinomycetes > Kitasatosporales > Streptomycetaceae > Streptomyces > Streptomyces sp. NPDC052107. The sequence continues at coordinate 266,019 of NZ_JBFAWG010000006.1, forward strand.
ATCGCCGTGAACCCGTTCAACATCAACGAGGCCGTCGACACCATCGAGGCCGCCGCGGACGACCTGCTCGGCACCGGCGCCCGTCTGATGACCCTGGGCGGCGACCACACCATCGCCCTGCCGCTGCTGCGCTCGGTGGCGAAGAAGCACGGCCCGGTGGCCCTGCTGCACTTCGACGCCCACCTGGACACCTGGGACACCTACTTCGGCGCCGAGTACACCCACGGCACCCCGTTCCGTCGCGCGGTCGAGGAGGGCATCCTCGACACCTCCGCCCTCTCCCACGTCGGCACCCGCGGCCCGCTGTACGGCAAGCAGGACCTCACCGACGACGAGAAGATGGGCTTCGGCATCGTCACGTCCGCCGACATCTACCGCCGGGGCGCCGACGAGGTGGCCGACCAGCTGCGCCAGCGCATCGGCGACCGCCCGCTGTACATCTCCATCGACATCGACTGCCTGGACCCGGCACACGCGCCCGGCACGGGTACGCCGGAGGCCGGCGGCATGACCTCCCGTGAGCTGCTGGAGATCCTGCGAGGCCTGGCGTCCTGCAACCTGGTCTCGGCGGACGTGGTGGAGGTCGCGCCGGCGTACGACCACGCCGAGATCACCTCGGTCGCGGCCTCCCACACGGCCTACGAACTGACCACCATCATGAGCCGCCAGATCGCCGCGGCCCGGAAGGACTCGGAAGCGAAGTGACTCACGACCACGACCTGGTACTCCGCCCGACCGATCAGCAGACGGCGGCCGCGCTGAATCCCCCTCCCGGCCGCAACGGCGGAGACCTGGTCGTGGAAACGCTCGCCGGGCTCGGCGCGACGACGGTCTTCGGCCTGCCCGGCCAGCACGCCCTCGGCATGTTCGACGCCCTGCGCAGGTCTGCTCTGAGCTATGTGGGCCTGCGGGTGGAGAACAACGCGGGTTTCGCGGCGGACGCGTACGGCCGGATCACGGGCGAGGCAGCGCCCTTGCTGCTCTCGACGGGCCCGGGCGCGCTGACGTCGCTGGCCGCTCTGCAGGAGGCGGCCGCGGCCTCGGCTCCCGTGCTGGCGATCAGCAGCCAGATCCCGACGGCGGGCCTGGGCGGCGGCCGCCACGGCTATCTGCACGAACTCCCCGACCAGGCAGCCTCGTTCCGTGGCGTGGTCAAGTCCGTCCACACGGTGCGCACGCAGTCCCAGATCCCGTCCGCGATCGCGGCGGCCTGGAAGTCGGCGCTCACGGCACCGCACGGCCCGGTGTGGGTGGAGATCCCCCAGGACGTCCTTCTCGCTCCGACCACGCTGCCGGTGGTGACGGCACCGGACGCGACTCCCGAGGACCTGGTCCCGCGCCCCGAACTGACGGCGGTGGCAGCCGACTTGCTGTCCCACGCCGCTCGCCCGGCGATCATCGCGGGCGGCGGGGTCGTACGGTCGGACGCGTCGGGAAAGCTGAGGGCGCTGGCCGAGAGGCTTCAGGCGCCGGTGGTGACGACGTTCGGCGGCAAGGGCGCGTTTCCGTGGGAGCACCCGCTGTCGATGCAGTCCTGGCTGGAGGACCGGTACACGACGGACTTCCTGGAGGACGCGGACGTCCTGCTGGTGGTCGGCTCGGGCCTGGGTGAACTGTCCTCCAACTACCACACGTTCAAGCCCCGCGGCCGAGTCGTCCAGATCGAGGCCGACCTCGGCAAGCTGGAGTCCAACCACCCCGCGCTGGGCATCCACGCGGACGCGCGCCTGGCGTTGCAGGCGCTGCTGGAGACGGTGGAGGAGCGCACGGACGAGTCGGCGCCGGAGCGGGTGCGGCAGCTGCTGGAAAAGGTGGCGTCCCGGATCACGGGTCAGGAACTCGCCCTGGAGCAGGAGGTGTTGGGGTCCGTCCGGCGTGCGCTGCCCGCGGGTGCCCCGTCCTTCTGGGACATGACGATCCTGGCGTACTGGGCGTGGTCGGCCTTCGACCCCCGGGGTGCGAACACCATGCACTCCGCACAGGGCGCCGGCGGCCTCGGCTACGGCTTCCCGGCGGCGCTGGGCGCGGCGGCGGCGGATCCCTCGCGTCCGGTCCTGGCGGTGTCGGGCGACGGCGGCGCCCTGTACTCGATCGCGGAACTCGCCACGGCGAGGCAGTACGACCTGCCGGTCACCTGGCTGATCGTCGACGACGGCGGCTACGGCATCCTCCGCGAGTACATGACGGACGCCTTCGGCCAGGCGACGGCGACGGACCTGACGCGCCCGGACTATGTGGCGCTGGCCCAGTCCTTCGGCGTACCGGGCGTCCGTACGACCCCGGAGACCCTGGAAGAGGACCTGGCGAAGGCGCTGGCGGCACCGGGGCCCTCGGTGGTCGTACTCCCGGCGGTGCTGCGGATGTTCGCGCCGACGCATTTGGGCTAGCGAGTGCACGGGTGCCGCCCCGGCGCGGGTGCGGAACCTGCGCCGGGGCGGACGATTCGGGGCCGAGGGTGCCTCAGTGGCAGGTGCTGGACGTGCTGATGTACACCTGCGTCGGGTGCGCCGAGCCGAAGCTCCAGCCCTGACCCGGCTTCATGCAGATCGTGGGGTAGTTGGAGAACCGCACGTAGGCCACGTCGTCGTGCCGGGTGTTGACCGCGCCCCTCGCGTTTCGGCTCGCGCCGAGCTTCTGCCAGTACCCGGTGTCCTTGAACTTCCCGGTCATGGTGTTGCCGTTGTAGAAGCAGACGTACGGATACGGACACCTCGGGCGGGCCGCGGTGGCCGCGGTGTGCGCGATGGACGCCGTGGTCGCCGTGTGTGCGGTGTGGGTGTCGGCCGGTGCGGCCGGTGCGGCCTGTGCGGAGAGGGCGAGGCCACTGCCGGCCATGGCGCAGGCGGTCAGGACGGCTGCGGTCGCGATGCGGAATCGCATGGGTGCTCCCAGGGTTGGTTCGAGTGGGTGTACGGCCCGCCCCACCCCCGTGCGTGCGGGCCGTTCGACGCCTGGGGCGGTGCGGGGTGGGCCGCACCGCCCGTCGTGCACCACCGACAGTGCAGGCCGAGTCCGGGACGGGGCCAGGGGTGCCGGACAGTTGCCGTCCACGCGGGACGTCCCACCCTCCGACCTGCACAGACGCCCCGCTCGGTGAGGCACCGGTGGGACGCGGGAAGGCCGTGGGGGGCGGCCGAAACCGTGCGCTCGCCCGGCCGCCCGCGGGAACCGGGCGCCGCGGGTGGGGCATCCTCCTCTGGAGAGCTGCAACAGACATGGGGTGGGACATGTCTCGTTGGAAACAGTTGCCGGACTCGCTCGACCCGCGAGTGCGGCAACTCGTCGTGCAGATGCGCCGTATCAAGGACCACAGTGGTCTCGGTCTGCAGACCCTGGCCGCCCGGACGGGCTACAGCCGTGCCTCCTGGGACCGCTACCTCAACGGCCGTTCGTTACCGCCGCAGGAGGCGGTCGCCGCGCTGGCCCGCGTCTGCGACACCGACCCGGCGCGCTTGCTGGCCCTGCATGAGGTGGCGGTGGCGGCGGGGCGAGGGGGCGCAGGCGGTGCCGGTCGGGTGGGGGAAGCAGCCCCGGGGGTGGAATCCGGGCCCCGTGACGAGGAACCGGCGGGGCTGGGGGAGGAGAACGGTGTTCGAGGACACGGCCCGGGACGGCGGCTGCTCGTCACCGTACTGGCCGGAGTCGTACTTCTGTCGGTGCTGATCGCCCTGCTGGTGGCCGCACCGTGGGACGGCGCACGGGAGCGGACCGGCGGCCGGCCGGTCTCGGCGGACTCCACGGAGCGGGCCCCGGGGTCCTCCGGGGCGGGAGTGGCGAAGAAGGCGTTCGCGTTCCGGGCCGGCAATGACTACCCGTGCCGGGTGCACCGTGGCGAGGACGGGCTGCTGTACGCGGGGTACAGCACGACCCGTGTCGACCTGATCGGCATGGGGTCGTCGCAGTGGGCCGTCGTAGAGGTGCAGTGTCTGCTGCGCCACCACGGCTTCTCGCCGGGGATCGCCGACGGGGCGTTCGGCTCCCGCACCGGGCGCGCGGTGGAGCGGTTGCAGGCCGGGGCACACATCCGTGTGGACGGTGTCGTCGGCGAGGACACGTGGGGGGTGCTGCGGAAATGACGTCCGGTGACCCGCCCGTCGACCGGCCGGTGGAGTGCGAGCGGCTGGCGGAGACCCTGCGCGGGCTGCGGACCGGGACCGGCTTGAGCCTGGCCGCGCTGGCCGCGAAGACGCCGTACAGCAAGTCGTCCTGGGACCGCTATCTGAACGGCCGCATCGTCCCGCCCCGGCAGGCGGTCGCGGAACTGTGCGAACTGGCGGGCGAGGAGCCTGGCCGGGCGCTGGCCCTGTGGGAACTGGCGGACGCGGTGGCCAGTGGGCGTGGGGCGGGTGGGGGTGGGGGAGGCGTGCGCCCGCGCGCGGGCGGGTTCGCCTCGGCTCCGGCCGAGTCGCTCCCGCCCGAGGACGCAGGCAGCTCACCCCGGCATCCGGCCCGGCGCGGTCTGCTCGCCGGAGTCGTGGGCGGCGGGCTGACGGTCGTCGCGGTCATCGTGGCGCTGGCGGTCACCGGTGCCTTCGGTTGGTCCACCCCGAGCGCGTCCTCGTCCCAGTCCCTGTCTCCCTCCGCACCCGTACTCGTGAAGGGATGCCACGGCAGCGGCTGCACGGGCAAGGACCCCGAGACGTACGGCTGCGGAGCGGATCCCGTGCCGGTGACCCTGGGCCGGCAGAGCTTCCCCGGGCCGACGGTGGTGAAGATCCGGCACAGTACGGCCTGTGGTGCGGTGTGGGCACGGATCGACCTCGGCAAGGTGGGGGACCGGGCGGAGATCCTCGTACCGCATCACGCCCCCTGGCGGATCGAGGTCAAGGACCAGTACGACGCCAAGGACTCCCTGTCGACCCCGATGGTCGCCGCGACCCGGTCCGACCTGGACCACGTGCGGGCCTGCCTGGTACGGGACGGCAAGCGGCACTGCTTCGGCCCGGTGGAGTAGAAGAGCAGGGGCTGGTCGGAGTCCTGTCGTCGTCAGTTGCCATCAGCCCTGGAGGCCATGGAGTCCGGCCTGCGCGGAGTGGGTCTCCTTCAGGGTCTCGATGAAGTGTTTGTTCCGGGGGAGTCGGGTGGAGGTGCAGGTCGGGGTGGTGGTTGGGGATCTGGGGTGGAACGGATCTGCCGATCGCCGGCGAAGTCATGGTGGTGCGTTCCCCCCGCAGTCGGATCGCCGGCCCGACGGCGCGGCGCGCCAAGGGATGTCGGGGCCCTTGGCGCGCTGCGGGGGTCGGTCTCGGTCGGTCCCGGGTTCAGCTCACGTCCGACGGGTCCAGACGGTAGATCGTGGACTGGTTGGCGGAGGAGGAAGGAGAGGAAGAAGACGAGGACGACTTTGACTTCGATGCTGTGGAAGCCGCGCTCTTGCTGTACGTGCTCTCCTTCAGCAGCGTCCCGTGCTTCTTCACCCAGGACGTCACCTGGGACGACACGTTGTTGGTGTCTCCTCCGGGGCCGCCGCCCATCATGCCGCCGCCGAGTTGGATGTAGTGCAGCTCGCCCTTCTTGACCAGTTCCTTGAGCTTGGCGACGGTCATCGCCTTGTCGGTGCCGGTGAAGCCCCACATGGAGATGACCGGCACCCGCGCGCGCAGCTCGATCTGGGCCGCGCTCTGGGAGTTGGAGACCGCTAGCAGCCATGTGGCGCCGTCCTGGTGCTTCTTCAGGTAGGCGATCAGCTCGCTGTTCGCCCCGCCCATGCCGCCGCCCCCGCGGGGGCCGCCGCCCATGGCGGCTCCCGTACGGCCGGGCGTGCTTCCCGGGCCGGCGTTCGGGGCGCCGGTGCCGCCAGTTCCGCCCGGGGCCGTCGTACCGCCCGACGTGCCCTGGCCGCCGGGGAGTTCGCCGTTCTGGGCGCCGCCCGGGAAGCCACCGGCCTGCTGTCCGCCGCTCGGCATCGCCCCGCCGGGAGCGCCACCGGAAACCCCGCCCGACGCGCCCCCGGGCGCGCCGCTCGCCGAGCCGTCGGGCGCGGTCCCGCCGCCGGGGAAGCCGCCGCCCTGCTGGGTGCCGGCCGGCATCTCTGCGCCGCCCGGGAAGCCGCCCCGGCCGCCCCCGCCAGGGCCGCCGCCGAAGCCGCCGCCCGTCGAGGGGCCGGCCGTCGGGTTCGTGCCGCCCATGCCGCCGCCCGAACCGGACGGCACCGACCAGGCGTATGCCGCCGGGCCCGCCAGGGCCGCGATCACGGCTGCCGCCACGGAGGCCGCGAGCAGACGCACGCGCTTGCCGGAGCGGAAGACGAACAGGCCGACGATCGCCGCCGCCATGACCACACCGACGGTCGGCCACAGCCAGGTGTGCCAGCCCGAGCCCCGGCGCAACAACACGATCGCCCAGACAGCCGTTACCGCCAGACCGGCCGGCAAGGCCCACGCCCAGCGCTTGTCGGTGCGGAAGGCGCGGAGCAGCATGACGCCGCCACCGCCGCACAGTGCCGCGATTCCGGGTGCCAGGGCGGTCGTGTAGTACGGGTGCATCGTGCCCTCGGCGGTCGCGAAGGTCACGTAGTGCAGCACCGTCCAGCCGCCCCAGAGGAGGAGCGCGGTCCGGGTGAGGTCGGTGCGCGGAGCACGGCCGCACAGGGTCAGGCCAAAGACGAGGGCGAGGGCCGAGAAGGGGAGCAGCCAGGAGATCTGGCCGCCGAGGATGTCGTTGAACATCCGGCCGAGGCCCGCGGAGCCGGAGAAGCCGCCTCCGCCGCCCCCGCCTCCGCCGCCGTTGCCCTCGCCGCCGAAGATCCGGCCGAGGCCGTTGTATCCCGTGATCAGGTTCCAGGCCGTGCCGTCCGTCGAACCGCCGATGTACGGGCGCTCGGAGGCGGGGGCGAGGGACACGGCGATCGCCCACCAGAAGCTGGAGGCCGCCAGGACCACGCCGGCGAGCAGCAGGTTGACGATCCGTCGTACGGGCTTCGGGCGCGCCGCGAGCAGGTAGACCGCGAAGACGGCGGGGAGCGCGATGTATCCCGCCAGCATTTTGGTGTTGAAGGCCAGGCCGAAGCACACCGCCGAGCCGAGCAGGGGCAGCAGGCGGCCGTTCGTCACCGCGCGCAGGGCCAGCGCCGCGCCTGTGACCATCAGCAGGACGAGGATCGTGTCGGGGTTGTTGTCCCGGTTGATGGCGACCGTGATGGGGGTCAGCGCGAGGACCAGTGCGGCCACTGCTGCCGCCGCGTGCCCGAACGTCCGCTTCACGGAGGAGTGCAGGATCCAGATCGTGGCGAGCCCGGCCACGACCTCCGGCAGCATCATTTGCCAGGTGCCGAAGCCGAAGATCCGGCACGACAGGCTCATGACCATGTCGGCGAACGGCGGTTTGTCGACGGTGAGGAAGTTCCCGGCGTCGAGTGAGCCGAAGAACCACGCCTTCCAGTTCTGCGTGCCGCTGTAGATGGCCGCGCTGTAGAAGATGTTGAGGCCGGCGCCCGAGAGGTTCCAGGTGTAGAGCGCGGCTGCCAGCAGCTCGATCGCGAGCAGCGCGGGCAGCGACCAGCGGGGGGCGCGGTCCGGCGGTACGGCGTGCGGTGCCGGCGGACCGGGGGCCGTGGCCGTGGTCGCGGTCGTCGGGTGGGGAAGGGGATCGGTGGCAGATGTCACCAGTGCACCATGCGGACCGGCGATGGGTGCAGGCTGTGGTGCGTCTGGGCGGAAGCTGTGGATCGGTGAGAGCCGGGTAAGGGCAGCCCCGGCACGGCTCAGGACAGCAGCTGGGAGAACTTGTCCCGGAATACGGTGATCTGAGCGTCGTAGCCCGCCTTGAACTCGGCGAACGCTGACGGGCTCAACCCGCCGTGCGGCACGTTTCCCTCCTCCAGGAAGTCCGGTATCGACCGGAATGCCGCGGCTGCCGCCTCCCAGTTCTTGCCGCCGTTGTTGACGCGGGCCTTCACCAGGAGGGCGTACACGTCCCCTCTCGCCCTGTCTATGCGGCCCTGCGGGTGGGTCTTCGTGTCCGGACCGTCCAGCGTGCGCAGTTTGTCGTCCGCCCCCGCGGCGAGGCGAAGCACCGCCAGCGCCGCGAACAACCGCCCCGACTGGCTGAGTTGACTTTCCCTCTGTCCCGGCATGAAGGAATCATTGCCCTCCGGGGGGCTGTCGGAACGCACTGCCTGGGAACATGCGTACAACTTCCGGCCACTCCGGCGAGTCAACCCAACAGGCGCAGGCGTGCGCCCACTCGACGTTCCCAGGGGGACCTTCCCATGACCCACCGCATGACCCGACGCGCCAGAGTGCTGGCGGCAGCGCTCGGCGCCGGCGTGCTGATACCCACCGTGGCCGCCGCCACCCCGGCCGCCGCGGCCACGCCCACCGTCAGCTGCACGTCCGCCAAGGCGGGCCTCGCCGCCAAGCTGCAGAAGGACATCACGGCCGCCCTGGCCAACCGCAAGGGCACGGTCGCGATCGGCCTGTACGACCGCAGCACCAGCACCACCTGCACCCTGCGCGCCACCAGCTCCTACGACTCGGCCAGCACCGTCAAGGTCACCGTGCTCGCCACGCTGCTGTGGGACGCCAAGAAGCACAACCGCTATCTGACCGACCGTGAGGTCACGCTCACCAAGGCCATGATCACCAAGTCGGACAACGACGCGACGACCGCGCTGTGGAAGCAGCTCGGTCTCACCAAGATCAAGGGCTTCCTCGCCGCCGCCGGGATGACGAAGACCGTGCCGGGGGCGAACGGCTACTGGGGTCTGACCCAGGAGAACGTCACCGACGAGCAGAAGCTGCTCAAGCTCATCACCGCCAGGAACAGCGTGCTGAGCGACAACTCCCGCGCCTACATCCTGAAGCTGATGGGCCAGGTCATCTCCTCGCAGCGCTGGGGCACCCCGGCCGGTGCGCCGTCCACGGTCTCCGTGCACGTCAAGAACGGCTGGCTGCAGCGCGCGACGCACGGCTGGCGGGTGCACAGCCTCGGCACCTTCAACGGCGCCGGTCACGACTACATGATCTCGGTGCTGACGCAGGACAACGGCACCATGGACTACGGCGTCACCACCATCCAGAACGTCGCCAAGGCCATCCACAAGGACATCGTGCCGACCACGTCGACCACCCAGGTCTACACCCCGACCAGCCGGCCCAGCGAGGCGTTCGTCGCGGTGCCGCCCCAGGGCTGACGCGCCATACAAGGCGGTTCACAAGACGGTTCACAGGGCGTCACAAGGCGGTTCACGAGTCGGTTCACGAGGCGGTCTCCCGCAGGACACCCGCCCGCCCTAGCGGTGACCGGCATGCGCCTGAGAACCGTACTCGCCACCCTGACCGCCGGCCTGGCGGCGGCCACCTCCCTGGCCGCCGCCGGGCCCCCAGTGCCAACTCCGCGAGCAGCAGCGCCTGTTCGCTGTCGGTCTCCACCGACCGATTCTCCGACGCGTTCGACAAGACGACGTACGACGGCACCTTCGTCGGCAACTTCTCCGCGCTCGCGGTGGACCGGGACGGCTCGCCGGTCGCGCCGGAGGACCGTTCCTCCCTGTTCACCCTGGACCCACAGACCCTCCAGCCGGGGTAGGCCGTCCACCTCGCCGACGAGAAGGGCACCGACCTCGACTCCGAGGGTCTGGTCGTCGACCGCGACGGAACCCGGCTGATCAGTTCCGAGACCGAGCCGTCCGTGCGCCGCTGTTCGGTCGACGGCAAGATCCTCGACCGGCTCCCGGTCCCGTCCTCCCTGCTGGTCACCTCGGCCGGCCGCGCCACCGCCAACCAGACCTTCGAGGGCCTGAACCTGCTGCCCGGCGGCCACACGCCGCTGGTCTCCATGGAGGGTGCTATCTCGGGCGGCTCGACGGGGATCGTCCGCTTCGAGACCCGGCAGTGCTCGAAGGGCGGCCGCTTCCGTCTCTCGGCGCAGTACGCCTACCGCACCGACGCCGGCCTCGGCGTCCCCGAGGTCCAGGCCACGCCCGACGGTCGCCTCCTGGTCCTGGAACGAGGCTTCACCTCCGGCGTCGGCAACACCGTCCGCCTCTGCCTGGCCGACCCCCGCCACGCGACCGACACCAGCGGTATCGAGAACCTGACGGGACAGCCTTCCGTCCGCTTGATCAAGAAGACCCTGCTGGCGGATATCGCCGCCTGTCCGTCCCTGGGTGCCAGGGCCAAGCAGCCCCAGCCGAATCCCCTGCCGGACGGCGGAGGGGCCCCATGACGATCGCCGGCCGTGATCACAAGGGCCGCCTGAAGGTCCTCCTGGTGAGCGACGACAACCAGAATCCGGCCCACACGACCAGGTTCTATTACCTGCGGGTACGGGTCTGATACTTGCGGGTGCGCGTCCGACCCCGCCCTCGCTTTGTTGCGCAGGGATGAAATCCGGCCCCGTCCGCGTTGGTGTGTTCCGGTAGAGCAGGTCGACAGGAAGGCACCGGCGTGGCAGCGCAGCGGGGATGGGCACGACGCCTGGCGGCATACGCCTGGCGGTATCCGAAGGACGTCGTCCTCGCCCTCGGCTCCTCCCTCGCCGGCATGGCCGTCATGGCCGTCCTCCCGTTGATCACCAAGGTGATCATCGACGACGTGATCGGGAACCACACCCGCTCCATGGCCCCCTGGGCCGGCGCCCTGATCGGCGCGGCCCTGCTCGTCTACGCCTCGACGTACATCCGCCGCTACTACGGCGGCCGTCTCGCCCTCGACGTCCAGCACGACCTGCGGACCGGGATGTACGGCACGATCACCCGCCTCGACGGCCGCCGCCAGGACGAGCTGTCCACGGGGCAGGTCGTCGGCCGCGCCACCAGCGACCTGCAGCTGATCCAGGGCCTGCTCTTCATGCTCCCGATGACCATCGGGAACGTCCTGCTCTTCCTGATCTCCCTGGCGATCATGGCGTGGCTGTCGCTGCCGCTGACCCTGGTCGCCCTCGCCGTCGCGCCCGCGCTCGGCTGGATCGCCAAGCGCAGCCGCAGCAAGCTCCACCCCGCCACCTGGTACGCCCAGGCGCAGGCCGCCGCCGTCGCGGGCGTGGTCGACGGCGCCGTCAGCGGCGTACGCGTGGTCAAGGGCTTCGGGCAGGAGGAGCAGGAGACCGGCAAGCTCAGGGAGGTCGGGCGCAGGCTCTTCGCCGGGCGGCTGCGCACGATCCGGCTGAACAGCACGTTCACGCCCGCCCTCCAGTCCGTACCCGCCCTCGGCCAGGTCGCCATGCTGGCTCTCGGCGGCTGGCTGGCCGTGCGCGGGCACATCACGCTCGGTACCTTCGTCGCCTTCTCCAGCTACCTCGCCCAGCTGGTCGGCCCGGTCCGCATGCTCGCGATGGTCCTGACCGTCGGCCAGCAGGCCCGCGCCGGCACCGAGCGCGTCCTGGAGCTGATCGACACCGAGCCGACGATGAAGGACGGCAGCAAGGAGCTGCCCGCCGACGCGCCCGCGACCGTCGAGTTCGACGACGTGTCCTTCGGGTACGACGGCGGATCCAAGGTCCTGGACGGGCTGAGCTTCGAGATCCGGCCCGGTGAGACCCTCGCCGTCGTCGGCTCCTCCGGCTCCGGCAAGTCCACCCTCTCCCTGCTGCTGCCGCGCTTCTACGACGTCACCCACGGCGCCGTCCTGATCGGCGGCCACGACGTCCGCGAGCTCACCCTGGACAGCCTGCGGGCCGCGATCGGGCTCGTCCCCGAGGACTCCTTCCTCTTCTCCGACACCGTGCGCAACAACATCGCCTATGGCCGCCCGGAGGCCACCCAGGAGGAGATCGAGGCCGCCGCCCGCGCCGCCCAGGCGGACCGTTTCATCGCCGAGCTGCCCGCGGGCTACGACACCAAGGTCGGCGAGCAGGGCCTGACCCTCTCCGGCGGCCAGCGCCAGCGCGTCGCGCTCGCCCGCGCCCTGCTCACCGACCCGCGGCTGCTCGTCCTCGACGACGCCACCTCCGCCGTCGACGCCCGCGTGGAACACGAGATCCACGAGGCCCTCAAGCACGTCATGGAGGGCCGTACCACCCTGCTCATCGCGCACCGCCGCTCCACCCTCAACCTCGCCGACCGCATCGCCGTCCTCGACGGCGGCCGGCTCGCCGACCTCGGCACCCACGAGGAACTCCAGGAGCGGTCCGCCCTCTACCGCCGGCTGCTCACCGACCCGGACGAGCTGGGCGGAGTCTCCCCGGGCCACACCGGGCCCGCCCTGCCCCAGGAGGACACCTCGGTCCGCGAGGAGCTGGACGCCGAGTTCGACGCAGAGCGGGGTGTGACCCCCAGGCTGTGGACCGGCGACCGGGAACCGAAGGACCAGGCGCTCTCCGGTACCCCGGCCACCCCCGAACTCCTCGCCCAGGTGGAGGCGCTGCCCCCGGCCACCGACACCCCCGGCATCGACGAGGCCCGGGCGGTCCTGCCGGAGGACTCCTACGGCCTGCGCCGCCTGCTGCGCGGCTTCGGCCTGCCCCTGCTGCTCAGCCTGCTGCTGGTCGCCCTGGACGCGGGCGCGGGCCTGCTGCTGCCGGTGCTGATCCGGCACGGCATCGACTCGGGTGTGACGAAGATGGCCATCGGGGCCATCTGGTCCGCGTCCCTGCTGGCCCTCCTCACCGTCCTCGTCCAGTGGGCCGCGCAGATCGGCGAGACCCGGATGACGGGCCGTACCGGCGAGCGGGTGCTGTACACGCTGCGGCTGAAGATCTTCGCCCAGCTCCAGCGGCTCGGGCTCGACTACTACGAGCGCGAGCTGACCGGCCGGATCATGACCCGCATGACGACCGACGTCGATGCCTTGTCGACGTTCCTGCAGACGGGTCTGGTCACGGCGTTCGTCTCGGTCGTCACCTTCTTCGGCATCATGGTCGCCCTGCTGGTGATCGACCTCCAGCTCGCCCTGGTGGTCTTCGCGACGCTGCCCCCGCTGATCGTCGCGACCTTCTTCTTCCGCCGGGCGAGCGTGAAGGCGTACGAACTCGCCCGTGAGCGCGTCTCGGTGGTCAACGCCGACCTGCAGGAGTCGGTCGCCGGGCTGCGGATCGTGCAGGCCTTCCGGCGCGAGCGGGACGGCGGGCGGCGGTTCGCCGAGCGCAGCGACAGCTACCGGCGGGCCCGCATCCGCGGCCAGTGGCTGATCTCCGTCTACTTCCCGTTCGTGCAGCTCCTGTCGTCGGTCGCGGCGGCCTCGGTGCTGATCGCGGGCGCGGGCCGGGTGGAGGGCGCCACCCTGACGGCCGGTGCCCTGGTCGCCTACCTGCTCTACATCGACCTGTTCTTCGCGCCGGTCCAGCAGCTGTCCCAGGTCTTCGACGGCTACCAGCAGGCCACCGTCTCCCTGGGCCGCATCCAGGAGCTGCTGCGCGAGCCGACGTCCACGAAGTCGGCGGACGAGCCCCGGGAAGTGCTGTCCCTGCGCGGGGACATCGCCTTCGAGGGCGTGCACTTCGCCTATGGCGACGACGAAGAGGCGCTCGTCGGCGTCGAGTTGACGATCCCCGCCGGGCAGACGGTGGCCTTCGTCGGCGAGACGGGCGCCGGCAAGTCGACCCTCGTCAAGCTGGTCGCGCGGTTCTACGACCCCACCGCGGGGCGGGTCACGGTCGACGGCACGGATCTGCGCGCCCTGGACCTGACCTCGTACCGGCACCGGCTGGGAGTCGTCCCGCAGGAGGCGTACCTGTTCCCCGGCACGATCCGGGACGCCATCGCCTACGGCCGCCCGGACGCCACCGACTCCGAGGTGGAGGCGGCGGCGCGGGCGGTCGGCGCGCACGAGATGATCGCCACGCTGGAAGGCGGCTATCTGCACGAGGTCGCCGAGCGCGGCCGCAATCTCTCGGCCGGCCAGCGCCAGCTGATCGCGCTCGCCCGCGCCGAACTGGTCGACCCCGACATCCTGCTCCTCGACGAGGCCACGGCCGCGTTGGACCTGGCCACGGAGGCCCAGGTCAACCAGGCCACCGACCGTCTGGCGGGGCGGCGTACCACGCTGGTGGTCGCCCACCGGCTGACCACGGCGGCCCGCGCGGACCGGGTGGTGGTGATGGACCACGGCCGGGTCGCGGAGGACGGCACCCACGACGAACTCCTCACCCTCGAAGGCCGGTACGCCGAACTGTGGCGCACCTTCGTCGGCCGCCCCGAACCGGAGGAGCCGGTCACCGCGTCCCGCTGACGACCCGTCGGCCTCTCCCGGCGCACCCCCTCGACGCGCGTCGCTGACGGCCGTGCAACCATCCGGCATACGTCGTGCGTCCGTACATCAGTACGGAAGCCGGGGGAGCACGACCGTGGTACGGGGAGGATCGAAGTGGACAGTGGTGGGATACGCCGGCGCCTGGCGCTCGGTGCGGCCGTGTTGGCGGCGAGCGGGGCGCTCGCCCTGGTGACGTCCGGCACCGCGCAGGCGGGCACGGTCGGCGGCTGTGCCGGGCACGAGGTGCGGACCCTGCCGTTCAGCAGCGGGGTCACCCACGTCTACAAGCACGACGGGTACGTGTGCGCCATCACCGTCGCCCGGCATCCCGGATCCGCCCGGACGATGTCCGTCAGCGTCCAGGCCCGCGGCAACCGCCCGGTCGTCGACAAGGGCGTCTACCGGCACCACGCGGGGCCGGTGACGGTCCACGCCGGCCACCGCTGCGTGTGGATCAAGGGCGCGGTGGGGCCCCAGGGGTCGGTCAGCTCGGGGTGGATTCTCTGCTGAGGGCCCGCGCGGTCAGCCCGCTTCCGGGAGCCTCGCGAACGCCTCGTGGAACCCCGGGAACGTCTTGCGGACGCAGCCGGGGTCGTCGTACGACAGGCCGGGGGTGCGCAGGCCGGTCACCGCGAAGGACATCACGATGCGGTGGTCCCCGAAGGTCCTGATCCCGGTGCCGGGCGCGGGCGTGCCGGGCCGGATCTCGATCCGGTCGGGGCCGGTCGCCACCGGCACGCGCGCCCGGCCGGAGGAACCCGGCGCGCGCCGAACTCGTCCAACGCGCAGGTTGCCGGACGAGTCTTCCGTGCCGTGGCGTCGGCCCTCGCGACTGGCCGCGAACGCCGACCCACCCTCTTCGCCGCGGCACGGCCGGCCGCCCGCCGCCATCGGCGCGCCCCCCTCCGCCGCGCCGGTGGCGGCCCCCTGCGAGGTTACTGTGCAGTCCCTTGACGGAAAGAAACTTCCCGGATATTGGTGACTCCTCGGAAGTTTCCTTCAGCGGTACTCCTCTGGAAGGAGCGCACGTGCCCGACACCAGCACGGGAAGCGACACCAGCACGGGAAGCACAGCAAGCACCGGACACACCGCAAGACCCTCCAGACGCGCCGTCCTCGCCGCGACCGCGGGCCTCACCGCCGCGCTGACCGTACCGACGGCCGCGCGCGCCGCCACGCCCGGCGACGACCGCCGGCTGCGCGCCCTGGTCTCCCGGATGACGCTGGAGGAGAAGGTCGGCCAGCTCTTCGTGATGCGGGTCTACGGCCACTCCGCCACCGCCCCCGACCAGGCCGACATCGACGCCAACCTCAAGGAGATCGGCGTCCGCACGGCCGCCGAGCTGATCGCCAAGTACCGCGTCGGCGGGATCATCTACTTCGCCTGGGCCCACAACACCCGCGACCCGCACCAGATCGCCGACCTCTCCGACGGCATCCAGAAAGCCTCCCTGGACCAGCCGCGCGGCCTGCCGGTGCTCATCGCCACCGACCAGGAACACGGCGCGGTCTGCCGGGTCGGCAAGCCCGCCACCCTCTTCCCCGGCGCCATGGCGATCGGCGCCGGCGGCTCCCGCGCCGACGCGCACACCCTCGGCCGGATCTCCGGCGCCGAGCTGCGCGCGATCGGCATCAACCAGGACTACTCCCCGGACGCCGACGTCAACGTCAACCCGGCCAACCCGGTCATCGGCGTACGGTCCTTCGGCGCCGACCCGGACGCGGTCGGCGCACTGGTGGCCGCCGAGGTGACGGGCTATCAGGCGTCCCGGATCGCGGCGACTGCCAAGCACTTCCCCGGTCACGGCGACACCGCAACCGACAGCCACACCGGCTTCCCGGTCATCACGCACAGCCGGGACCTGTGGGAGAAGCTGGACGCCGTACCCTTCCGGGCCGCGATCGCCGCGGGCATCGACTCCATCATGACCGCGCACATCCAGTTCCCGGCCCTGGACGACTCCGGCGACCCGGCCACCCTCTCCCCCCCGATCCTCAGCGGCATCCTGCGTGGCGAACTCGGCTACGACGGGGTCGTGATCACCGACTCCCTCGGCATGGAGGGCGTCCGCACCAAGTACGGCGACGACCGGGTGCCGGTGCTC
This sequence comes from Streptomyces sp. NPDC052107, assembly GCF_040680215.1. Taxonomy (NCBI): domain Bacteria; kingdom Bacillati; phylum Actinomycetota; class Actinomycetes; order Kitasatosporales; family Streptomycetaceae; genus Streptomyces; species Streptomyces sp. NPDC052107. The sequence goes on from NZ_JBFAWG010000006.1 coordinate 282,253, forward strand.
GCGCTGAAGGCCGGAGTGGACCAGCTGCTCAACCCGCCGAGCCTCGACGTGGCCTGGAACGCCGTACTGAAGGCCGTCCAGAACGGCGAGCTGACCGAGGCCCGCCTCGACGAATCGATCCTGCGCATCCTGCGCCTGAAGGCCCGGCTCGGCCTCTTCGCCGACCGGCGGGCCGGTCGGACGAGCATCGAGGGCACGGTGGGCACCGAGGCGCACCTGGCCGCCGCCGACAGGATCGCCGAGCGCACCACGACCCTCCTGGTCAACGAGGACCACACCCTCCCCTTCTCCTCCCGCACCGAGCCCCGCCTCCTCGTCGTCGGCGCGGACCCGGCCTCGCCCTCCGGCACCACCGGCCCGCCCACCGGCGTGCTGGCCGCCGCCCTCACCGAGCTGGGCTTCACCGCCACGGCCCTGTCCACCGGCACCGCACCCTCCGCCGCGGTCATCGCCCAGGCGGTCAAGGCCGCGCAGGACGCGGACGCGGTGGTCGTCGCGACCTACAACGTGACGGCGGACAACGCCCAACGCACGCTGGTGGAACAGCTCCTGGCCACGGGCAAGCGCCTGGCGGCCCTCGCCGTCCGCAACCCCTACGACGTGGCCCGGTTCCCCTCCGTCAAGGCCTGCCTGGCCTCCTACGGCTGGGCGGACGTCGAAGTGCGCGCCGCCGCACGGGTGATCGCCGGCGGCGTGGCTCCGCGCGGCAAGCTGCCGGTGCCGGTGCAGCGGGCCGACGACCCCACGCAGGTGCTGTACCCGATCGGGTACGGGCTGACGTACTAGCCGTACGCCACACACCGGGCGCAATACCCCCAACGGGGGGAAACCCTCCCTGATGTCTGGCGTGGCCGCGCCGCCAAGGGCCACGCTGGACCGGGGTGTCAGGGGGGTTGCCATGCGTGGGAGAGGTGCCGTGAGGGCCGCGTGCCTCGCCTGCCTGCTGCCGGCCGCCCTGCTGCTGTCCGGCTGCCGGGGCACGGCGGGCGCCCCCGTCGGCGACGCCCGCCCCACCCCGGCCACGAGCGGCGGATACGGCGCCGAGTTCCTCGCGGTCGGCGAGTGCAGTTCCTTCGGCACGACCAGCTTCACCGAGGTGCCCTGCGCGAGCGAGCGGGCGGCGGCCAGGGTCGTCGCCCGCTACGACGGCGCGACCGCCGACGGCCCCCTGTGCCCGCCGACGACCGACTTCGTGCTGCACATCAGCGCCCAGTCCGCGGCCGCCGACGAGGACGGCGACGGCGCGTTCCCCCAGGGCTACGCCTGCATGCGCGACCTGGAGCCCCCGCACCCCGGCGACCCCGGCGGCGGGGGCGGCCCTCGCACGATCCCCGGCGACTGCGTGTACGCCTCCGGCAAGGGCCAGGTCCGCGAGACGGCGTGCGACGGCTCGGCCCGCCGAAAACCCGAGTACCGCATCACGAAGGCCGTCCCCGACCGCACGGACTGCCCGGCGGCGACGGCGTTGTACGTCCAGCTGGGCGGTACCAGGCCGGTGGGCTGCGCGCGGCGGCTGTGAAAGAACGGGCGACGGCTGTCGGCGCGTCCCTACGGCCGCAGCGCGGGTTCGCGCTCAGGATCTTGGACGTCCAGCTTGGCGTCGAACGCGGCCAGGGGTTCGGCCTTGGCGACGTCGGCGGAGGAAACCCCGGCCCACTGCAGGATGCGAGCCGTGGCGAGAGCCTTCTGGCCGGGGACCAGGCCCGCGACATTCGCGCCGTGGTTCATACCGGGCGCCGTGAAGACGTACGCGTCACGGGCGCCCGTGCCGAGCCGGAAGCGCTCCGAGCCCCAGGGGTCGTTCTGGCCGTAGACGAACAGCATGTGCGTCGCGTGGTGCCGCACCCATGTGTCCACGTCCCGCATCGCCTGTGGCTGGAAGCGCATCGGGATGGAGCGGGGCACGAAGTTGCGCGGCGGCTGGTAGCCGTAGTGGATCAGCTTCCGCTCGATGTACGGGAAATGGATGGTCGGCGCGCCCAGCTGGGTGGCCGCCTGGTAGTAGTACGGCGTGTACGGCTCGAGGCCCTGGTCGGTGTAGGCGGAGAAACCGGAGATGGTGTCGACCGAGTTCCAGATCTCGTCGTCGCTCGCGGTGGCCGCGTGCGCCGGGACGGTGTCGCAGTCCTCCAGCAGGCTGTACTGCCAGAAGCCCCAGACGTAGTCGAGGACGACCGCCTCGTAGGCCTTGTCCAGGCCGCCGATGGTGCCGAAGGTGTAACCGTTGTCGGCGGCGTACTGCGCGTACCGCTTCTCCAGCGGCTCCCGGCGCACCAGTGCCTCCCGCTGGACGGCGTTCAACCGGTCCCGGCACTCCTTGGTGCCGACGCCGGCGAAGAAGCGGTCGTAGGCCGAGTCCTCGCTGTTCACCACGTCGTTGGGGGCGACGTAGGCGACGACGCCGTCCATGTCACGCGGGTAGAAACGCTCGTAGTACGTCGCCGTCATACCGCCCTTGGAGCCGCCGGTGGCGATCCAGTGGCCGCCGTAGACCGGCTTGAGTGCCTCGAACACGCGGTGCTGGTCGCTGGCCGCCTGCCAGATGTCGAGCGTGGACCAGTCGGCCGGGTCGGGGCGGGACGGAGTGAAGAAGCGGTACTCCAGGGAGACCTGGTTGCCGTCCACGATCTGGGTGGGCTCGCGGCGCGAGGGCGTCGTGGAGACGTTGTAGCCGCCGGTGTAGAAGACCGTCGGGCGGCTGGTGTCCTTGTGCAGCACGGTGATGCGCTGCTGGAAGGTGCCGCGGTCGGGGTGGCGGTGGTCGATCGGCTGGGTGTAGTTCAGGACGAAGTAGCGGTAGCCGGGGTACGGCTTCTCCTGGATCAGGCTCATGCCCGGTATGGCGAGCAGTCGGTCCTTGATGTCGGTGGGTCCGGACTGGGCGGCGGTGGCCGCGCCCGCCGTGCTCAGCGTGCCTATGAACACGGCGAGCGCCAGCAGCCATCTGAGCGCCTTGCGCATGCGCACTCTCCCCTGTGTGACTGTTGTGAGACACATGTGCGCCGGAAGCTATCGGAGCAACTGGACTCACACCAGGGGGAGTTGCGTCAGGGGTGCCCAGGGTGACTGGACCGTGGGGAGGGGCTCGGAGATCATCGGCGACATGACGACGCGCTCGTACCTCATCCTGCACGGCTGGCAGAACCACCGCCCCGAGGGTCACTGGCAGCACTGGCTCGCCGGCCGCCTCACCGGCCTGGGCCACCGGGTCACGTATCCGCAGCTGCCCGAGGCGGACGACCCCGACCTGGAGGTGTGGCTCGGCGAACTCGGCCGTCACCTGGAGGAGTTGGACGACTCGGGCGAGCGGGTCGTGGTCGCCCACAGCCTGTCCGCCGTGCTGTGGCTGCACGCCGCCGCGCGGGGCCTGAAGCAACTGCGGTACGCGGACCGGGTGCTGCTCGTCGCGCCGCCGTCCCCGGCCGTCCTCGCCGGGTTCCCGGAGGTCTCCGCCTTCGCGCCGCCCGCCCTCGACACCCCGCTTCCCGGCCCGGCCCGGCTGGTCGCGGGCACCGACGACCCGTACTGCCCCGAGGGCGCGAACCGCCTCTACGCCGAACCGCTCGGTCTCCCCGCCGACATCGTCCCCGGCGCCGCCCACCTCGACCTCGACGCCGGGTACGGCCCCTGGCCGGCGGTCCTGGACTGGTGCCTGACCGGCACCACACCGCTGACGGCACGCCCGACGCTGTCCGTCTGAGAGGCCCTCAGAAGGCTGTTCCGAGGCCCTCAGGAAGGTCTCAGGGGGATTCGGTGGCCGGGGCCGGCGCCTCGGCCGCGCCCGGCGCCCCGTCCCGCAGCTCCGGTGCCGTCGCGGCGACCGCCCCCACCGCCAGCAGACACAGCAGGCCGCCGGTGATCAGTGAGGTCGCGCCGCCGGCCCAGCCGGCGACCAGGCCGCCGCGCACATTGCCGAGGCTGGGGCCCGCCTGACCGACGATCTGCTCGGCCGCCGTGACCCGGCCGAGCAGCGCGTCCGGGGTGCGGGTCTGCACGATCGTGGACCGGGAGACGACCGAGATGGCGTCCCCGGCGCCCGCGACGGCGAGCAGGGCGAGTCCCAGCAAGGGGTTGGTCGTCAGCCCGAAGAGGACCAGCGCGGCACCCCAGACGGCCGCCGCCCCCAGCATGACCGGACCCGGCCGGCCGAGCCGGGTCACCGCGCCCGACAGCGCGGTGGCCGTGACGCCTCCCACCGCCAGGGCCGACAGGAACAGGCCGAGCGTGCGTGGGTCGTCGCCGAACCGCTCGGCGTTGACCAGCGGGAACAGACTCACCGGGAAGGACAGCACGGTCGCGGCGAGGTCGGTGATCAGCGCGCCCCGCACCACCCGGTGTCCGGCCAGGAACCGCAGCCCGTCCAGCACCCCGTGCAGGCCCGCCCGCGACGGCTCGCCCTGCGGCGGCAGCGCGGGCAGCCCGAAGGCGCCGTAGAAGCTGACGCCGAAGCTGAGGGCGTCCAGCAGATAGCAGGTGCCGATGCCCAGCCAGCCCAGCAGCACACCGGCCAGGGCCGGGCCGAGGAGCATCATCGACTGGCCGGTGACCTGGTTCAGGACCAGACCGGCGGCCACCTGGTCCTTCGGCAGCAGCCGCGGCACGAAGACCCCGGCCGCCGGGGCGCCGAGCGCGCCGAACGCCGACTGCGCGGCGACCAGGGCGAGGACGGCAGCCACCGGGACATGCCCGGTGAAGCCCTGCACGGCCAGCAGCACGGAACAGGCCGCCTGGCCCACGGTCGCCGTCAGATAGATCCGCCGCCGGTCCGCCCGGTCCACCCAGGCGCCCGCGAACAGCCCGAACGCCACCAGCGGCAACGCCTGTGCGAGCCCGACCGCACCGGTCCACGCCGTGCTGCGGGTCATGTCCCACACCTGGTACATGACCGTCACCATGGTCATGAACCCACCGAGTGTGGACACGGTCCGCCCGACCAGCAGCCGCCGGAAGAGGGGGGAGGTGCGCAGGGGGCGTAGGTCGATGAGCGGCTGTATCACCGGGGGAGGCTAACCGGGCAGCGAGGCGTCGGCCGGCGAATTGGCGGGCTGTGCGGCGATTCCCCAAGGGGCGCGGGGCTGTGTTTGTCGCGGGTCCGCCGCGTGGGCGCGACCAGCCACAACGAACCCGCACCCGGCGACGACGCACAGCCCCGAGCTCGTAGCCGCGGTGAACCTACGCCGCCTCACCCAGCAAGCGCAGCAAATGCTCCCGCCCGGCACCCAACAACCCCGCAAGTGGTGCAGCCGACTCGTACCACCGCTTCTCGTACTCCCAGCACAGCCATCCGTCCCACCCACGCCGGCACAGCACATCCACGCACTCGGTGAGCGGAAGCACCCCGGAGCCGAGCGGCAGCGGTGTGGTGTCCTGGGCCGACGCGATGTCCTTGACCTGCACATACCCCAGATGCGGTGCGAGCGCCGCGTAGGTGTCGGCGGGCTGCTCGCCGCCCAGCCAGGTGTGCATGACGTCCCACAGCGCACCCACCTGCCGGTGTCCGACCGGGCCCAGCACCCGGATGGCGTCGGCACCGGTGCGATGCGAGTCATGCGTCTCCAGCAGGATCCGCACCCCCAGCGCGGCGGCGTCCTCCGCCGCGGTGCCGAGCCGCCGGGCGGCCAGGGCGTCGGACTCCGCCAGGGGGCGGTCGGGGTCGGCGCCGGGGAAGACCCGGACGTAGGGCGCGCCCAGGTCGTGGGCGAGGTGGAGGAGGTCCCGGATCTCCGCCAGTACGGGTGCGTCGTCACCGGGCGCGGCGACACGCGCGTACCCGGCGAGGCCCAGCGCCTCGACCCCGGCCTCCTTGAAACGGGCCGCGGTTGCGGCGCGTTCGGCGGTGGAGAGGCCGGGATGGACCGGCTCCTCGGGGTGGGCGCGCAGTTCGACGCCGTGGTAGCCGTGCGCGGTCGCGAGCGCCAGGACCTCAGGGACGGGCAGGCCGGGGACACCGAGAGTGGAGAACGCCAGCTTCATGAGCCGGACCCTACTCGTCATTCGCCTGATACGTGACTCGTCATTCGCCCGATTCGTGCAGATCCAGTCGCCAGTCCTGGCCCACGAGATCCTTGCCGAAGGAGCGGTGCGGTTTCTCCGCGACTAGGACGAACCCGTGCCGCTGGTAGATCCGGCGGGCTCCGCCGAGTACGTCGTTGGTCCACAGCACCAGGTCGCGGTAGCCGACCCCGCGCGCGAAGTCGATCACGGCCCGCACCAGCCGGTCGCCGATGCCGTGCCCGCGTGTCTCCGGCTCGACGAGCAGCAGCCGCAGCCGCGCGGTACCGGGTGCGTCGTCCCGTACGCACATCACACAGCCCACCGGGCGCCCTGCCTGCTCGGCGATCCACACCCGCTCCAGATGCGGGTCGTGGTCCTGCGCGAAGTCGGCGACGATCCGGGCGACCAGCCCCTCGTAGTCGGCGTTCCAGCCGTACTCGGCCGCGTACAGGGCCGCGTTGCGCTGCACGATCCAGCCGAGGTCGCCGGGGCGCGGCTCGCGCAGCACGACCTCGCCGGACCGGGCCCCGCCCTCGCCGAGGACCTCCTGGATGGTCCGCATGGCCTGCGCCAGCCGCGGCCGGTCGGCCGGGGCCACGGTGTGGAGCATGGCCCCGACCGTCTCCCGGGCCCGCTCGTCGAGCAGTGCGGCGGCCTCCCGGCCCTGCGCGGTGAGCCGCACCCGGCGCCGGCGCGGATCGCTCTGCGAGGGGGCGCGCTCGATCAGCCCGGCGTCCTCGAACTTGTTCAGGATCCGGCTCAGATACCCGGCGTCCAGGCCGAGCAGGGTGCGCAGATCGACCGCGTCCAGGTGCGGGACCTGGGCGAGTTCGTACAGCACACGGGATTCGGTGAGGGTGTACGGGGCGTAGAGATGGCGGCCGTAGTCGAGGGCGCCGATGACGCCCGTGTAGAAGCGGTTGAAGGCGCGGACGTCCTGGACGGTCATGTCGCCCCCCGGGATGTTTGACTTAGTCAGAGATACCGTCCCTCAGAGCCTAGGCTCACCGCCCGCCCGCGTCCACGGTTCGGCTCGGCGGCGTACCAAATGTGCCGGGGTGCACGGGTGTTGGCTCTCCGGACCCGGTCCGCCTTTGCCTGTTCTTTAGGCCTGGTGCGGAGTCCTGCTTTTGACTACGTCGCGACCTCGTCGTAGCTTTGATGAAGAACGCCACTTATGTCCGTTTTATAACGGACGTGGCAGTTCGCCGCGAGAGCGCTTATCGCGTGGCGGCGGGCGGCGCTCCGAACGACGCGCAGGCAAGGGAGCGCAACGGACGGCCCGAGGCCGCCCGGCAAGTCAACGACACCCTCCGGAGAGGGGCTCATCATGCGCGCAGCACACACCACCCGGATGAAGAGAGTGGCCATCGCGGTCTGCTCGGCACCGATCCTGGCCATCGCGGCCGGAGCCGGAGCGGCCCAGGCTGCCACCTCCTCTGCTCCCGCGTCCGCTCCCGCGCAGGTCGCCACGTACCACGGCGACGGCTGGGGCTGGGGCTGGGGCGGCGGCGGCTGGGGCTGGGGCTGGGGCGGCGGCTGGGGCTGGGGCTGGGGCGGCTGGGGCTGGGGCGGCGGCTGGGGCTGGGGCGGCGGCTGGGGCTGCTGACCGTCAGCACTGACCGACACCCCCTGACAAACCAAGGGTGGATCCGGGTGCCCGACCCCACGGGCACCCGGATCCATATGCCGGAACACGTAACAGAAGCGATGTTCCGGTGTGGCCGTGACAACGGAGGTAGGACCGGATGAGGATCGTTTGCGTGGGCGGAGGCCCGGCCGGGCTGTACTTCGCGATCTCCGCGAAGCTGCGGGACGCCGGTCACGAGATCACCGTGATCGAGCGGGACCCGCCGGAGGCGACGTACGGCTGGGGTGTCGTGTACTGGAACGATCTGCTGGACATCCTGCATCACAACGACCCCGAGAGCGCACGGGCGGTGAGCGCCGGTTCCGTGCTCTGGCAGGACCAGGAGATCCGTCTGCACGGCAGCCGGCACGACGGCACGGCGTACTTCGGCGGCTACGGCTACAGCATGGGCCGCGCGGCCCTGCTGGAGGTCCTCACCCGGCGCGCGAAGGCACTCGGCGTCGACGTCCGGCACGGGGAGAAGCTCGCCGACCCCGCCGACCTGCCCGAGGCCGACCTGATCGTGGCCGCCGACGGCGCGGGCAGCCGGATCCGGCAGAGCCGCGCCGAGCACTTCGGCACCCACGTGGAGACCGGCCGCAACCCCTACATCTGGCTCGGCACGGACCGGCAGTTCGACAGCTTCGTGTTCTGCTTCGAGGAGACCCCGGCCGGCTGGATCTGGTTCCACGCCTATCCGTCGTTCCACGGGATCAGCACCTGCATCGTGGAGTGCTCACCGCAGACCTGGCAGGGCCTCGGCCTCGACACGCTCGAACCCGAGGAGGCCATGCCCCTGCTGGAGAAGATCTTCCACCGCGCGCTCGACGGCCACTCCCTGATCAGCAGATCACGCGGCGAACCGGCGAAGTGGCAGCGCTTCCAGCACATCAGCAACCGGACCTGGGTCGACGGCAATGTCGTCCTGGCCGGCGACGCCGCGCACACCACCCACTTCACGCTCGGGTCCGGAACCCGGCTCGCGATGATCGACGCGATCGTACTGGCCCACAGCCTCTCCCACTTCCCGGATCCGCGGGTGGCGCTGCGCGAGTACGACCAGCACCGCCGCGCCGAGATGCACGGCGTACAGGCCGGAGCGCGCTCCAGCATGGCCTGGTTCGAGCAGCTCGACGACTACCTGGACCGCGACCCGGTCTCCTTCGCCTACGCCATGTCGGTACGCCAGGGCCACCAGACCCCCTGGCGCTACCAGGTCCACCTCGCCACCCAGATCTCCGCCGTACGCAAGGCCCGCCGGGCCTACGACACCGGCAAGCGCTGGTACCGGGACCGCAGGAGGGGCGAGGCACCGATGCCGCTGCTGGGAAGGTCACTTCCCGGCTGACCGGGGCACCCCCGAAGACCCCCGCACCATCAGCTCCCCCCGGACGGTCGCGATTCCTCCGGGGGGCGCCTCCTCCCGCCCCATGGCGATGCGCCCGGCCCTGGCCCCCGCCTCCGCGAGCGGCAACCGCACGGTCGTCAGCGCGGGCACCGCATCCACACTGAACGGCAGATCGTCGAACCCGGCGACCGACACGTCGTCCGGAATCCGCAGCCCGGAGTCCCGCAGCGCCGCACACGCCCCGAGCGCGACGGAGTCGTTCGCTGCGACCACGGCGGTCAGAGACGGATCACGGCGCAGCAGCTCCAGCGTCGCCTCGTACCCGGACTGCCGGTCGTAGCGGCCGTGCACCGTCCAGCGCGGGTCCTCCGCCGCACCCGCCGCGGCCAGCGCCTCCCGGTGGCCCTCCAGCCGGTGCCGGGTCGTCGTACGCTCCTCGGGGCCCGCAATGTAGCCGAGCCGGCGGTGGCCGAGGCCGAGCAGATGCTCGGTCAGCCGGCGTGCGCCGCCCCGGTTGTCGAAGGTGAGCGCCACGGCCTCGGTGTCCGGCGCCGGCGGCCGCCCGCACAGCACCACCCGCGTCCCGGCCTCGGCGAGCTTGCGCAGCTTCGCCGCGACCGCCGCCGCGTGCGGCGCGTCCTCCACGGCCCCGCCGGTCAGCACCACGGCAGCCGCCCGCTGCCGCTGCAGCAGGGTCAGGTAGGTCAGCTCACGCTCCGGTGAGCCGCCCGTGTTGCAGACCACCGCGAGCCGCTCACCGCCCGCCCGGCCACCCCCGACGCCCCCGATCTCGGCCTGGATCGCGCTCGCCATTATCCCGAAGAAGGGGTCGGCGATGTCGTTGACGAGGATGCCGACCAGGTCGGAGGTGGCGGCCGCGAGGGCGCTCGCCGGGCCGTTGAGGACGTAGTCCAGCTCGTCCACCGCCCGCAGCACACGCTCGCGCGTGGAGGTGGCCACCGGGTAGTTGCCGTTCAGCACGCGCGACACCGTCGCGGGTGAGACCTGGGCGCGGGCCGCCACATCCGCCAGGGTCACCGTCATCTCGTCGTCCTCCGGTCGCGCATCGTGTCGTACGCCCTCGTAGACAGCCAGGTCCTGCCGCTGGTTCCGAGAATCTGTCGAGCAGACCTTAAAGCCATGACCCCCGGTTGTTCGCCCCCTCGAACAACTCGAAGGGGACACGGTCTTGTACGGACCACCGTCCAGAGGCTAGCTTCTCACTGTAGAAAGCGCTTGCTGCCTGTGTTGACAGAGGGGACTCACGTGACACGCAAGACGGTGCGAATCGCCATGAACGGCGTGACCGGGCGCATGGGCTACCGCCAGCACCTCGTTCGGTCGATCCTCGCCCTGCGGGACCAGGGCGGCCTCGACCTCGGCGACGGCACCGTGCTGTGGCCCGAGCCGATCCTGCTGGGCCGCCGCGAGCACGCCCTGCGCGAGATCGCCGACCGCCACGGCCTCGACCATGTCTCGACGGACGTGGACGCGGTCCTCGCGGACGACAGCGTCGACATCTACTTCGACTCCCAGGTCACCTCCGCCCGCGAGGAGGCCATCAGGAAGGCGATCGCCGCCGGAAAGCACATCTACACCGAGAAACCCACGGCCACCGGCCTGGACGGCGCCCTCGAACTGGCCCGCCTCGCCCACGCCAAGGGCATCAAGCACGGCGTGGTCCAGGACAAGATCTTCCTGCCGGGCCTGCTGAAGCTGAAGCGGCTCATCGACGGCGGTTTCTTCGGCCGGATCCTCTCCGTCCGGGGCGAGTTCGGCTACTGGGTGTTCGAGGGCGACTGGCAGCCCGCCCAGCGCCCCTCCTGGAACTACCGCGCCGAGGAGGGCGGTGGCATCGTCGTCGACATGTTCCCGCACTGGGAATACGTCCTGCACGAGCTGTTCGGCCGCGTGAAGTCCGTCCAGGCCCTCGCCACCACCCACATCCCGCAGCGCTGGGACGAACAGGACAAGCCCTACGCCGCCACCGCCGACGACGCCGCCTACGGCATCTTCGAGCTGGAGGGCGGCGCGATCGCCCAGATCAACTCCTCCTGGGCCGTGCGCGTCAACCGCGACGAACTGGTCGAGTTCCAGGTCGACGGCACCGAGGGCTCGGCGGTGGCGGGACTCAGGAACTGCCGGGTGCAGCACCGGTCGGCGACCCCCAAGCCGGTCTGGAACCCGGACATCCCAGCCACCGAGGTCTTCCGCGACCAGTGGCAGGAAGTCCCGGACAACGGGGAATTCGACAACGGCTTCAAGGCCCAGTGGGAGCTGTTCCTCAAGCACGTCTACGCCGACGCGCCGTACCACTGGGACCTGGCGGCCGGCGCCCGTGGCGTCCAACTCGCCGAGCTGGGCCTGAAGTCCTCCACCGAGGGCCGCCGGATCGACGTACCGGAGATCGCGCTGTGACCATCCGACTTCCCGACGCCCAGGGCGGGTTGCGGGCGTACGAGCCCCGCACCGAGCCGCCGGCGATCACGCCGGGCACCCCCTTCACCTCCCGTACGGTGTTCTCGGCGGCGCACGTCGTGGCCGACCCGTACGCGGACGTGTCTCCCGACTCGCCCGCCGCCGTCGACTGGGACGCCACCCTCGCCTTCCGCCGCCACCTGTGGTCCCACGGACTCGGCGTCGCCGAGGCGATGGACACCGCCCAGCGCGGGATGGGCCTGGACTGGGCGGGCGCGGCCGAGCTGATCCGCCGGTCGGCGGCGGAGGCTCGCGGCGTGGGCGGCCTGATCGCCTGCGGGGTCGGCACCGACCAGGTCACGGGCGGTTCCCCGGCGGAGATCCGCACGGCCTACGAGGAACAGCTCGCGGTCGTCGAGGAGTCGGGTGCCCAGCCGATCCTGATGGCGTCGCGGGCCTTGGCCGCTGCGGCTTCCGGGCCCGAGGACTACCTGGAGATCTACGGCCATCTCCTGCGCCAGTCCGCCGAGCCGGTGATCCTGCACTGGCTGGGCCCGATGTTCGACCCGGCGCTGGAGGGTTACTGGGGTGCGGCCGACCTGGACACGGCGACGGAGACGTTCCTTGAGGTCATCGCCGCCCATCCGGACAAGGTGGACGGCATCAAGGTGTCGTTGCTGGACGCCGAGCGGGAGATCGACCTGCGCCGCCGCCTGCCCCGCGGCGTCCGCTGCTACACCGGCGACGACTTCGACTACCCCGAGCTGATCGCGGGCGACGACCAGGGCTTCAGCCACGCCCTGCTCGGCATCTTCGACCCGCTGGGCCCGCTGGCGGCCGAGGCGGTACGGGTCCTGGACACGGGCGACACGGCAGGCTTCCGGGGCCTGCTGGACCCCACGGTCGAGCTGTCCCGCCACCTCTTCCAGACCCCGACCCGCTTCTACAAGACGGGCGTGGTCTTCCTGGCCTGGCTCGCGGGCCACCAGTCCCACTTCACGATGGTCGGCGGCCTCCAGTCGGCCCGCTCCCTCCCGCACCTGGCCCGCGCCTACGAACTCGCCGACGGCCTGGGCCTGTTCCCGGACCCCGAGCTCGCCGAGGAACGGATGAAGAACCTGCTGTCGCTGTACGGGGTGGCCCCATGACCGATCTGGCGCGTTTCAGCATCAACCAGATGACGGTGAAGCAGCTGTCATTGCCGGAACTGGCGGACGCCTGCGGCCGGTTGGGAATCACTCAGCTGGGTCTGTGGCGGGGGCCGGTCCAGGAGTACGGCGTCGAGGCGACGGCGAAACTGATCCGCGAGGCGGGCCTGACGGTGACGACCCTGTGCCGGGGCGGCTTCTTCACGGCGATCGACCCGGAGGAGCGTTCCCGCGCCCTGGACGACAACCGGCGCGCGATCGAGGAGGCGGCCACCCTCGGCACCGACACCCTGGTCCTGGTCTCCGGCGGCCTCCCGCCCGGCGGCAAGGACCTGCGGGCGGCCCGCGAACGCATCGCCGACGCTCTCGCCGACCTCGCGCCCTACGCCGAGGACCACGGCGTCCGCCTGGCCGTCGAGCCCCTGCACCCCATGTACGCCGCCGACCGCTGCGTGGTGTCTACGCTGGCCCAGGCCCTGGACCTGGCCGAGCGCTTTCCCGCGCACCAGGTCGGGGTGACGGTGGACACGTACCACATCTGGTGGGACGACCAGGCCCCGGCGCAGATCGCGAGAGCGGGCGCGGGTGGCCGTATCCACACCTTCCAACTCGCCGACTGGATCACCCCGTTGCCCGAGGGTGTCCTCAACGGCCGGGGCCAGATCGGCGACGGCGCGATCGACATGCGCGAGTGGCGGGGGTATGTGGAGGCCGCCGGCTACACCGGCCCGATCGAGGTCGAACTCTTCAACGAGGAGCTGTGGGCCCGGGACGGCCGGGAGGTGCTGGCGGAGACGGCGGAGCGGTTCGTGAAACACGTGCACAAAAAATCTTGAACATGTGCGCAACCCTTCCCGCGTTCAGAGTGTCGTACCTGTCATCAGAACCCGGGAGGGGACCCGGGGGGGGATTCACGGGGTTCTGATACGGAGGGGAAAGCCGAGGGGGCGGCGCCGGTCGACGCCGAAGGCCCCGCCGCCCGCCCTGGGGAAGGGAGGGTGCCGGGGCCTTCGGATCAAGCT